>NZ_BPRG01000059.1:0-24125 GCF_036984265.1 Pseudonocardia sp. D17 | reverse complement strand
AGATCATCCGCCCTGGCGTGTCTACTCCCGCCGCGTCACCAACCTCCGTAGGTGGGACAGCTAGCACCTGCGTGTTGTCGCCAACAGTGCCACACTGGCAGGACTGCGGGGCGACGGTCCGGGACACGGCGGTAGCTCGTGTCGGCGGCGGATGGGAGCTCGGGCTTCGCCCATCCAGCCACGTCGCGGGGACTGCCGGGCCGTGACGGGGGGTAAACGGCGTTTAGCAACGCATCCCGTTTCGGAGTCCGGTCCCGCGTCGTCGCGGGCCACCAGTCGTGCGGGAGTTGTGAGCCAGGGTGGGGACGGCCTCGGGCGGTGGGCGGGCAGCTACCTCGGTCGAGGACCGCGAGACGGGCCTGGGCGCGGGCGCGTCGTACAGCGAGCGGGCCCGGCGCGATGGGTCGACGGGCAGTCAGGCGGATTCTGTTGGTGATCCGGGATTCCTTTCCCGGCTCACGCTCGGTTAGAGGTTCGGCGCTGCGGCGTCCTGCTCCGCCAGCCTGCCCAGCCGCACGCCGATCGCCGCTAAACGCCGTTTATGCGACGGCGGCGAGGGTCGTGTGGTCCGGGTGCGGGGACCGGCGGGAAGGCCGCGGGCGGTGAGTGGCTGCGTGAGCGCCGCGCAGCGACGCGTCCTGGGTGTCGTAACCGCAGGCTGCTCCGGGCAGGGAACCCAGCGCTCTGCCGCCGTGTCCGTCACGGACGCAGTTCCGCATCAAAGCCGGCGTTGCCGAGGACGTGGCGCGCAGGAGACGCACGGAGCCCCGTCGACAATCTCGGCGGCGCCGGCAGCCCACCGGAGGGCGGACGAACCCGGCTGTCGTCCGTGGCGACGACGCTGCCGGGCAGTAAACGTCGTTTACTCGCCGGCCGCAGAAGACGGCGCCCGCCGATGCGTCCCCTGGCGGCGCACGCCGCGAGGTCGTCGGGCCCACCGGGCCGGCAGGACGGATGCCACCGAAGGCTCTGTCCTCCCGAGTCCTGCCATCGGGAGGGTCTGGACCGCATTCACCCGACGGTCCCGTCCACCCCCGACGCCCAGCAGACCGTCGGCGCCGGCTCGTGGTCACCATCGACGGATACCGGGAGCCCGCCATGCAGTGCCGTGCGGCGCCTGCGGACACCCACCAGGGTGCCCGGGGCGGGACTCCGCTGTTCCACGACAGAGCCGGAGGGCAACGTGCGATGGTCAGCAAGGGCCGGGATAAACGACGTTTACCGGCAGCGCGCACCGGTACCGCCGGGGCGGTGCAGGCGGAAACGCTGAGGGACGCCGCGACGCCTCTGACGCGACGAGGGCGCGATGACCAGCCAGGGTGTTGCGAAGAGCGACCTGGGTACGCCCGCCCCGTAAAAAGGGCCGCGGTGGCCGAGGCCCCCGCTCCGACGGCCAACTGGCGAACTCGCCTGCTGCTGCTCACTCGCCGCGCACGCCGAGGCCGCAGCCCCCTGTCCTTCCGAATCCGCGGCGCCAGGCACTCGACATCAACATTCCACCGTTGACCGTGCCCCCGTCCATGAGGCACGAGCAGGGAGGCGGGGGCGTGCTGCCCAGGCCCGTAAACGGCGTTTACCCGCACCCGCGCGCGGCCGGCTGGCCCCGCGTGTGGCACGGAGCGCCTCTCGCTGAGGGCTCACGCGTCGTCGGCGGGGGCTCGCGGATCGAACCTGGCGCGTGCCGCGAGTTGGGCCGCAGTGCCCGCCCGGGCGGGCGGGCTAAACGGCGTTTACGGAGCACCTCCCTGACCCAATGGTCGTGGGCGGCCCGTACAGCGCGCCAGCTCCCATCCGCGCGAGGCTCCCACAGTCGCGGCGAGGTCATGCCGACCGGGGCACGACCCCACCACCTCTGCACGCGCTGGCCCCTGCATGCCCTCCCGCCCGAGCGGAACCGGGGTCGGATGCTGCCCGCCAGTCTGGCTGGGGAACGCGGCCGCACTGCCCGCCGGAGCGCCGGTCGATGAACGCCGTTTACCGAGCGGCGCCGCCCGTGGCGCGTGCCGTCAAATCGCCCGACACCGCAACCCTCGAATGCCACAACCCCTGACCCCGGCGTGCTTGGCACGGTACTGCCATCGTCGACCGTCGAGTCCGAGGTGCAGGTGGTCTGGGCCGGAGTGTGTGGCCTGTCCTGGGCGCCGTGCGGCCGGCGCTAAACGGCGTTTACGGCCAGGGCTCCGGAGTGCACCGCTAAACGGCGTTTACTGCGACCCCACCACCGTGTCGGAACGGAGCCGGTCGCGAGCACCGGCGAATCCGGTCAACCGGATCGGCGTGTCGCGACGACGTTACGTCGCGCTACCGCGGCGCAGCGGGGTATCCTCTCCTACGCAAGGCGCCCCTTCTCGGCAGGTTGGGGAAATCGCTTCGGTTCGCCGAGGCACCGGCGTCACGGAGTTCGTGCTGGGCATCCGTGACGTGGAGAGCTAGACGGGACAGCCCCCGGCCAGGAGCTGTCCCGTCCTCTTTTGTGAGTTCTGGATTTCGAACATTTGTTCGATCATGTGGGGTCTTCCTACCTCGACTGCAGCGGAGAAGGGCGTCGCGATCCGCCGCGACTCGCTCCGCTGAACCCGTGACGGCAGCCTGGTCCTACGGCGCGCAACCGCCGGGTGGTGATCCGCTGCGGCCGGGCGCGGCGCCCGCGGCGATCCGTGCGGCGCTGCTGGAGGAGGACCGTCCCCGGTTCGCTGCGGCCCACGAGCGGGCGCTCGGGGTCGCCCGGGAGAGCCTGGAGCTCACCGAGCTGTTCCGGTGCCTGGAGCACTGGCGGCGGCTGGCGCTGCTGCAGCGCGACCCGGACCGGTTCGCCTCCATCGCCCGGCGCGCCGCCGAGCGGCTCACCGGCGACCCGGTCCCGGCCGACGAGCCGCTGGCCCAGACCTGCCGCCGCGCCGGCCTGTACGGGTGTGAGTAGCTGAGGTACAGGAAATCCCGGTGAGAACGATCATGGTCGGCTAGCACACCGGCTGGAGGCTCCGCGGGGGTTCCCGGAAAGATCGTTGGACGGGCGTCGGTGCTGGCTACGGTCCAGCCGTGCCGGTGGAGTTCTTAACTGATGAGCAGGCCGAGGCGTACGGGACGTTCACTGAGGTGCCCACGCGCCCGGAGCTGGAGCGGTTCTTCTTCCTCGACGATGACGACCGTGATCTGATCGCGCTGCGTCGTACGGACGCGCACCGGCTTGGGATGGCGGTGCAGATCTGCACGGTCCGCTACGTCGGCCGGTTCCTGGGCGAGGACCCGCTCGCAGTGCCGTGGGAGGCCGTGGAGTACCTCGCCGGGCAGCTCGGCATCGCGGACGCCTCGTGCGTGAAGCGGTACCGGGAGCGCCGGTCGACGGTCTACGAGCACGCGGCGGAGATCCAGGAGCGGTTCCAGTACCGGGACTTCACCGACCGGCGGTGGGGCCGGGAGTTCCGCGGTTTCCTGTACGGGCGGGCGTGGACGCACGCCGAGGGGCCGGTGGCCCTCTTCAACCACGCGGTGACGTGGCTGCGCAAGAACCGGGTGCTGCTGCCGGGCGCCTCGGTGCTGGCCCGGCAGGTGTCGGAGGCCCGCACGGTGGCCGAGCGGCGCCTGTACGAGGCGGTGACGCGGGCCGCGCACCGGGCCGATCCCGCGCTCTCTCCGACGCTGGCCGGGCTGCTGGTGGTGCCGGAGGGCAAGCGGGTCTCGGAGCTGGAGCGGCTGCGGACGCCGCCGGTGAAGTCGACGGGAACCGCGATGGTGCGGGCCATGGAGCGGGTGGGGGAGATCTCGGCGTTCGCGCTGGGCCGGGTGAACCTGTCGCGGGTGCCGGTGAACCGGCTGTCCACGCTGGCCCGGTACGGGCAGCTGAGCAAGGCGCAGACGATTGAGCGGGCGCCGGAGCCGCGGCGGACCGCACTGCTCACGGCGGTGGTGCGTCAGCTGGAGGCGCAGGCGGTCGATGACGCGCTGGACCTGTTCGCGGTGCTGATGGCGAACCGGCTGATCAGCCCCGCGCGGCGGGCCTCGGAGCGGGAGCGGTTGGCGATGCTGCCGCAGTTGGAGAAGGCGGCCCGCATCCTGGCGAAGGCGTCGAAGATCCTCACCCAGGAGCTGGACCTGGTCGCCGAGCACGACGCGGACCTGGACGTGGCCGCGCTGTGGGCGGCGGTGGAGGAGGCGGTGCCGCGTACGGCGGTGGCCGGGGCGGTCGCGACCGTCGAGGCCCTGGTACCGGAGGACGACGGGTCGGCTGAGGCGGCGATGCGGGAGAAGCTGGCTCTGCGCTACAACACTGTGCGCCCCTTCCTGGCGCTGCTGGGCGAGTCGGACGCGCTGGACGCGGCCCCGGCCGGGCGGCGCCTGCTGAAGGCGGTGCGCCGCCTGCCCGCGCTCTCGCGCCGGCGGGTCAAGGACCGGCCGCTGCTGCCCCGCGAGGTCGACGCCGAGCTGGTGCCCGCGATGTGGAAGCGGGCGGTGTTCTCGAACACCAAGCTGCCGCAGGGCGCGGTCGACCGGGACGCGTACGTGGTGTGCGTGCTGGAGCAGCTGCACCGCGCGCTGAACCGGCGCGACGTGTTCGCCGCCCCGTCGAACCGGTGGGCCGACCCGCGCGCGAGGCTGTTGGACGGTCCGCGGTGGGAGGCAATGCGCGGGGACGTGCTGGCGGGCCTGTCCCTGACCGAGGACGCGGGCGAACACCTGGCCCAGCTCACCCGGGGGCTGGATGCGGCGTGGCGGCAGATGGCCGACCGGCTGGCCGAGGCCGGCGACGACGCGAAGGTGGAGATCGTCGTCCCCGAGGGCGGGGGACGTGCCCGCCTGTCGGTGGACAAGCTCGGCGCGGTGGGCGAACCGGAGTCCCTGACCTGGCTGAAGGCCACCACGGAGGCGATGCTCCCCAGGATCGATCTGCCGGACCTGTTGTTCGAGGTCCACTCCTGGACCGGGTTCCTTGACTCCTTCAGGCACGTCTCCGACCGGCGCACCCGCATGGAGGGCCTGCTTGTCTCCCTGGTCGCCCTGCTGGTCTCGCAGAGCTGCAACATCGGCCTGACCCCGGTCATCGATCCGCAGAGCAAGGCGCTGACCCGCTCGCGCCTGTCCCACGTCGATCAGAACTATCTGCGAGCCGACACCATCGCCGCGGCGAACGCCGCGCTCATCACCGCCCAGTCCGCGATCGAGCTGGCCCAGATGTGGGGCGGCGGGCTGCTCGCCTCCGTCGACGGCCTGCGCTTCGTCGTCCCCGTCAAGAGCATCAACACCGGCCCCTCGCCGAAGTACTACGGCTACAAACGCGGCGTGACCTGGCTCAACGCTGTCAACGACCAGGTTGCGGGGATCGGTGCGATGGTCGTGCGCGGCACCCCGCGCGACAGCCTCTACACCCTGGACACCCTGCTGAACCTGGACGGCGGGGTGAAGCCGGAGATGGTGGCGACCGACAACGCCTCGTACAGCGACATGGCCTTCGGCCTGTACAAGATGCTCGGCTTCCGCTTCGCCCCGCGCTTCCGTGACCTCTCGGACCAGCGGTTCTGGCGGGCCGACCTACCCGACGGCGAGGGGCCGGCCGCCGGGTACGGGCCGCTGGAGGCCGTGGCCTGCAACAAGGTCAACCTCAAGCGGATCGCCACGCACTGGCCGGACATGCTCCGGGTGGCCGGGTCGCTCATCACCAACCAGGTCCGGGCCTACGACCTGCTGCGGATGTTCGGCCGTGAGGGCCACCCCACCCCGCTCGGTGCCGCGTTCGCCGAGTACGGGCGGATCGACAAGACCATGCACCTGCTCGCCTTGGTCGATCCCGTTGACGACACCTACCGGCGGCTGATGAACCGGCAGCTCACCGTGCAGGAGTCCCGCCACCGGCTCGCCCGCGCGATCTGCCACGGCGGCCGGGGCCAGATCCGCCAGGCGTACCGCGAGGGCCAGGAGGACCAACTCGCCGCTCTCGGCCTGGTCCTCAACGCCGTGGTCCTGTGGAACACCCGCTACCTGGACGCCGCCGTCGCACAGCTCCGCGCGGAGGGCCACGACATCAAGGATGAGGACGTCGCCCGGCTCTCCCCGCTCAAGGACCGGCACATCAACTTCCTGGGCCGCTACCTGTTCAACATCAAGGCCAGCGGCCCCGGCCGCGGACTGCGCCCCTTCCGCGACCCCGACGCCGCCGAAGACGGCGAGGACGAGGAAAGCTGAGGGCCCCGGCGTCGGTCGACGCCGGGGCCCTGTGTGAGTGCGGGCAGTCAGGTCAGTTGCAGCAGTCGCAGCCCGGCTGGCAGCCGCACGCGTCCTCCTTGGCGCCGGCGGACGGCACCACCGCAGCGCCGGTGGGTGCGCAGCATCCCTTGCCCTGCCAGGCGTCGCGGCCTTCCTTGAAGGCGATGGCGGCGATGACCAAGGCGGCGATCGGGTCGGCCCAGGACCAGCCGAGGGTGGCGTTCAGGACCAGGCCGAGCAGCAGCACGGCCGACAGGTAGGTACACAGGAGCGTCTGCTTGGAGTCCGCGACCGCGGAGGCGGAGCCGAGTTCCCGCCCGGCGCGGCGCTGGGCGGCGGACAGGAACGGCATGATCGCCAGCGACAGGGCGGCGATGACGATGCCGGGGATCGACCGCTCTGCCTCCCCGGTGCCGGTGAGCGCGCGGACGGCGTCGACGGAGACGTACGCGGCGAGCGCAAAGAAGGAGACAGCGATGATCCGCAGGGTGCGCTGCTCGCGGGCCTCGCGTACGGCGTGGTCGCGGGCGGAGAACTGCCAGGCGACCGCGGCGGCCGAGGAGACCTCGATGACCGAGTCGAGGCCGAAGCCGATCAGCGCGGTGGAGGAGGCGAGGGTGCCCGCTGTGATGGCGACGACCGCCTCGATGACGTTGTAGGTGATCGTGGCCGCGACCAGCAGGCGTATCCGCCGGGCGAGGACGTCGCGGCGGGCCGGGGAGGGCCCGAGGGATATCGATATCTCGGCGGCCATCTCAGCAGCAGCCCTTCTCGTCGGCGTCGACGCACGTCCGGTCGGTCTCGACGGCCACCACGGCGGTGCGCAGGTCGTCGAGTGCGTGGCCGAGGCGTTCGTCGGCCAGTTCGTAGCGGGTGCGGCGGCCGTCGGGGACGGTGACGGCCAGGCCGCAGTCGCGCAGGCACGCGAGGTGGTTGGACAGCCGGGTGCGGGAGACGCCGAGGGCGTCGGCGAGGTCGGCGGGGTAGGCAGGGGCGTCGCGCAGGGCGAGCAGGATGCGGCAGCGGATCGGGTCGGCGAGCGCGCGGCCGAACCGGGCCAGCACCTCGATGTCGGAAGCAACAGTCAGCACACCACGACAGTACATCTCATCCTGAATTCAGGAAACCTTGGATCGTTTCGACGGTGCCGATCTTCAAAAAACCTTCGTTTATTGACGATCATGAAACCAATCCGCACGGACCCCGGATCGCCTTCAAAAACTCCTTCAAAAACCTCGGTGCTTCAACAACCTCCGATCACCGTTTCTTGAGAAGATCCGGGGGTGAGCGCGCCCCTGAAACCCTCCGAACTCCTTCTCGCCGAACCCGCCGTACGCACCGACATCAAGATCGGTTACGCCCGGGTCTCCACCGGCGGGCAGAAACTCGACCGCCAGCTCGACGCGCTCAACGCGGCCGGCTGCCGCCGGATCTTCGCGGACAAAAAGTCCGGCAAGAACGACCTGCGCCCCGAGCTCAAGGCGTGCCACGCCTTCCTCGCGAGCGGGGACACCCTCGTCGTCCCCTCCCTCGACCGCTACGGCCGCTCCCTCAAAGACCTCGTGACGATGGTCGCTGAGCTGCGCGAGCAAGGGGTCGGCTTCACCTCGCTGCACGAGAACCTCGACACCACCACCCCGGGCGGGCGCCTGATCTTCCACGTCTTCGCCGCCCTGGCGGAGTTCATCCGCGAACTCATCGTCGCCGGCACCAACGAGGGCCTGGCCGCCGCCCGCGCCCGCGGCCGCACCGGCGGACGCCCCACCGTCATCACACCCGAGCTCATCCGCGCGGCCCGCGACATGCTGCCCAACCCGGAGAACAGCATCGAGTCCATCGCCAAGCTGCTGGGCGTCTCCGCCGGCACCCTCTACAACCACATCCCCGACCTGCGCGAACTCCGCACCTCCCGCGTCCCGCGTCAACTGGAAGGCAGCACCGGCCCCGCCTGACCGAGCCCGATCACCGGCGGGGAATGTCAGCAATCCAATTCGGCCGCGGCCTTGAGTACCTGCCGCAACTGCTCCGCCCCCGGCACACCTGCAAGGCCGTCCGGAGTGCGGTACACCCGGCAGATCAGTCCCGGGACGCGCCCCTGCTCTGCGAACGGTCGCGCCCGTCGACCAGGATGGTCGGCGAGCCGGTGAAGCCGATCCGCTCGGCCTCTTCCTGAGGGTCAGAGAGATTCGGCCGAAAGGGATAGTAGGGCTTCTTGAGCGTGTCGGTGGCGGGGGGCGAGGTACGCCCTGTGGTGCAGAGGTAGGTGCCGTCCGCCGGGGTGAGTACGTAGACGGTCCGGTTCTATGAGCACGTCGGGCTGCTGCCCGCGCCGCCGCGCACCTCGTCCGGTTACCGGGACTATCCGCGGCAGGCTGTGACTCGGCTGGCGTTCGTGCGGGCCGCGCAGAGTGCCGGGCTGTCGCTCGCCGAGATCAGTGAGGTCCTGGCCGTCGTGGACGGCAGCGCAGCCCGGCGCGGGCAGGCCGCTGTCATGCTGAACGAGCATCTGCGCCGGGCCGAGGAGCGCATCGAGGAGCTGGCCCGGCTGCGGGCGGCACTGCAGCAGCTCGCCGTCTCGGGCGAACTCGAAGCCCTGGGCGGCACCCCGTGTTGACGCGCGCGGGTCAGGTGCCGATCTCTCGGTGGACGCCGCCGGCGGCGGTGTTGACGCCTTCGGCGAGGGTGGGGTGGATGTGGATCGCTCGGGCGATGTCGGTGTAGGTGGCGCCGCAGGTCATGGCGATGACGGCTTCGTGGACGAGGTTCCCGCCGTCGGGGCCGGCGATGTGGCAGCCCAGGATGCGGTCGGTGGCGGCGTCGACGACGAATTTGATCAGGCCGCGGGTGTTGCCGATGGCGCGGGCCTTGACGACTCCGGTGAAGTCCTGGCGGCCGATGAGGACCTCGTATCCGGCGGCGCGGGCGGCGGGTTCGGTCAGGCCGACGGAGCCGACCTCGGGGTCGGTGAACACCGCGTGCGGCACGACGCGTTTGGCGGTGGTGCGGTCCTGGCCGCGGTAGGTGGTGCGGTAGGCGATGTCGGCGTCGTCGCGGGCGGTGTGGGTGAACATCGGCCCGCCGCGGATGTCGCCGAGTGCCCAGACGTCCGCGGCCTGGGTGCGCAGCAGGTCGTCGACGGGCAGGAACCCCTGCTTGTCGGGCTCGAGGCCGAGGTGTTCCAGGCCGAGGGTGTCGGTGTTGGGGGTGCGGCCGGTGGCGATGAGCAGGTGGCTGCCGGTGATCTCGCCGGTCTCGCCGCCCTGGCAGCCGGCCCGGATGTGTCCGGGACGGCCCTCGACGGCAGTGCAGGTGGTGCTGGTCAGGACGGTGATGTTGTCGGCGGTGAAGCCGTCGGTGACGGCGGCGGAGATGTCGGGGTCCTCGGCGGGCAGCAGCCGCTCGGCGCGCTGGATGAGGGTCACGCGGGAGCCGAAGCGGGCGAACATCTGGGCGAACTCGCAGCCGACGTAGCCGCCGCCCACGACGATCAGGTGCTCGGGTAGCTCGGTGAGGTCCAGCACGGTGCGCGAGGTGTAGTACGGGGTGGTCTCCAGGCCGTCGATCGGGGGGATGGCGGTGCGCAGACCGGTGACCAGGAAGATCTTGTCGGCCTCGATGTCGGTGTGGTCCACGCGCAGCCGCCTCGGTGCCACGAAGCGCCCCTCGGCGGGATAGAAGTCGAGTTGCTCGGCGCGGCCGACCGTCTTGTAGGAGCCGGAGCGGATCGTCTCGACGATGGCGTTCTTGCGGGCCACGACGGCGGCGAGATCGACGGTGGGGGCGGTGGTCGTCACGCCGAACTCGGCGGCGCGGCGCACCTGGTGGGCCACCGCGGCGGAGGCGATCATCGTCTTGGTGGGGATGCAGCCGCGGTTGAGGCAGGTGCCGCCGAGTTTCTCCTTCTCCACGAAGGCGACCCGGCCGTGCCGTGCGGCGCGCAGCGCCATGGGGAGTCCGGCCATGCCGCCGCCGATCACCAGAGTGTCGTACCGCTGAACCATCAGAAGGCTCCTTTCGTGCTTTCCGCCTGGCCGAATGGATTCGGGGCTTAGCTTGTGTGGTCTGGGGTGTGCGGGCGTGAGGCGGGGGTCTGTTCGGGTGATGTGCGGCAGCCGCGGCGGGTGGTGCGGCGGTGCAGGAGCCATGCGGCGGTGAAGAGTACGGCCGCGGCGGTGAAGAACGGCCACACGGCGGGACCGTGGGTGACGGCCCCGGCGGTTCCGGCGGCGGCTCCCGCACCGGCAGCGGTCAGGACCGGGGTGCCGCAGCACAGGCCGATCATCGCCAGCCCGGTGCCCAGGGCCGTGCCGAGGGCCCCGAGCGCGGCGAGGGCGGCCGTCAGCAGGTGGCCGAGCATCCGGCGGAGCCGGATGAGGGCATTGGGGGGCGCCGTGCGCATCGACCGGGCTCCAGGGCTGGGCGGACGGGGTGAGGGTGTGGCCGGCTGCTGCCCGGGGGGTGCGGCAGCCGGCCACCCTCCCGGCCCGACGGGGGGGCGGGGCCGGGGTTCTGGGGAGGAGGGGTCAGGCCCACAGGGCGCTGCCCCACTTGGTGAGGATGAGCACCGCGATGGTGCCGATCCACAGCACGGGCACCGTCCAGTGGAACTCGGCCACGGCGCGGCGCACCTGGTCGGGGGCGGGGATGAGCCCGTGTTGGATGTTGTGCACGGTGGTGTACCAGAAGATGAGGATCGTCACGGCCCATACGAGGGTGCACCACAGGCACAGCGCGCCGATGGCGTACAGCGAGGAGTACTGCAGCCAGGTGATGAAGCCGATACCGAAGACGGTGCCGGCCTGCAGGCCCCACCAGTGCCATCGCCGGTAGCGGGCGCCGGCCAGCAGTCCGGCGCCGATGGCGATGACGGCGGGGAAGGCGACCCAGCCGATGAAGGGGTTGGGGAAGCCGAAGGTGGATGCCTGCCAGCTCTTCATGATGTTGTTGCAGGACAAGACGGGGTTGATGCTGCATGCCGAGACGTAGTTCGGGTTGGCGAGCAGCTTCATCTTGTCGTGGGTGAGCACGGCCGAGGCGAGCAGGCCGAGCAAGCCGCCCAGGATCAGCAGGAGCGCGAGGAACCGGTCGGCGCCGATCGTGGCGTGCGGGCTTCTCCGCTCGGCCGGAAAGGCCGTGTCGCGGGCTGCTGTCGTGGTCATGGGTGGTTCCGTTCCGGCAGTCGCCCGCGGCCGTGGGCTTGGTCTGTTCCCGGCCGCGGCGGGTCTGGGCGTGGGCGCGGGTCAGCAGCAGTGGCCGTCGCTGTCGCGGTCGGTGGCGGCCGGTGTGAGGACGGGCTGGGGCGCGCAGCAGTCGTCCGCTGCAGCGGCGGAGGGGGCTGTCCCGGAGGGAGTGGAGTGGGGGGCCGGCTGCCGTGTGCGGTGGCGGATGGCGGCGGCCGCCACGGCGAGGACGACCACCAGGGCGGTCACGGCGATGGCGGTGGTGTGGCCCTGGATCCAGGCGGTGGCGGTGGCGGAGAAGGTGGCGAGGCCGCCGCCGGGGGCGGCGGTGGTGGGGCCGCCGGTGGCAGCGGGGTACCAGTACCAGGCCAGGTAGGCGCCGGTGAGGACGAGGATGGCGGCGGTGATGCGGGTGCCGTGCCGGGCCAGCGTGGTGATCTTGCGGGTGAGGGCGGCGCCCGCGGCGGCGGTGGTGACTGCGACGAGCAGCAGGACGGCGGCCGATCCGGCGGCGTAGGCGGCGAAGACCGCGAGGAGTCCGCCGTAGCTGGCGGTGGCCTGGGCCTGGGCGATGACGGCGAGCAGCACGCCGAAGGTGCAGGACAGGGACGCGGCGGCGTAGCCGACGCCGAAGGCCGCCATGCGCCGGGCGGTCGGCGGGCCCGCCGACTGGCGGGTGCCGGTGGTCAGGTGCAGCCGCAGGCTGGGTGTGCGGCCGGTGAGCATGACGGCGCCGAGGAGCAGCAGGAGGATGCCGGTGGCCAGGCCCAGCCAGGGGGCGGCTTGGATCAGGGCGCGGGCTCCGGCGCTGACGATGAGTCCGGCGGCTGCGAGGGTGCCGGCGAAGCCGAGGGTGAGGGCGGCGCCGGAGCGCAGAGCGCGGGCGAGGCGTACCGGCACCGGGGAGGTGTCGTTCTCGCCGAGGGCGGCGGTGATCCAGGCGGGCAGCAGGGCGAAGCCGCAGGGGTTGACCGGGGCGAGCATCCCGGCGGCGAAGGCGAGGGCGAGCAGGCCGTTCATCACGCGCCTGCCTTCTTCAGGGCGTCCTGGATCTGGTCGGCGGAGGGGTCGGTGGCCCGGTAGGTGACCTTGCCCTGCGGGTCGACGACGATCAGTGTGGACAGTGCGCTCACCTGGTAGCGGAGCGAGAAGGTGGCGCCCTTGTCGATGGTGGCGGGCAGAGTCGGGGCCTTGATGTAGTCGAGGAACTGCCTGATCGTCTGCTTCGACTCGCTCGGGTCCATGTCCACCGCGAGGAAGTTGGCTTTCTTCCCGGCCTTGTCGAACGCCTGGGCGGCCTTGTCCAGGTTCTTGGCGCCGCCGGCGCACTCGCCGCAGCCCACCGAGAAGAAGAACAGGGCGGAGGGCTTGTTCGCGGGCACCGCCAGCGTGGTGTCGTCGAGGAGGGTGACGGTGTCCGCCTTGGCAGAGGCATTGCCACTGCTGGCGCTCGTACCGGAGGTGTTCGCCTTGGTGTCGGTACCGCAGGCGGACAGGGTGAGCGCAGCGGTGGCAGCCGCAGCCAGAGCCAGGGTGGTACGGCGGCGCAGGCGGGTGCGGCGGGCGGTGGGGGGCGGTGAGGTCATGGGTGGTGCGGGCCTTCCTCGAAAGGCCGGGACTGGACGGGTGGTCCCGGTCGGCAGGGAGCGGATGGGGGAGCGCGGCGGTGGCCGGCAGAACGGGAGGCGGGGAGCCTGTGCCGACCGGGTCAGTGCTTGCGGAGCAGGTCGCCCTCGTGCGGGTCGGTGCGGGTGGCCGGGGGGCAGCAGGCATCGCCGTTGCCGGTGCGGCGGCGCAGCCACCAGGCGAGAGCGCCGGCCATCAGGACCGCGGCCGGGGCCAGCAGCCAGGGGCTGACCAGCACCCCGCCGAGTCCGGCCAGGGCGCCGCTGGCCAGCAGTACCGGCCCGGCGCAGCAGATGATCGACAGCAGGGCGACGCCGACCACGGCGAGGGTGCCGAGCAGGCCGCCGCGGCGGTCACCGGGCTGGGTGGGCGGAGGCGTCATCGCTGCTCTCCCTCTCCGGGGATGCGGGTGCAGCAGTCCAGGGCGGCGGCGTTGTCGGCGGCCAGCGACCGGGCCAGCATGACCAGATCAGCGACGCGGGGGTCGCCGACGGAGTAGCGCAGTTTCTTGCCGTCCCGGCGGGCGCTGACGTAACCGCAGTCCACGAGACAGGACAGGTGGACCGACACCCGGGGCTGGGAGATCCCGGCGTGCTCGACGCACTCCGCGCTGGTGCGCTCGCCGCGCTGGATGAACTCCAGCAGCTTCAGCCGGGTGGGGTCCGCGAGCGCGCGGAAGAACCGGGCCGTGGTGTCCAGGTGTGTGCACGGCACCTCGGCCGTGGCCGGGGATCCGGCAAGGACAGGGGTATTCATGGGCAGGGCCTTTCCACCAGCAGCTATTTGCTTACCCGCATAGTAAGGTGGCCATCTGCAATACGGCAAGGCGCATAGGAATGGGTCCGGCGTGCGGCGCTGGACCCCACTGAGGGAGGTAGTGCTGTGCTCCAGGCACACACCGGTTACGACCTGGCGATCATCGGCTCGGGCGCCGGCGCGTTCGCCGCGGCCATCGCGGCCCGCAACAAGGGCAGGAGCGTGGTGATGGTCGAGCGCGGCATCACCGGCGGCACCTGCGTGAACGTCGGCTGCGTGCCGTCCAAGGCGCTGCTGGCCGCCGCCGAGGCCCGTCACGGCGCCCAGGCGGCGAGCCGGTTCCCCGGCATACAGGCCACCGAGCCCGCGCTGGACTTCCCCGCGCTGATCGGCGGCAAGGACACGCTGGTGGGACAGCTGCGGGCGGAGAAGTACACCGACCTGGCCGCCGAGTACGGCTGGCGGATCGTGCACGGCACCGCCACCTTCGCCGACGGCCCCGTCCTGCAGGTCGCGCTGAACGACGGCGGCACCACCACCATCGAGGCCGCCCACTACCTGATCGCCACCGGCTCCGCCCCCACCGCGCCGCCCATCGACGGCCTGGACCAGGTGGACCACCTGACCTCCACCACCGCCATGGAACTCCAGCAACTCCCCGAGCACCTGCTGGTCCTCGGCGGCGGCTACGTCGGCCTGGAGCAGGCCCAGCTCTTCGCCCGCCTCGGCAGCCGGGTCACCCTGGCCGTCCGCTCCCGTCTGGCCTCTTGGGAAGAGCCGGAGATCTCCGCCGGAATCGAGGACATCTTCCGCGAGGAGGGCATCACCGTCCACACCCGCACCCAGCTCCGTGCGGTCCGCCGCGACGGCGACGGAATCCTCGCCACCCTCACCGGCCCCGACGGTGAGCAGCAGGTGCGCGCCAGTCGCCTGCTGATCGCCACCGGACGACGGCCCGTCACCGACGGACTCGGCCTGGAGCGGGTCGGGGTGAAGACCGGCGAGAGCGGCGAGGTCGTGGTGGACGAGTACTTGCGCACCGGCAACCCGCGCATCTGGGCGGCCGGAGACGTCACCGGCCACCCGGACTTCGTGTACGTCGCCGCCGCGCACGGAACCCTGGTCGCCGACAACGCCCTGGACGGCGTCGAGCGCACCCTGGACTACACCGCGCTGCCGAAGGTCACCTTCACCAGCCCCGCCATCGCCTCGGTCGGGATGACCGAGGCCCAGCTGACCGAGGCCGGTATCGCCCACCAGACCCGCACCCTGCCGCTGGAGAACGTCCCCCGAGCCTTGGTCAACCGGGACACCCGCGGGCTGGTCAAGCTCATCGCCGAACGCGGCAGCGGGAAGCTGCTGGCCGCCCACGTCCTGGCCGACAGCGCCGGCGACATCATCACCGCCGCCACCTACGCCATCACCGCCGGGATGACCGTCGACCAGCTCGCCCACACCTGGCACCCCTACCTGACCATGGCCGAAGCGTTGAAGCTCGCCGCCCAGACCTTCACCTCCGACGTCGCCAAGCTCTCCTGCTGCGCCGGCTGACCCACCCCACCCACCACCGGAAAGGACCCGCGCCCATGGACTCCCAGGCCCAGCAGCTCGCCACCCGGCTGACCGCCGCGTTCAACGGCGGCGGAGCCGCCAGCGCCCGCCCCTGGCTGTGGCGCCCGCTCCTCCAACTTCTCGCCCAGGGCCGACCCGTGACCGTCGAGCAGATCGCCCAGGCCACCGGCCGCACCCCCGACCAGGTCCGCGGGGCCCTCGCCGCCAACCCCGACACCGAATACGACGAGAGCGGCCGGATCACCGGCAGCGGCCTCACCCAGAACCCCACCCCGCACCACTTCGAGGTCGACGGGCGCAAGCTCTACACCTGGTGCGCGCTGGACACCCTCATCTTCCCCGCCGTCCTCGGCCGCCCCGCCCGCGTCACCTCCCCCTGCCACGCCACCGGCACCCCCGTCCGCCTCACCGTCGAACCGGACCAGGTCACCAGCGTGGAGCCGACCACCGCCGTCGTCTCGATCGTCCCGACGCCCCGGCCTCCATCCGCACCGCCTTCTGCAACCAGGTCCACTTCTTCGCCACCCCCGACGCGGGCAAGGACCGGCTCGATCAGCACCCTGGCGCCACCGTCCTGCCCGTGTTCGAGGCGTACCGGCTCGGCCGACCCCTCACCGAGGCGCTCCTCACCGGCGACACGCCGCCCGGCTGCTGCTGAATCCCGTCCCCGGACGGGCACCGGCCGTGTGACACAGAGCCCGAGCCGCCCCGGGCGACCTGCGGAGATCCACTCCGGCGGTTGGGGCGACTCGGCAACGTTCTGTGTCACATCGGTCCGCAGGGGCACCGATCACACACTCAAGATCGCGCTGCTATCCATTCCGGCCGTATCTCGGCTGACCCTCCGGTTCTGCGAACGGGTCGCGTCCGTCGACCAGGATGGTCGGCGAGCTGGTGAAGCCGATCCGCTCGGCCTCTTCCTGCCCCGTGACCACGCGGGTGGCGAACCCGATGTCGCGCAGACCAATATCGTCCAGCGCTCGCCGCAGCAGGTCGGCCGCGGGCTCCTCGCTCGGGCAGTCCGGCACGACCAAGACCTCGATGTTCATGCCCTCAGGACCGCGCTCATCGCGGCATTGTGGCTTTTGGCCTCACCTTGGCTGAACCCCAGGTAGGCGAACCCAAGCAAGATCAATCTCACCGGGATTTCCTGTACCTCAACTACTCACACCCGCTGTAGCCCGGCGGCGTCGTCGGGGTGTACCAGGTCAGCGTCGATGCGCAGTCGCGCGCCCAGATCGAGGCCCTCCCGCCGGGGCGCTGGCGGCCTTTGCCGAGGTGCGCGCGATGCTCGAGCTGGCGCCGTGGGGTGGCGAGTCGCTCAACCTGGCCAACCCGGACGCGCCGGTGCGCACCCTGGCCTTCGGCGCCGCCGGCGAGGGCCTGGTGACCTATCTGATTCTCGAGGCGCAACGCCGGGTGGACGTGCTCGATGTCCTCTGGCTTGGGTGAGCGAGCCCCGGCGGGCCGGTCTCGACCTCTCGGGGAGACCGGGCCGCGCCCGGTGACGGCACCTGCCCGCCCCGCGGGTCGGTGGCGGAGCCGGACCGGCCGATCGGTGCTCGCGGCCGGCACGGAGCGGCACCCGCCGGTTCGGCGGCAGTGGCAGGCGGGTCGCGGCGGGTCGCGGAGGACCGCCCCAGTCCCCGCTCGTTACCGGCCGCCGGCGTTGCGGGCTCGGTGGCTAGAGGCCGAGGGTGCGGCTGGGGTTGTCGGTCCAGACGGTGCCCTCGTCGATGTAGCCGCGCATGGCCGCGGGGGAGCGCCAGCGGCCGTGGCGCATCAAGGCGATCTCGGCGGTGCCGGCCCGGTAGGCGGTGGTGGCAAACCCGCGGCGCAGGGAGTGCCCGGCCCAGTGCCCGGGCAGCCCGGCGGCCCGGGCCCGGTCGCTGATGATCGCGGCGATGGCCCGGTCGCTGAGCCCGCGGGTGGCCAGATGCCCCCAGCGGTCGATGCCCACGAACGCGCTCCCCGCGCGCGGGGTGGGGGGTGCGGGGGCGGGGTGCCCGCCGCGGTCCGGGACGGGCTGGCTGGGGTGGCTGGGGTGGCTGGGGTGGCGGTGGTGCAGCCAGGCCTGCCAGGCCCGGACCGGGCAGGTGTCGGGGTGGGTGCCGTAGGCCAGGCCGCGGGTGTGCCCGGTGCCGGTGGGGTCGGTCTTGGAGGCGGCGATGAACACCCGCAGCCCGTCGGTGTCGAGGACCAGGTCGGCCAGGGTGAGCGCGGCGAGCTCGCTGCGGCGCAGCGCGCCGGCGAACCCGATCAGGATCAGCGCCCGGTCCCGGGCGTCGCGGGGCTGGTCGGGGTCGAGCGGGGCGAGCAGGGTGCGCAGCTGGTCCGGGCCGGGGGCGGCGACCCGGTGCGGGCGGGCGCGGTGGGTGCGCCGGATGCCGGCGAGCACGGTGCGCACGGCGGGGTCGCGGGTGGGGGAGGGGTGCCCGGCCAGGTCGTGGGCCACGGCCAGGGCCGAGCACCAGCGGGCCAGCGTGCTGGGGCGGTGGCTGGCCGCGTGCGCGGCCAGATACGCGGCGACGGTCGCGGGGGTGGCGGGCAGCGCCGGGACGGGTGGCGACTGGGCGGTGCACCAGCGCTGAAACCGGCGGAAATCGGTGCGGTAGGCCTGCCAGGTCCGCGGGGCCCGGGCCGCGGCCGCGTATCCGGCCGCCCCGTCCCCCAGAGCCACCGGCTCGAGCGGCGTCGCGCCGGCGGGCAGCGGCACGAGGGCGGGGGAGGGCCGGGGAGACGCGTCGCTCATCGAGCCCCCTGGCCCCCTCGGTCGTCGCCGAACCTGTCATAACCGCGCGCGGCCGCCGTCGCGCCGGTGCCGCGTCGGCGGCGGGAAACCGGGCGATCCTCACTTCCGCTAACTGAACATTATCGGAAGCCATCGAGCCCGTTCCTAACATCCCGCGGGGGTTCGTCGCGGCGCTGCCAACTGCCCGGTTTTGCGTCTGTGAAAATCTGACGCGTGGCCACGCCCCCGAAAATTTCGGCCGTCGAGCGGGACGCGGCGATCGCCCGGATCGACCGCCGGCACGCCCGCATCGACGATCCCCGCCGGTCCGAGCTGGGCACCGACCCGCGCGACGTGCTCGAGTTCGTGCTGAACCGGGGCCCGGTCGGGGTGCCGCGCTGGGTCGCCGCCGCCGACCACGCCGACGCCCTGGTGCTGTGGACCTGGTGCTGGTGGGAGGACCGGCGCACCGAACGCCGGCTGCTCCGGCAGGGCCTTTCGGCGGGGCTGTCCCTGGCTGACCTCGGCGCGCCGCTCGGGATCACCACCCGGCAAGGGGTGCGCGACCGGCTCGACCGGCTGAGCGGGTTGCTCGAGTACGACCGCCCCGACGAACAACTCACCCGCACCGCGCGGCGCGAGCACCGGGCCCGCGATGCGCGGCAGGCCTGGATCGACGACCACCGCGACGAGGTCCGCGCCGTACTGCTCGCCCTGCTCCTCCAGGCCCGCCGGGTCCTCGGTGACGGCGGGAACGCCGAACACACCGCTCACCCGGACCAGTGCGCGTCCCACCCGGCGCAGGAATGGCTCGACGAGGTCGACGCCGACTACTCCGATGACGCGCTCACACCCGCCACCCTGGCTGCCGCCGGGCTCGTGGTCGCCGAGCTCCGCTCAAGCGACCCCGTTCTCAGCCTGGACCGCCACCACCGAATTCACGGCACGTTGCGCGCCCTCGACACGCTGCGGGCTCGTCTCGCCGCGATATGAGGTACCCCCCGGCCGGCCGGCGTCGCGCCGCCGGGGCTCGTCGCGCGGTCGTCTCCGACCAGCGACGGCGCACGCGGAGGCCGCGGAACCCTTCTACCGACGTCCCGCGGACCGGCCCGGAACGGCGTGGGCACCGTTCGCGGCCCCTTCGTGCAGGTTCGAACAACCCGGCGGTCGAGCCCGCTGCGGGGTGCAGCGCTGCCGAGCGCTGCCGAGCATCGGGCTGCAGCGCCGGTCCGGTACCGGAGCCGACGGGTGGGAGTCGGGCGGCGACGACCAGCCGGAGGCCGCGCAACGCGCCCTGACGCTGTCGTGGACACGGTCGACTCCGCGGATAGCCCGACGTCGCCGCGAGAGGGGCAGGGGCCCGGGCAGGCCAGTGCCTCGGCCCCCGGGGCGCCGGAGGCCGTTCCGGCCCCGCGGGCAGCTGCAGCAGCAGGACCACCGCGGCATCAGATCCGGGACGGCTGCTCCTCACAGCCGCGCCGGGCGTTCGTGCAGCACACGCTGGGTACGACGTGCACGAGGACCCAACGACGGTGTGGCGACACTCGCTGCCCCCGGACGCTAGGACGCGGTTTCCCGTTCGAGCAACGGGGGCAAGGCGCAGTGGCTGTCGGTCAGTTCCTGGAAGCCCAGCGCGAGGGTCAGGGCAACGTCTTCCCGGAACGGCGGCGCGACGAGTTGAACGGACGTCGGGCAACCTCCTTCGTCGAGCCCCGTTGGCAAGACCAGGCCCGGCACGCCTGAGAGGTTGCACAACATCGTGGAGCGCGATTGCGCCTCGTAGAGCGGAAACTTTCGACCGTTGATGTTGACGGTAAGTTCGTCCAGGTTGGGGGCGGTGGAGGGAGCGGCGGGCAGCGCGATGACGTCGACGTCTCGGAACACGTCGCTGAGCTCCAGCTGTAGTTCATGGCGAAACTGCAGAGCACGCAGGTAGTCGGCGGCCGAGGTCAACAGGCCGGCGTGCATCCGCTGCACCAGAACGGGGTCGTAGTCCTTGAGGCGGCTGGCGTGCTCGGCATGTGTCACCGCGGCCTCGGTGAACAGCACCTGATAGCCCACCGTCTGTGCAAGCTCCGCCGACGGCAGACGGACGTGCTTGGTCTGGGCGCCTGCTTGTCGGAGCACGTCGACGAACGCGTCGTATCCGGCCCTCACTGCGTCGTCACAGACTTCGAAGAAGAAGGTGTCCGGAATGCCGACCGTCACGTTCTTCGGGGGCCAAACGGCGTCGCGTCCCTGCGTCGGGTAGGGCTGTGACCGCGGGTCGCGGCGGTCCTGACCTCTGATGATCTGGAACAGGCGAGCCGTGTCCGCTGCGCTGCGCGACATGGGTCCCACGGTCTCTGTGGTCGGGGACAGTGGGACGGCCCCGGTACGAGGGACAGCGCCGTGCGTGGGCTTGAGTCCGGTGAGTCCGCACCACGCCGACGGGATTCGGATCGAGCCGCCCGCGTCGGAACCGATCGAGATCGGGTAGTAGCGGGCCGCCAGGGCGGCGGCGGATCCGCTCGAGGACCCTCCGCTCCATCGAGCGGTGTCCCAGGGGTTACGGACCGGCCCGTTCAACGGGTTCCACGGCCCGCCGATCGCGAACTCGGTCGTGCCCTCCTTGGCGACCAGGACGGCTCCGGCGGCTTCTACTCGTCGGACGACCGTGGCGGTCTGTGTGGCGATGCGGTCTGCGTGGAGCCGCGAGCCGGCTGTGGTTCGTTCACCGGACACGTCGAAGACGTCCTTGACGCCGAAGGGGATGCCCTCCAGCGGGCGGGGCGTGCCGGCTGCCCACCGGCGCGCCGCCTCTTCGGCAGCTCTGTCGGCGCGTTCCGCTATCACGGTGACGATCGCGTTGAGCGTCTCGTCGTAGGCGGCAATTCTTGCCCTGCTTGCCGCGAGGACTTCGACCGGGTTGGTGTCGCCATGGGCGTATGCGTCGAGAAGGGCGTCGATGCCCAGGGTCGCGACGTCGGCAGTCACTGCTCACCGTCGCTGTTCGAGTCGGGGACGGAGCTGTCGAGGGCACCCGGGCGCAGCCAGGCGTCCCCGAGCGCGTGGTCGGTTCGACCGGACATCAACCTCACCGGGCGCGCGCGGAGTACTTGATACGTCGCCTCGTTGGACGCAACGGCAGCTGCCAGCTCCTCGGTCTCCTTCGGATCGAGGTTCCGCCCGAGGCGTGCCGCGCGAGCGGCCACAACAGGAACTGCGAGATCGCTGTCGTCCATCAACACCGTGCGTCCTCCGAACAGGTTGGTGCGTGCTCGCCGGTGCTCTGACGAGCACCAGCGGGCTCCTTGTCGGAGGAGAGCGTCGCCCACCGGTCGTCTTGACGTCAATATGTCAGACCTTTAAAGTCCGTCCCCACCAAGGCATGGTCGCCTCGGGTTCGCGGACGAGTCGGTTGAGGCGGGGCGGTCGGTGAGCGACCAGCCTCCCTGACCACGCGCCGCGGGTCCCACTCGACGGGAGGGCTAGATGAAGCTCGGACTCTTCATGCCGACGATGAACAACGGGTGGGTGTTCTCCACTAACTCGCCACAGTTCATCCCGGACTGGTTCCTGATGGAGCAGACGGCCCTGAAGGCGGAGCATTACGGCTTCGACTTCCTACTCGCGCCGGTCAAGCTGCGTGGATTCGATGGCCCGACCGAGCCGTGGAACCACACACTCGACTCTTTCGCGGTAATGGCGGGCCTCGCCGTCCGGACGACTCGTCTCAAGCTCTACGCGTCGGTGGCGACCCTGACGACGCCGCCGCCGTTGTGCGCGAAGCAGGCCGCGACGATCCAGGACATGGCAGGCGGGCGATTCGGCCTGAACATCGTCACGGGTTGGGAGAAGCCCGAGTACACCCAGATGGGCATCTGGCCGGGCGACGAGCACTTCTCCAACCGCTACGACCACGCGACCGAGTACGTGAAGATCATGAAGGAGCTGTGGGAGACCGGCCGCTCCAACTTCAAGGGCCAGTTCTTCCAGATGGACGACTGCATGCTCGGCCCCAAGCCGAAGCATCCGATCGAACTTGTGTGCGCGGGGGGCTCCGATCGAGGGATCGAGTTCTGCGCCGAGCTGGGCGACTATCAGTTCCTGATCGGCAAACCGGAGGTCGCCGACCTGACCGCGCAGTCTGGACGTCTCCAGAAAGCGACCGCAGCGAGCGGTCGTCGGGTCGGCGCCTACCCGCTGTATACCATCGTCTTGCGGGACTCCGTTGCCGAAGCGGAAGAAGCGGTCGAGAGCTGGCGTCAGAACCAGGACTTCGAGGCCGTTGCCAACATGATGGGGATGGCCTCTACCGACACGTCGACTGACGAGGCGTCGACGAAGCACATCATGCTCGGATCCGACGGCTTCATGTTCACCATCGGGCGGATCGTGGGCGATGCGAAGACCGTCGCGGACAGGCTCAGGGAGCTGAGTGCCGTCCACGGTGTGTCCGGGATGATGCTGACGTTCCAGGACTATCTGACCGACATCGACCGCTTCGGCAAGGAAGTCATCCCGCTACTGAAATGACAGCCGTACTAGTCTGCTCGGTCCGGCAGTCCGCCCGCTCTACCAGGACCCGGCGCGTTGGTAGAGCGGGCGGAGGTCATTGAGATGGTTCCGCATTTCCTGCTCGGCCGCGGCCGGGTCGCCCGCGGCGATGTGCTGGGCGATAACTCGGTGGGACTCGTTGGCCTGATCCCACTCTGCGCTACTGACGACCTCGGCTCGGTGCAGTCGAGTCCGCAAAACGTCAGCGACCGGCTGCCCCATCATCGTGAACAGTAGATTTCCGGTCGCCATGAGGATCGTGGAGTGAAAGTCGAAATGTCCGGAGAAGCTCCTGGGGTCCGATGGCTGCCGTGGAGAATCCGCGGCAGCGAGCACGGCGCTGATCGTGTCGGTATCGGCGCGCTCGGCCGCAAGGCGTGCAGCCATCGGCTCAAGGAGAAGCCTGGCTTCCAGGAGATCGTCGAGATGCAGGCGCGGGGTATCCACCAGGATCCCGAGGCTGGCCCCCAGCGCGGCCACGCTCCGCTCCGGGTCGGGTGTGGACACGAAGGACCCGCCCGTCGCTCCACGCCGGGTCTCGACCAGATTCTGACTAGCCAACACCCGCAGCGCTTCGCGGATGGTGCTGCGGCTGACCCCGAAGGCCTTGCAGAGCTCGGGCTCACTCGGAAGTCGGTCACCACTACCGAGCTGGCCGCTGACGATTTGCGTGCGTAGCTCATCGGCGATCTGTTGATATGCGGGGCGGATCCGCTGCACACGCAGGTGCACCTTGCGGCCCGTCGCGGCGGGCGCAGCGTCGCCGGTGACATGTCCTGCCATTTGACCAGCCACAACTCCAGACGTCGACGGCGCGCGGCCATCGTACGTCGCAGGTTGATCCGGGGCCGGCGTGGGACCACTTTCGCCGCGTGCGGCGGCGACTTCATTATGTCAGACATATGACCGTTCAGGGAGTTGTGATGCCAGGGCTGCGTGAAGGCTGGACCGGCCGGTTCTACGAGGACTTCGAGGTCGGCGACGTCTACCAGCACCCGTTGGGCCGCACGATCACCGAGACCGACAACACATGGTTCACCCTGCTGACGATGAACACCAACCAGGCGCACTTCAACGCGCAGGTAGGGGAGTCGTCAGAGTTCGGACGGATGCTCGTTGCGTCACCGTTGACGATCGCGATCGCGATAGGGCAGTCCGTGGTCGACACCACACAGAACGCGTTCGCGAACCTGGGCCTGGACGATCTCAAGCTCACGGCGCCGGTGTTCGCCGGCGACACGCTGTGGTCGGAATCGATCGTGCTCGGCAAGCGGGAGTCCGCGAGTCGACCGCAAGCCGGGATCGTCACCATCAGGACCCGGACGTTGAACCAGGATGCGACGGAGGTGCTCAGCTTCCGTCGCACGTTCTACGTGCACCGACGTGGCGCACAGAATGCCGCGCCGTCGTTTCCGCAGGCGGCGAAGCCCATGACCCTCGACGATGAGCCGGTGCGGGTGTGAGGCCGTTGGAGGATGTCCGGATCATCTCCCTGGAGCAGTACGGTGCCGGGCCGTTCGGGT
>NZ_BPRG01000058.1:0-35730 GCF_036984265.1 Pseudonocardia sp. D17 | reverse complement strand
TTCTTGGCTCCGTCGAGCATCTGGTTGTAGACCTCGGGGGTGGCGATCGGCATGTGACGTCCTCTCGTGTCGGAGCTCGTGGGCGGCGCACGTCCGAGCATGTCGGTGCTCGTCACCCACGAGTATCGCGTACCCGCCACCGGGCTCCGCCAATGCCGGATCCGGCCGCCGATAGACTCCGACGAGTGAACGGGGAGGGGAGTCCGGCGAGCCAGCACGCGTACGAGCCCCACGACCGCAACGGCGTCGGGGGTGCGTTCCCGGGTTCGGCGACCGGTCGCCATGCCCCGAGCGACGGCGAACGTGCGGTCGAGCAGACCCTCAGTCGGCTGCGCCGCATCGACTCGGGTCCCGATCCGGTCGCCGCGGTGCCACCGCCCCCACCGGGCACGCCGCCGCGCACGTTGGCCGATCTCTACAACGACCACCGGCTCCGGCTCGTCCGGCTCGCGGTGCTGCTCGTCGACGAGCCGACCACGGCCGAGGACGTCGTGCAGGAGGCGTTCGCCGGCCTGCACCGCAACTGGTCCGGCCTGCGCGACGAGGCGGCCGCGGTCGCGTACCTGCGCACCGCCGTCGTCAACGGGTCCCGGTCGGTGCTGCGCCGGCGCCGCACTGCGCGCGACTACGTGCCCCCGCACACGGTCACCGCGCGGTCGGCCGAGTCGCTCGCGATGCTCTCGGCCGAGCACCAGGCCGTCGTCGACGCGCTGGCGACGCTGCCGCCGCGGCAGCGCGAGGTGCTCGTGCTCCGCTATTACGGTGGGATGTCGGAAGCCGAGATCGCGGAGGCGACGGGGATCAGCCGCGGTACGGTCAAGTCGACGGCGAGCCGCGGGCTCGACACCGTCGCGAAGGTGATGGCGGCCCGAGCGTCGGGCCGGTGACCTCCACCCGGCGGCGACCAGGGAGAACAACCGTGACGGCGATGGACGACCCGGGACGGAAGCTGTCGGAGGCGCTGCGCGCCCGCGCCGGCCAGTCCGGGCTGCACGCCTTCCCGGCCCCGGCGACGCCGCCCGCGCCGGGCTCGCCCTCGGGTCGCTACGCGCCCGCGTCGCCGGTGCCGCACGTCCCGGCGGGGCCCGACGCCACGATGCACGGTTCGTCCGTGCAGCAGGCGGCGCCGCCGCACGTGCTCGCGACGACGGCCGGCCACCAGGGGTCCGGCCGCTGGGCGGAGACGGCCCCCGGCGGCCGGCGGCGCGCCGAGCCGCCCAGCCCGATGAACCAGGTCTGGTGGGCGCTCGGGGTCGCCCTCCTGGGGGGTGCGGTGCTCGGCTGCGCCCTGGCGTTGCTCTCCGTGCTCGTGCCGGGGCTGCTACCGGCGCTCGGGTGACAGCGGCAACCCGGTACCGTCGACGATCGTGACGAACCTCCTCGGCTCCGTGCCGTCGACCGCCACGCTCGCCCTCGGTCCGGAGTGGCTCCAGCCCGACACGATCATCGAGTGGCTCGGCCCCTGGGCTCTCGTCGGACTGGCCCTGATCGTCTTCGCCGAGTGCGGGCTGCTGCTCGGCTTCTTCCTGCCCGGCGACTCGCTGCTGTTCACGGCGGGCCTGTTCGTCCACCTCGGCGCGATCAAGACGCCGCTGTGGCTGACGTGCCTGATCCTCGTCGTCGCCGCGTTCGCCGGGAACGTGTGCGGCTACTGGATCGGCCGCAAGGCCGGACCGGCGATCTTCGACAAGCCGAAGTCGCGGCTGTTCAAGCCCGAGCACGTCGAGAAGACGCAGGGCTTCTTCGACAAGTACGGCAACCGGGCGATCGTCATGGCGCGTTTCGTGCCGATCGTCCGGACGTTCATCACCGTGATGGCCGGCGTCGCGAGGATGGACGCGCGCCGGTACATGACCTACTCGCTCATCGGCGGGGTGGTCTGGGCCGCAGGAGTGACCGTGCTCGGCTACTTCCTCGGGAGCTTCGACGTCGTCAAGAACAACATCGAGGCGATGCTCGTCCTGATCGTGCTGATCTCCGTCATCCCGATCATCATCGAGTTCGTCCGGGCGCGGCGCGCGCGCCCCGGACCCGCGCACCGGGCACGCCGCTGATCACCTTTGCGGTGCGCGTGCCCGGCGACCATGCTGGAGACCAGTGACCACCACGACCGCCCTCGCGACGGCCTTGGCCTGGGGGCCGCTCGACTCGACCGCCCCGGCCACGGTCTGGGCCGTCGTGCTGACGTTCGTCTTCCTCGAGTGCGCATTCATCGTCGGGCTGTTCCTGCCGGGTGACTCGCTGCTCGTCGCGGCGGGCGTCGTGCTCGCGCAGCACGGGCACGAGCGCGGCGCCTGGATGCTCGCGGTCCTCGCGGCCGTCGTCGCCGTGGCCGGCAACCAGGCCGGCTATCTCGTCGGCCGCTACACCGGCACCCGCATCCTCGCCCGCAAGGACGGGCGGATGCTCAACAAGGCCAACCTCGAACGGGCCGGGGCCTTCCTCGACCGGTGGGGGTTCTGGTCGATCATCGTCGCGCGCTGGATCCCCTGGATCCGCACGCTGGCCCCGATGATCGCGGGCGCCGTCAAGATGGACAACCGGAAGTTCCTGCTGGCCAACGCCGTCGGTGCGGTCCTCTGGGTGCCGACGTTGATGATGCTCGGCTACTACGGCGCCTGGGTCCTCGACTCGGTGCCGTGGCTCAAGACGGTCGCGGTCGTCGCGTCCATCGCGTTCTTCGTCGTCGGCACCGGGCTCGGGGTGTGGCGCTACCGGCAGGAGATGAAACGCCCGATCGACGAGACCGCGACGCTGCCCGAGCACCGGATCGCCGCGGCGTCGGTGACCGAGGCGGCGGCCGCGCCGGCCGCGGCCGACGGGCTCGGGCCCGCGGCGGACGCCGCCCCCGCACCCGTCGACCTCGAGAAGACGCGCCGCGCGGAGGCGGCCGGGGTCCAGGGTGTCGCCGAGGAGCCGGACGTCGCCGAGGAGCCGGGGGCCCGCCGGCGCTGATCGCTCACCCGAGCGTCGCCGCCGCCTCCAGCAGCATCCAGCCCGACAGCTGCACCGACAGGTCCGCCTCGGGCGTCCCCGGGGCCGGCACCCGAGCAGGACGACGCCAGTCGTGCGCGAACACCGGGCCCGTCGCGATCTCCGCCCGGTTGTCCCACACCGACTCCGCGCTCGCGAGCACCAGCCGCCGCGCCGGCGCGGCCAGCTCGGGCCGGCGGCGTGCCGCATCGGCCAGGTAGCGGGCGAGGATGCCGTTGAACAGCCCGCCGTCGCCGCCGTCGTCGTAGCCGGGGACGACGCCGTCGGCACCCGCCATCCGTGTCGACACCGCGTCGAGGACGGCGCCCGCGCGCTCGGCCCAGCGCGGGTCGCCGTCGCGTTCGGCGAGCTCGACGCAGGCCCCGAGGTACACGCCCTGGCAGTACGTGTAGGTCGTCGCGGCCACCTCACGGACGGTGCCGTCGGGGGCGAGCCGGACGCCGTCGCGGACCAACCCGGTCCCCGGGTCGACGAGCTGGGCGGCCATCCAGTCGACGATCGCCGCCGCGAGTGCCACCTGCCCGCGCCGGGCCAGCAGGATCGCCGCGGGGCCGTTGGCGGGGGCGTTCTTGAAGTCGTCGGCGCGCCGCCACCAGATCCCGCCGCCGCCGTCGGGTGTCCAGCCCGCGCGCAACCGGTCGGTCACCGCCCGCAGCGCACCGGGGCCGGACCGGCGGGCGAGCGTCCCGGCCCGGTCGACGGCGAGCCCGAACCAGGCGATGTCGTCGTAGTAGTCGTTGGTCCAGCGGCCGAGGTTCTTCAGCCGGATCCCGCGCGTCAGTGCCGCGACGGCCGCGCCGCGCCGGGCCTGCGGATCACGCTGCTGGGCGTCGACGAGGCAGTCGAGCAGGTGCGCCTGCCACCAGTAGTGCCACGGCCAGGGCCTGCTCACCCGGGGCCGCGGCCAGGCGATCCGGCCGATGCCGGTCCCCGGCGTGACACCGGCGATGCGGCGCAGGTGCCGCCGCCGGACCGCCGTCTCCGCCGCGGCGGCCCGCTCCGCCCAGCTGTCCCCCATGCCCCCGATCCTGGCAGAGCCGGGACGCAGGTCCGGGACGGCGCCCGACCGCCCCGCCTCAGTGCCCGTGGGTGCTGCTCGACGCGTAGTCGGTGTACGTGTAGGGGTTGTCGAGGATCTTCGTCTGCGGGATCTCCGGGTTCATCCCCGCCTGCCAGGCCTCCTCGCCCATGGTCGAGCGCAGGTGGCTGACGGTGTCCTCGATCTCCGCACGGGCCCGGTCCAGGTCGATCCCGACGAGCCGGTGGTCGCGCTTGACGATCCGGCCGTCGATGATCACGGTGTCCACGTCGCCGCGCTGGGCCTGGAACACCACGTGGCCGTACGGGTTGAGCAGCGGGAAGGACACGGGCGAGTCGTCGTTCTTGATCAGCACGACGTCGGCCTTGTAGCCGGCCTGGAGCCTGCCCAGCTCGCCGTCGCGCCCCAGGGCCCGGGCACCGCCGCGGGTGGCCCACTCGACGACCTGGTCGGCGCGCAGCGACGCGTTCGTGACGGTCTCGCTGCGGGCGTGCGCCTCGAGGTGCTCGCGGGAGCGGTCGGCGCCGAGGGTCGAGCGCATGGCGGAGAACAGGTCGCCGCTCCACCAGACGCTGGTGTCCATCGACAGCGAGACGGGGATGCCGTGCGAACGCAGCGCCCAGCTGGGCGGGTAGCCCTGGCCGGCGCTCTGCTCGCTCTCGGTGGAGATCGACACCGAGCCGCCGGTGGCGGCGATGCGGTTGTACGAGTCGGCCGACAGCGATGCGGCGTGGACGAACACACTGGTCTCGTCGAGGAAACCCGCCTCGTGGGCGAGCCGGATGCCCTCGTCGTTGGTGGCGCCCCAGACCCCGGCGTGCGTCGTGACCGGGACGCCGAGCTCGCGGGCCGCCTCGTAGGCGGCGCGCTCGGGGAACTCGGGATCGCCGGTGACGTCGAAGGCCAGCTGGAAACGCAGCATGTCGTCGCCGGTGTCGATGGCCCGGCGGGCGAACGCGCGGAACTCCGGCGAGTTGGTCCACTCCCAGGGCGCCTGCTGGATGTTGCCGTAGGCGAGGACGAAGCGGCCCGGAACGGAGCGCAGGGCGTCGGTGGCGGCCTCGGCGTGCCCGACGGTCTGCAGGCCGTGCGACCAGTCGACGGTCGTCGTCACGCCGGCGTCGACGGACTCGATCGCGGCGAGCAGGTTGCCGGCGTGGACGTCCTGCGGCCGGAAGTGCCTGCCGGACTCCAGGTAGTACCAGACGAAGTACTGGGTGAGGGTCCAGTCGGCGCCGTAGCCGCGCATGGCCGTCTGCCACATGTGCCGGTGGGTGTCGATCATGCCGGGCATGACGATCCCGCGGCGGGCGTCGATCTCGACGGTGCCCGCCGGGACGGTCAGCGCGGGGCCGACGGCCACGATGCGGTCTCCCGAGACGTGGACGTCGGTGTCGAGGAGCACGGAGCGCGCGTCGTCCATCGGCAGCACCGTCCCACCGCGCAGGACGGTGTCCGGTCCGGTCGCGTCCCGGTTGACGTCGCTCATCGCTTCCGCTCCCTCGCGTGGCATCCGGCGCTACTACGGACGAACGTCCGCCCACCGGCTCCTGTGGACATCGGTCACTCTCACGCAGGTCGTGTCACCCTGTCAATGCACCGTCGCACGCCGCGTCGCGGCCCGTCCGCAACGCTCCGTCCGCGTGCCGGACAGCTGGTCGCTAGCCTGGTCGTCGACGCCGCACGAACCGGAAGAGGTGGTGGCATGCCGCGCGAGGGAACGGGCCCCGACTTCATCGAGGCCCTCGCCCGTGGCCTGGACGTCATCCGCGCGTTCCCGCCGGGCCGGCCGGTCATGTCGCTCAGCGACGTCGCGACCGCGACCGGGCTGGCCCGCCCCACCGCGCGCCGCATCCTGCTGACGCTCGAGGAGCTCGGCTACGTGCGCGTCGACGGCAACGGTTTCGCCCTCACCCCGCGGGTCCTCGACCTCGGCGTCGCCTATGTGCGGTCGATGGGCCTGTGGGACGTCGCGCGCCCGCACATGGAGCGGCTCGTCGCACGGACCAACGAGTCGTGCTCGATCGCGCAGCTCGACGGGTCCGACATCGTCTACGTCGCGCGGGTCGCGGTGCCGAAGATCGTCTCGCTGGCGGTGCAGATCGGCACGCGCTTCCCCGCGCTGCAGACCTCGCTCGGGAAGGTGCAGCTCGCCGCGCTCGCGCCGGACGAGCTCGAGCGGGTGCTGGCCGAGCCGACGCGCTCGGGCCTGGTCCCGCGGTGGCAGCCCGGTGTCGAGGAGCGCGACGCCGAGCTGCGGGAGGTCCGCGCCCGAGGCTGGGCGCTGACCGACGAGCAGCTGACGCTGGGCATCCGCTCCGTCGCCGCGCCACTGCGCGACGGGGACGGGCGGGTCATCGCGGGCATCAACGTCAACACCCACGCCGCGGAGACGCCGGTGGAGACGCTGCTGGAGCACCACCTCCCGGCGCTGCTGCAGGTCGCGGGCGACATCAGCGCCGACTTCGCGCGGCTGGCGAACGTCCCGCACGTGACCGTCGCGTCCTGACGGTCGGTGTGGCAGCATCGCGTTCTACGGACGACTGTCCGCCTGACGGCCGAAGGATCGAGCTGCTGATGTCAGAAATCGCCCGGAAGGACGCCGCCGGACCGTTGGCGGGGTTGCTCGTGGCCGACTTCTCGCGCGTGCTCGCGGGGCCCTACGCGACGATGCTGCTCGCCGACATGGGCGCCGAGGTCGTCAAGGTCGAAGGCCCGAGCGGCGACGAGACGCGCACCTGGACCCCGCCGTCGCGCGGTGAGGACTCCACGTACTACCTCGGCGTCAACCGCGGGAAGCGGTCGATCGTCCTCGACCTGCGCGACGAGGCCGACGCCGCGCTCGGCCGGGAGCTGGCCCGGCGCGCGGACGTCGTGATCCAGAACTTCAAGCCCGGTGGGCTCGCGAGGTACGGGCTGGACTTCGAGTCGGTCCGGACGGCGAACCCGGCGACCGTCTACGCGTCGATCAGCGGGTTCGGGGCCGGGGCCGGGGCGCGGGTGCCCGGCTACGACCTGATGGTCCAGGCGATCTCGGGCCTGATGAGCCTCACCGGCGACCCCGACGGGCCGCCCTACCGCGCCGGCATCTCCGTGTTCGACGTGATGGCGGGCAACCACGCCGTCATCGGCATCCTCGCCGCGCTACGGCACCGCGACGCCACCGGCGAGGGCCAGCACGTCGAGGTCAACCTGCTGTCGTCGGCGCTGACGGGGCTGGTGAACCACAGCTCGGCCTACGTCGCGGGTGGCGTCGTGCCCACCCGGATGGGCAACGCGCACCCGAGCGTCTTCCCGTACGAACCGCTCCCGACCGCCGACAACGACCTCATCGTCGCCGCCGCCAACGACGGGCAGTTCCGCAGGCTGTGCGAGGTCCTCGGCATCCCCGACGTGCCCGACGACCCGCGCTTCGCCCGCAACGCCGACCGCACGGCCAACCGCGAGGTGCTGCGCCCGATCCTGACCGAGCGGCTCGCCACGCGGGGTGCGCTCGAATGGTTCGACCTGCTCGTCGCGGCCGGCGTGCCGTGCGGGCCGATCAACACCATCGACGGCGGGTTCGCGATGGCCGAGCGGCTGGGCCTCGACCCGGTCGTCGAGGTGGGCGAGGGCGACCGCGCCGTCCCGACGACGCGGCACCCGGTGCGTTTCTCGGCCACCCCGGCCGGCTACGCGCTGCCGCCCCCGCGGCTCGACGAGCACGGCCCCGAGCTGCGTGAATGGCTGTCGAAGGAACCGGAGGACGACCGTGGCTGACGGGACGTACCCGACGGCGCTGGGGGCGTCGAGCCCCGACCGGATCACCCTGCTCGGCGCGGATCTCGCCGACGACGTCATGGGCAGCGTCGGCTTCGGCGAGCTGGCGTTCTGGCTCGCGACGCAGCGGCGCCCCTCGCGCGGTGAGACGCGGGTGTTCGAGGCCGTCCTCGCCGCTCTCGCCGACCACGGGTTCACCCCGACCGCGATCGTCACCCGGCTCACGTACCTGTCCGCCCCCGACTCCGTGCAGGGCGCCCTCGCCGCGGGCCTGCTCGGCGGCGGCTCCCGGTTCCTCGGCGTCACCGAGGACTGCGGCCGCTTCCTGCACGACGTCCTGGCCGGCGTCGACGGGGCCCTGCCCACCGACGACGCCGGCTGGGACGCGATCGCCCTCGAGACGGTGACGGCCCAGCGCGCCGCCCGCCGGTTCGTCCCCGGCCTGGGCCATCACGTGCACAAGGACGGCGACCCCCGCACGCCGCGGCTGTTCGCCATCGCCGAGGAGGAGGGCGTCGCCGGCCCGCACCTGGCGCTGTTCGCCGCGATCGGGCGCGTCCACCCCCAGGTGCTCGGCCGGACCCTGCCGCTCAACGGCGCCGGGGTGTGCGGTGCCGCGCTGGCCGACCTCGGGCTGCCGATGGAGCTCCTGCGCGGCTTCGCGCTGCTGGCCCGCACCGCCGGGCTGATCGGACAGCTCGCCGAGGAGCTGCGCCGGCCCGTCGCCAACGACATCTTCCTCTCCGTCGACCTGAACAACCGGTCGATCGCGCCGGAACCGTACGAGCCCGGGAGCGCCCATGGCTGAGCTGGTCGCGGTGATCCACGCACCACCCGTTCTACTACCGGGCGAGCATCGCCACCGGCGACGACCGGCCTCCCTTCGCCGACGAGTGGGTACGCAAGATCGAGGCGTTCCGCGAGACCCTCACCCGGGCCCGCCCCGACGTGCTCGTCATGGTCGGGTCCGACCACTTCCACCAGCTGTGGCTCGACAACATGCCGCAGTTCCTGGTCGGCAAGGCGCCGTTCTACGACGCCAACTGGTACAACGAGGAACGCGAGTTCGGCCTGCCGCGGATGACGCTCGCGGGTCAGGAGGACCTGTCGGCCCACGTGCTGCGGCACGGGCTCGACGCGGGGTTCGACCTCGCGTTCTCCAACGAGCTGCGCATCGACCACTCGATCACGTGCCCGATCATCACGCTGCGTCCGCAGGCGGACCTGCCGATCGTGCCGGTGTACACCAACATCTTCGCGCCGCCGCTGCCACAGCCGTCGCGGTTCGTTCAGCTCGGCCGCACGATCCGCGAGCTCGTCGAGTCGTGGCCGTCCGACCGGCGGGTGGCCGTGATCGGGACCGGCCACCTGTCACTGGAGCTGGGCGGCCCCCGGCAGTTCGGCCCGCACGGACCCGACCCGGAGTTCGACCAGAAGGCCGTTGGCTGGATCGCGGGCGGCGACATCGAGGAGTGCCTCGCCGAGGTCAGCCTGGAGAGCCTGCACGCCCCCGGTAACGCCACGCACGGGTTCATGGACTTCATGTTGATGATGGGTGTCGCGGGGGAGGGGCAGAAGGCCGACTACGTCGACACCTACGACCTGTTCCACACCATGGAGGCGTACTTCACCTGGTACCCGGGAGGGATCGACGGTGAGTAGGTATCTGGTCGACAAGTTCCTCTTCACCGTCGACCGCGACCCGGCGCTCGTCGAGCGCTACCGGGAGGACCCGGTCGGCACCGTGGCGTGGTGGGAGGCCGAGGAGGCCAACCGGCTGCTCAGCTGCATCGCCGACGAGCGGTCGACGTGGCTCGCCTTCGACGACGCGGAACGGGCCGCGCTCGCCGGGCACGACTACCGGGCCCTCTTCGCGCTCGGCGCCCATCCCTTCCTGACGTTGACCCTGTTCATCGCGATGTTCGAGCGCGACCACGACGAGCCGCTCGGCTTCCAGCGTGAGTACGCGCAGCGGCTCGCGGACTTCTCGCTGCCCTACCCCGACATCGCGACGTGACGTCCACGGTGCGGGCCGTCGAGATCCGGTCGGCCGGCTCCGCACCGGAGCCGGCCGACCGGCCGCGTCCGGTGCCGCGCGCCGGTGAGGTGCTGGTCGACGTCCTCGCCGCGCCCATCACGCCGCTCGACGTGCTGTGCGCGTCCGGGACGTCGTACTTCGGGATGCCGCAGATGCCCTACGTCCCGGGCGTGCAGGGCGTCGGCCGTGTCGAGGGCGCGACGGTGTGGTTCCCGACGACGGCGGGGATGGGCCCGGGCGACGGCAGCATGGCCACGACGGCCGTCGCGGCCCGCGCCGACCTGGTCGTGCTGCCCGACGGCGCCGACCCGGTGCTCGTCGCGGCGCTCGGGCTCTCGGCGGTCGCCGCGCACATGGCCCTGACGTGGCGCGGCGAGCTGCAGCCGGGGGAACGGGTGATCGTCCTCGGTGCCGGCGGCGTGGTCGGGCAGGCGGCGATCCAGCTCGCGCGGGTCGCGGGCGCCGCGCACGTCGTCGCGGGTGTCCGGTCGCCGGCCGCAGCCGAGCGGGCGCTGCGGGCGGGCGCCGACGCGGTCGTGGAGACCGGGTCCGACGACGTCGCGGGCATCGCCGCCCGGCTCCGCGCCGCGGCGGGCGGCTCGGCCGACCTCGTGCTCGACCCCGTCTTCGGGGTGCCCGCCGCCGCGGCTCTGGGCGCCCTGCGACCCGGTGGCCGGCTGGTGAACCTCGGCTCGTCCGCGGCGGAGACCAGCCCGATCGACTCGTCCACGCTGCGCAGCCGCTCCCTGCGGGTGCTCGGCTACACCAACAACGAGCTCACCGCGGAGCAGCGGTCGTCGGCACTCGTCGTCGTCGCGCGGCTGGCCGCCCGCGGCGAGCTGACCGTCGCCCACGAGACCGCCGCGCTCGACGACGCCACCGCGGCCTGGCGGCGCCACCGCGCCGGTGCCGCCGAGGGCCGGATCGTCCTCGTCCCGCCGTCCTGACCGGCCGACGCCCCACAACCGGTCAGGGCGCGGTGAGCGGCGGGTTCCACGGCGAGGCGACGACGTCGTCGGCGTGCACGGACGTCGACCCGCTCGCCGTGGCCTCGACGGTGAAGCGGACCCGGCGGCCGGTGCGGTCGTCGGCGGCGGGCTCCGGCAGACCCTCCCAGTCGATCACGGCCGTGCCCGACAGGTGCAGCGTCGTACCGGCCGCGAAGTCGAGGAACAGCAGCGCCGCCGCCGGGTCGACCGCGATGTTGCCGAGGCTGTTGAACAGGTTGTTGCCCGGATAGTCCGGCCACCACAGCTCGTGTGCGTTCTCGACGCGGACGAAGCCCGGGGCGCCGCCGCGGTGGGATGCGTCGCTGCCACGGTCGGGATGGGTGGTGCCCAGCAGGAACGTGTCGGCGTTCCGGACCAGCGCGACGTCGGCGTCGCCGAGTGCCACCCCGCGCCGGACGGCACCGGATGACCCGACGTGCGCGGTGGTGTCGAGGACGCGCTGCTGGATGTACTGCGGGCAGTTGCCGAAGGCCTGCTCGGCCTCGACCACGAGCCCGGCGGCACCCGAGACGGCGAGCGTGCCGTTGACGCGGATGCGCCGCCGCCGCGCGAAGTCGACCGCGATCAGCCCGACCGCCTGGCCCGCGGGGACGTCGTGCAGCGGGTCGCCCGCGGCGGGCCGGCCGTGCACCCGCAACGTGGTCTCGTCCGCGACCTCGAGGAACCCGGGATCGCCGGTCAGCGGGGAGATCCAGAGCCGCCTACCGGCGTCGCGCGCGGTCAGGGCGGCGAACGTGCGATCGGCCAGGAAGCGCTCGGCGCCACCACGCAGGTCGGGTGCCGCGAGCATCCCGGCGAGTCGCGCGGCGTCGCCGCTGACCCCTGCGCGTTGCTGCACGGCCACCTCACCCGCGTGGAAACCGTGACCGGCCATGTGTGCCTCCCGAGGTCGGGAACGGACGTTCCCTCCTCCGATGATGCCTAATGCTTATATCCCTGTCTATCCATTAGAACAGGTCGTGAGCAGCGACACCGGCGACCGTTCTCGTCACTCCCCGCGGCGGACGTCGCTCCAGGCCGCCCACAACTCGGTGAGGGGTTCTGACGAAACGGATCTCGTGGGTGCTACCAGGCATTCCGCAGGTCCGCGTGCTCGCGGACCCACGCGTGCATGACGATCCCGGCCGCGACCCCCGCGTTGATCGAGCGCGTCGACCCGAACTGGGCGATCGACACCAGCCGTGCCGCCGACGCCCTGGCGGTGTCGGTGAGGCCCGGGCCCTCCTGGCCGAACAGCAGCACGCAGCGTCGGGGCAACGCGGTCGTCTCCAGCCGCACCGCGCCCGCGGTGTTGTCGACGGCGACGACCGGCAGTCCCCGGTCCGCCGCCCACGCCGCGAGCGCCGCGGCATCCTCGTGGTGGTGAAGCTGCTGGTAACGGTCGGTCACCATCGCGCCGCGCCGGTTCCAGCGCCTGCGCCCGACGATGTGCACCCCCGCCGCGGCGAACGCGTTGGCCGTGCGCACGACCGTCCCGATGTTGTGGTCGTGGCCGAAGTTCTCGATCGCGACGTGGAAGGGGTGCGCGCGGCTCGCGAGATCGGCGACGACGGCCTCGCGGCGCCAGTACCGGTACGCGTCGACGACGTTGCGCCGGTCCCCGCCCGCCAGCAGCTCCGGGTCGTACCGCGGGTCGGACGGCGGTGTGCCCTCCCACGGCCCGACGCCCACCTGCCCGGGGACGGCCCACTCCGTCGCCCCCGGCTCCTCACCCGTGCTCACGACGCCATGCTCCCCGGCGCCGTCCGCCACCCTGCCGCCACCCCACGGGCCCGGGGATCCGGCCCAGGTCCGGCGGATCGCCGGCGATCGGTCGTCGGCGTCGCGACGGCGGGCTACCAGCAACCTCGCCCGGTTGCTCGACCGTCGGCAGTGAGCCTCTTCGTGTCCGACGTGACGCGCCGAAGAGCAACCGGACCGGGACGGGTCACGACTGGGTGGGTGGCGGTGCCGGCGTCGCCGCGGCGCTGGTCGGCGGGTCCTCGTGCAGCCGCACGACCGGCAGCGCGAGCTGGACGGCCGTGTGCCCGACGTGCGCCCCGACCGCCGCGGCGTGGTACTCCTCCAGCCGCGCGAGGAACTCCGGGTCGCTGTAGATGCGCCCGTCGACGCCGGGCCCGACCGTGCCGTTGAGCACGGCCTCGACGTCCTCGCCGGAGAGCGTCTTGTGCGTCTCGAGCGCGTGGGCGATCGCGAGCACCGAGGAGCGGTTGTCCTCCAGGATCTGTTCGGCCCGGTCGAGCAGCCGCCCGAGATGGTCCTCGATGCGGTCGGCCAGCGCCCGCCGCAGCACGACCTCGGTGCTCTCGCCGCCCTTGCCGGGAGCGCCCTTGCCCCCGCCCGGGCTGCCGACCTCGAGCCGGCGCGCCGTCGAGTACGACGACACCGTCGCGCCCATTCCCCAGAAGCCCTCCATGAAGGACGCGAGGGTCGTCGCCGACTCGAGGTCGCCGGACACGCCGGAGGAGCTGTCGCCGTCGAAGAACATCCGCTCCCCGGCCAGCGACGCGAGCGAGACGAGGATGTCGGCCTCGTACTCCGAGCGCCAGCGGGTGAACTGGTCCTCCGGCGGGATGCTCGCGACCATGCCGAGGTAGTCCGAGCCCTTCTCGATCGTCGCGAGGTCGATCTCCATGTGCTCGCGCACCCGGAACGCGACGACGGCGTGACAGCCCTCGTGCACGGCGACGGCGTGCCGCTCTCGCTCGATGTACTCGACGTCCTCCGGCGGGCCGAGGTCCTTGAGCTGCTTGGCGCGCAACACGTCGCGCCAGGTGATGACCTCGCGGCCGTCGCGGATCGCGGTGATCAGGGCCTCGTTGACCAGGTCCTTGATCGTCGCGCCCGTGGCGTACGGGGTGATGGTGGCGAGCTTGTCGAGGTGCTCGTCGGTGATCTCGTGCGGGACCTTGTCGAAGTAGCCCTGGTAGGTGCGGATGCGCCCGGCCTTGCTGGGGTAGCCGACCTTGTAGATGCGGTCGATGCGACCCGGTCGCAGCAGCGCCTCGTCGAGCGCCTCGGGCATGTTCGTCGCCATCATGACGAGAATCCGGTACTTGGGCGGCGGCTTGGGCCGCATGCCGAGGGCGCGGCGGCCCCACCGGTTGAGCAGGCCACGTGGCTTCTTCAGGCCGGACAGCTCCGTGAGCAGCGCCTGCAGCGTGCCCATGCCGCCACCGCCGCCGTTCATCCCGCCCATGACGAACCGGCTGCGCCGCTCCGGCTCGGGCGCCGGCATCGAGCGCATCGCCTCCCGGGTGAGCAGGGAGCGGGTGTCCTCCGACAGGTAGGAGAAGCCGTGGCAGCCGGCGGCGTGGAACGGCGGGGCGGCCATGCCCCGGGGCCCGCCGCCGGGGCCGACCTGCGCGAGCGAGCCGCGGTTGCCCAGCGCGTCGGCCTCGTCGAAGAAGACGATCACGCCGCCGTAGCGCAGGGACAGCTTGCGCAGCTTGCGGAACAGCGACTTGACCTTGAGGATGCCGACGCCCATGAACATGTTGATGAACGCGCCGGGGTCGACGAAGACGTAGGGCCGGCCGGTCTCGCCCGCGACGGCCTCGGCCATCAGCGTCTTGCCGGTACCGGGCGGCCCCCACAGCAGGATGCCGCCGGGGACGTAGCCGCCCTTGGCCTCGATCTCCTCGGGCCGCTCCAGGTACATGATGTTCTCGCGGATCCGGTCCAGGACGTGGTCCTGGCCCCAGACGTCGGTGAACCGGGTCTTGATGTCGTCCGGGTAGTAGGTGTCGACGCCACCGCGGGAGAGCAGCCAGAACAGCCCGATGAACTGGAACGCGATGAAGAAGAAGGCGAAGAGCAGCTGCAGGATCAGCGGCATCGCCTGCCAGATCAGCGCGGGCAGCTGGAACACCGCGAGGACCGGCGAGGTCTCCAGGATCGCGGCGGCGACGAACGCGAACAGCACCAGCAGCGCGACGATCTTGATCAGCCGGCTGAGCCGGAACCGGGTCCAGTCGGAGAACCGCTTCTTCACGGCCCGGTCGAAGCCGCCGAAGACCTTCTCGGACCAGAACCGGTGGTAGCCGACGGAGCGCTCGGAGACGAAGTAGTGGAGCTGGCGCAGCAGCTCCAGCCCGGCGAGCCAGATCAGCCACTGCGACTCGTAGATCTGGATGCGCAGCGAGTCGGCGAAGGAGATGAGCGGGTTGTCCGCCATCGCCGCCCAGACGATGACGAAGAACGCCACGGCGAACAGCAGCAGCAGCCGGATGCGGTTCCACATCGGCATGGGCTTGCGCGTCGTCGGTCGCTCCGGCGGGGGGACGTGGTGGTGCTGCGCCTCCGTCCCGTCGCCGGCCTTCGTCATGTCGGGGGCCGTCATGGGCTGTCCTCCCGCACGGTGAACGAGTTCACGACGCCCTCGATCTCGGACTGTCGCTTCTGGAAACAGTCGGCCGAACACCGCGCGATCGCCATGTAGACCTTGCTGGCGTCGTCGTTGAGGTAGCCGAGCTGGTCGAAGACCTGGGGCGGCCCGCCGTCGAGCCGGTAGACGTAGACCGAGTGCACCCCGCGCACGCCGTGGCCCGGTGTGAGGACCTCGTCGGCGATCATCTGGAAGTCGGTGAGCCGCGACGCCGAGCCGGACAGCATGAGGTCCTGGCGGGCCGAGGCCGAGACCGGGAAGCGGAAGTCCCGGATCACGTCGAGGCTCACCTGACCGCGCGACTTCTCCGGCACCCCGTCGACGCTGACGAGCACCAGCGGCTCCTCCGTCTGCGGGTCGAACATGTGCTGGAGCTGGGGGGCGGAGTCGGCGTCGTACCCGACGATCCAGGTGCCCTCGGCGCTGCTGTCGGCAGGCGGGGTCCCGAGCGCGGCGGTGAACTGCGCCGGGTCGATCTGGTGCCACGTGTTCGGCACCTTCAGGTAGGTCTTGTCGGCGGAGTTGGTGACGTACGTGGCGCTCGGCCCCCCGCACGCGGCCAGCAGCGCCGCGGCTGCGGCGAGACCCAGTACCGCGGCTCGCAGACGTGGGACGACCACGGCTTCCCCCCTGCGTGACCTTCTCGTGACCAAAATGAGTATGAGGCACGAACCTGGCCGTTGCCTGGGCCGAACAGGTTGCGGCTTCGTTTCGGCCCAGCGGCCCTCGACCCGCGACACCCGTCCGGGCCAGCGGCCACGGCGTCCGTTCGGACTAGAGCCCGATGTCCGCGAGGCTCAGCAACGCCCGGTAGGGCAGCCCCTCGGCCTCGATGGCCTCCTTGGCGCCCGTGTCCCGGTCGACGACGGTCGCCACCCCGACGATCTCGGCGCCCACCTCGCGGACGGACCGCACAGCGGTCAGCACCGAGCCACCCGTGGTCGACGTGTCCTCGACGACGAGCACCCGGCGGCCCGCGATGTCCGGCCCCTCGACGAGGCGCTGCATGCCGTGCTCCTTCGTCGCCTTGCGGACGACGAACGCGTCGAGGGCGACACCGTCGGCCGCCGCGGCGTGCAGCATCGCGTCGGCCACCGGGTCGGCGCCCAACGTCAGCCCACCCACGGCCTGGAAGTCCCAGTCGGCGGTGAGCACCCGCAGCAGCCTGCCGACGAGCGGGGCCGCCTCGTGCTGGAGCGTGACGCGGCGCAGGTCGACGTAGTAGTCGGCCTCGGCACCCGAGGCGAGGGTCACCCGGCCGTGGACGACGCCCAGCTCACGGACGAGCGTCGCGAGCCGCTCGCGGTCGGTGTCGGGGTGGCTCATCGGACCGCCTCGGCGGGGCTCGTGCGCCGCACCGCGCAGGCGCGGTGCCGCCGGTCCGCTCGCCCGCCCGGATGCCGATCTGTGGCGCGGCTGCGCTCGCTCATGGAAGTGCCTTCCTCGGGGACCCTCAACGCCGGCCCATGCGGCCGGCGAGGCGGCGGACCAGCCCGCGCGGCAGCAGATCCACCACGCCGACGATCGTCTTGTACTGCGGGCTGGGCACGGACACGACGCGGCCCTTCGCCAGGTCGGCGAGGCAGTCGTCGACGACGCGGTCGGCGTCGAGCCACAACGGCCCGGTGCGGTCGCCGACGTTCATGCCGGCGCGCTCGTGGAACTCGGTGCGGACGAAGCCGGGGCACAGGACCAGCGCGCGCACGCCCGTGCCCGCCGTCGACGCCGCGACGGCCTCGGTGAACGAGGTGACCCACGCCTTGTCGGCGCTGTAGATCGACCCCTGCCCGGGGACCAGACCCAGCACGCTCGACACGTTGACCACCGCCCCGCGCCCACGGCTCAGCATCCCGGGCAGGGCCGCCCTCGTCAGCTCCATGACCGCGGTGACGTTGACGTCGTGCTGGTGGCGGAGGTCCTCGGCGGAGGTGTCGACGAACCGCGTCCGGTGCGACATGCCCGCGTTGTTGACCAGCAGGTCGACGGGTGCGACGTCGGGGTCGGCGAGCCGGTGCGCCACACGCGCGCGACCGTCGGCGGTGGCGAGGTCGGCGGGGAGGACCTCGACGTCGACACCGACGCCGCCGGCGCCGAGCCGCTGCGCCGCGGCACGGAGCCGCTCGGCGTCGCGGGCGACGAGGACGAGATCGTGCCCGTCCGTCGCGAGCCGCGCGGCGAAGGCCGCGCCGATGCCTGCGGTCGCGCCGGTGATCAGTGCTGTGGGCACGCGATGACCCTAAGGGTGTCTGACGGATCGCCGTCGATGGGCTCGGTGATCCGGGCGGTTCGTGGCAAGACGGAGCCGGGTCGGCATACCGGGCGTATTCGGGCCCGGCGACAACGCAGCCACGGGCCGTCCGGGCGCCGAGACCGCGGCGAGTGATCTGTCGGACGCCCCCTACCCACCGTGCGTCCGGTGGCGCCGCGCCGGTTCGGTTCCTATCGGGGTCAGTTCTTGCTCAGCCGGTGGCGGGCGGCACCCTGGCCCTCTTCGAGCGCGTGCGCGACCTCGGCCATGTCGGCGAGCAGGTCCTGCAGCCGCTCGGTGCTGCTGTCGACGGGCGCCGCCGCGAGCACCCACGCGTCCTCGGCCCAGAGCAGCTCGATGTCGTCGCCGACGGCGTCGCCCGCCGTGGCCAGTTCCGGGGTGAGCAGCGGCTTGACGGCCTCGGCGTCGGAGACGAACGCGTAGCGCTCACCGACGGGCGCGAGCAGGTCGAGCCCGGCGTCGTCGGGCAGCGGCGCCGAGGGCAGCCGCAGCTCGACGGCGGCCGGCAGCTGCGACTGCACCTGCACGGCGGCGAGCACCGAGCTGATCCGGCCGTGCTGCTCGTGGTCGAACACGTAGGCCTGACGCGGGCCCTGGTGGGTCGGGACGGTGCCGCTGACCAGGTTGCGGGCCACGCCGGGCCCACCCTGGTGGATCGTCCCGTAACGCCAGCGGCTGGGCAGCACGGGGTCGCTGTCGGCGTACTCCCACTCCCGCAGGGCGGCCCAGCGCCTGCGGTCGCGGGTGCCCCCGTCGCCGCGGGTGCGGTCGGCGATCAGGAGCCCGATCCCGGCCAGGAGCGCGACCACGGCGATGACGAACCAGACCGACGCGTTGCCCACGGCGCGGAGCCTAGCCGCGCAGCCCCGCCACGTCCGGTAACGCGCCGGTCACTCGCCCGTTCGGCGTCACCCCCGGCCCGCGGCGGCCGCGCCGTGCTGCTCGTCGAGCCATGTGAGCCCGGTGCCGACGACCGTGCCACCGGCGACCTTCTCGACCTTCTCGATCCCGTCGGGAACCCGCAGCGGGTTCTCGCCCACCCAGCGGGCCACACCGGGCGCGCCGTCGAGGATCTCCTCCGCCCTGGCCGCGATCCCGTCGAGCCGGCGCAGGACGCCGGCGAGCCGCTCCGCGGCCGCGCCGAGGCATCCGATCACCTTCTGCACCAACGCCACGCACCGCCGGGCGAGCGCCACCGCGGCGGCGACGACGTCGGCGACCCACACCAGCAACGACGTGCCGGCCGTGAACGCCGCCGCCGCGGCCGCCACCAGTGCAGGGCCGACCAGGCCGCCGACGAAGTCGGCGATCGCGTCGCGGATCGTCGAACGGACCGTCGCGACGTTCGCGGCGGAGTCGAGGAGCTCCCCGCTGACCGTGTGGGCCTCCTCGGCCGCGACCCGCAGCCCGCCGGTCCACTCGTGGGCGGCGGCGCGGTACGCGTCGGCGGCGGCGCCGTCCCAGCCGCGGACCGTCCGCAGGCCCTCGGCGTTGACGGTGGCCGCCGACGAGAGCCGCGTGGCGACGCCCGCCCACGCCGCGGCCTCGGCCGTGATCGCGCGGGGATCGCCGGCGAGGGCGTCGAGCGGTTCGCGCAGGAACGACACGTGCTCGATCAACCAGCCCACCCCGGCCGACGCCAGGCCGCCGAACGGGTCGACGACGACGCCGAGCACGTCGATCCCCGCCGACGCGGCCTTGATCGCGATGGTCGCGGGGTCGCCCTCGCCGATCGCCCCTGCCGCTTCGGCGACGCTCTCGACGACGCCCGCGCCGGCCACCGCGGAGGTCTCCTCCGGACGGACGGCGACGTCGGCGGACAGGCCGGCCCGGGCGCTGTCCGGTGGGGCGACGACGGTCATCGCCCGACCGTCCGCCACAGCCCGGCGGCCCGGCGCTCCGCCTCCGCGTAGGCCGCCGCGGCCTCCCCGAGGTGCTGCGCGGTGCGCGCGCCCGCGTCGGCCAGAGTCGTGACCGCTCGGGCCGCGCCCTGCGCACCCCGGATCGCCGCGCCGCTGAACACCCGACCGACCAGGCCGTACGCGTCGGGTCCGAGCCGGCTCCCGGCGACCGCGGCCTCCCGGATCTTCCCCGCGACGGCACCGACGTCGGCCCCGTGCCGGGCCAGCATCACGACGTCGACGGTGTAGCCGCCGTCGGTCATCGGGGGGCCCCGACGAGCGCCGAGCGCAGCAGGTCGATCGTCGCCCCCGCGCCTCCGACGACGCCCTCCGCGACCTCGACCGCCCGGGCGGCGGCGATCGCGCGGGCGGCCGCCGCCGTCGCGACGATCTCGGCGGCCAGCCCCTCACGGCCCAGGGACTCGGCCTGCGGCCCCAGCGCGAGCCCGACGAGCGCACCGGACGGCGACGTCGTCGCGGTGACGGCGCCGTCGCGGCTGCGGGCCGTCCCCGTGACGGCGGCGAGCTCGCCGCCGAGCCGCTCGGCGCGGGCGGCGGCGTCGTCGAGTCGCAGGCGGTAGCCGTCGAGCCAGGCCTCCGGGCCGCTCTCGTGTGTCGTCATGGCCGCGGACGCTAGAACGCACGACGCGGGTGGCGCGGGCGTTCGCGCCGGATCGGTTCCGGTCGCGAACCCCGCGCCACCCGCGCAGGAGTGTCGTGAGGTCGTGAGTCAGACGGTGACGGGCGAGCTGGCCCGGCCGACGATCAGCCCGCCGGTGCCGCCCGCGGCCGACGGGTCGAGGTCGACCCGGACGGTGTCGCCCTCACGGACGGCCCCCGCGAGCAGCTCCTTGGCCAGCTGGTCGCCGATCGACGACTGGACCAGCCGGCGCAGCGGCCGCGCGCCGTAGACCGGGTCGAACCCGTTCATGGCCAGCCACTCGCGCGCCGCGTCGGACACGTCGAGCGTGAGCCGGCGCCGCGCCAGCCGGTTGCCCAGCACGCCGAGCTGGATGTCGACGATGTGGGTCAGCTCCTCGGTCGACAGCGCGTGGAAGACCACGACGTCGTCGAGCCGGTTGAGGAACTCCGGCTTGAAGTGCCGCTGCACCACCGACATGACCGCGTCCTTGCGGGCCGCGTCGTCGAGTGCCGGGTCGGCGATCGCCTGCGAGCCGAGGTTCGACGTCAGCACCAGGATCGTGTTGCGGAAGTCGACCGTGCGGCCCTGGCCGTCGGTGAGCCGACCGTCGTCGAGCACCTGCAGCAGCGTGTCGAAGACGTCCGGGTGGGCCTTCTCCACCTCGTCGAACAGCACCACCGTGTAGGGGCGGCGCCGCACGGCCTCGGTGAGCTGGCCGCCCTGGTCGTAGCCGACGTAGCCGGGCGGGGCGCCGACGAGGCGGGCCACCGAGTGCTTCTCGGAGTACTCGCTCATGTCGATGCGCACCATGGCGCGCTCGTCGTCGAACAGGAACTCCGCCAGCGCCTTGGCGAGCTCGGTCTTGCCGACGCCGGTCGGGCCGAGGAACAGGAACGACCCGGTCGGGCGGTTCTCGTCGGCGATCCCGGCCCGTGCCCGGCGCACCGCGTCGGACACCGAGCGGACGGCCTCGGCCTGACCGACGACGCGCTTGCCGAGCTCGTCCTCCATGCGCAGCAGCTTGGCCGTCTCGCCCTCGAGCATGCGGCCCGCGGGGATACCGGTCCACGCGCTGACGACGTCGGCGACGTCGTCGGGGCCGACCTCCTCCTTGAGCATGACGTCCTCGGTCCGCTCGACGTCGGCGGTCTTGGCCGCGAGCTCCTTCTCCAGCGCCGGGATCCGGCCGTAGAGCAGCTCGGACGCCCGGCCGAGGTCGCCGTCGCGGTCGGCGCGCTCGTACTCACCACGCAGCTGCTCGAGCTGGGCGGCGAGCTCGCGGGTGGCCTCGATGGCGCCCTTCTCGTTCTGCCAGCGGGCGGTCAGCGCGGACAGCTGCTCGCGCTTCTCGGCCAGCTCGGAACGGAGAGCCGCGAGCCGCTCCTTCGAGGCGGCGTCGGACTCCTTCTCCAGCGCCATCTCCTCGATCTCCAGCCGGCGCACCGCGCGCTCGACGGTGTCGATCTCGACGGGCCGGGAGTCGATCTCCATGCGCAGCCGGGACGCGGCCTCGTCGACGAGGTCGATCGCCTTGTCCGGCAGGAACCGGGCGGTGATGTAGCGGTCGGACAGGGTGGCGGCGGCGACGAGCGCGGCGTCGGTGATCCGGACGCCGTGGTGCACCTCGTAGCGCTCCTTGAGCCCACGCAGGATGCCGACGGTGTCCTCGACGGACGGCTCGCCGACCAGCACCTGCTGGAACCGCCGCTCCAGCGCGGGGTCCTTCTCGATGTGCTGGCGGTACTCGTCGAGCGTGGTGGCGCCGACCATCCGCAGCTCGCCACGGGCGAGCATCGGCTTGATCATGTTGCCCGCGTCCATCGCGCCCTCGCCGGTCGCGCCCGCGCCGACGATCGTGTGCAGCTCGTCGATGAAGGTGATGATCTCACCGGCGGAGTCGGTGATCTCCTTGAGGACGGCCTTGAGCCGCTCCTCGAACTCGCCGCGGTACTTGGCGCCGGCCACCATCGAGCCGAGGTCGAGAGCGACCACGCGCTTGTCGCGCAACGACTCGGGCACGTCGCCCGCCACGATCCGCTGGGCCAGGCCCTCGACGATCGCGGTCTTGCCGACGCCCGGCTCGCCGATCAGCACCGGGTTGTTCTTGGTGCGCCGGGAGAGCACCTGCACGACGCGACGGATCTCGGTGTCACGCCCGATCACGGGGTCGAGCTTGCCCTCGCGGGCCCGGGCCGTGAGATCCTGGCCGTACTTCTCCAGCGCCTGGTAGGTGCCCTCCGGGTCGGGACTCGTGACCCGCGACGAGCCGCGCACCTTGGTGAACGCCTCGCGCAGCGCGTCGGGGGTGGCGCCGTGGCGGCGCAGCAGGTCGGCCACCGGGCCGCCCTTGTCGGCGAGGCCGACGAGCAGGTGCTCGGTGGAGACGTACTCGTCGCCCATCTCGGTGGCGAGCTGCTGGGCGGCGGTGATCGCCGCCAGCGCCTCCCGCGAGAGCTGCGGGGCGCTGACGGTCGAGCCGGCCGCGGCGGGGAGCCGCTGACCGAGCTGGGTGAGCTCGGCGCGCACCGCCGCGGCGTCGGCGCCGACGGCCTCGAGCAGGGGGGCGGCGATGCCGTCACCCTGGGCCAGCAAGGCGCCGAGCAGGTGAGTGGGACCGACATCCGGGTTGCCGGCGAGTGTCGCCGCCTGGGCAGCGGCCGAGATCGCCTGCTGGGTCTTGGTGGTGGGGTTGAAGGCGTCCACCCGTGTCCTCCTGGGTCCTTCCGTGTCGCGTGGACAGCACGGCTGATGCCGAGTGTGCCCTGTCTTCTGAGCCAACGTCAGGAAACTTGAGTCTGTTCCACTCAACCACAGGGATTTTCGACGAGCTCTGCGGGTGCGGGGATACTGAGCATCGATGACCGAGGATCCGCTGCTCACGAGCCTGCTCGCGGCCGTGGCCGCGGCCCCCGACGACGTCCCCCTGCGGCTGCACGTGGCGGAGCTGCTCGCCGCCGCCCGCCGACCCGCCGAGGCGCTGGCCCACTGCAGCCACGTGCTGGCCGTCGAACCGGGGAACGCAGCGGCGCTCGCCCTGCTGCAGCGCCTCACCGCCGCCCTCTCCGCGGCGACGCCGCCCGCCCCCGCACAGCCGAGCACGTTCGACTGGGCCAAGGCCGAGGAGCAGGTCGCCGACATCGCGGCCCCCGCGTTCGCCCAGGACGCGAGCTCCCCACCGGTCGAGGACGTGGAGATCGCGCGGCGCCCGACGGTCCGGCTGGCCGACGTCGGAGGCATGGACGAGGTCAAGCAGCGCCTGGAGCTGGCGTTCCTCGGCCCCGTCCGCAACCCGGAGCTGGCGCGCCGGTTCGGCACGACGGCCCGCGGCGGGCTGCTGCTCTACGGCCCGCCCGGCTGCGGCAAGACGTTCATCGCCCGCGCCGTCGCGGGCGAGCTGGGCGCGAAGTTCGTCGAGATCGGCATCGCCGACGTGCTCGACATGTGGGTGGGGCGCAGCGAGCGCAACCTCGCCGAGCTGTTCCGCACCGCCCGCCGCAACGCCCCCTGCGTGCTGTTCCTCGACGAGGTCGACGCGCTGGGCCAGAAGCGCTCGAACCTCACCCACTCCGGCAGCCTGCGCAACACCGTCAACCAGTTGCTGGCCGAGCTGGACTCGGCCACCGGCGCCAACGACGGCGTGTTCGTCCTGGGCGCCACGAACCACCCCTGGGATCTCGACAGCGCGCTGCGCCGACCCGGCCGCTTCGACCGGATGCTGCTCGTGCTGCCGCCCGACGCGCCGGCCCGCGCCGCGATCCTGCGGCACCATCTGCGGGACCGGCCCGTCGCCGAGCTCGACCTGGCCGCGCTCGTGAAGGCCACCGAGCACTACTCCGGCGCCGATCTCGCGCACGTCTGCGACACCGCCGCGGAACGCGCGCTCGCGCTGTCGATGCGGTCGGGCACCGTCCAGCCGTTGACGACGCGCGACCTGCTCGGCGCGGCGCGGGAGGTCACCCCGAGCACCGGGCCCTGGTTCGCCGCGGCCCGCAACGTCGCGTTGTTCGGCAACACCGACGGCAGCTACGACGAGCTGGCCGCGTACCTCAAGCGCAACCGGTCCCTGTGACGCCGACGTCCGTGACCACCGACCGCCGTGGGAACCCCCCAGCGAGAACCGAGCAGCGAGAACCGAGCAGTGAGAACCGAGCAGTGAGAACCGAGCAGTGAGAACCGCCCCGTGAGAACCGAGCCGTGACCGCCCCCGACGCCCTCGCCCGCCGGGACGCCCTGTCCCGCGCGGCGCACCTGCGTGCCGTCCGGAGGTTCGACGACGCCGAGCGCGTCGTGCGGCAGGCTCTCTCCTCGTTTCCCGACGACCCCGAGCTGCTGTGCGAGCTGGCCGCCGCGCTACTGGCCGCCGAGCGCCACGTGGACGGGCTGCAGGCGGCCGACGCCGCCGTCGCGGCCGCCCCCGATCGCGAACGCGGACACCGGTTGCGCGGCCTGCTGCTGTCGATGCTCGACCGGCATCCCGACGCCGTGCTCGCCGCCTGGACGGCCGTCACCCTCGCACCCGACGAGCCCTACGCGGGCATCGCGTACTCCCGGGTGCTGCAGCGGGCGGGTCGGCCCGCCGACGCCGCGCAGGCGGCCCGGCGCGTCGTGACGCTGGCGCCGTCCTCGCCCGAGGCCCACCTGTTGCTCGCCGACGTCTCCGGTGACCTCGGTGACCTCGCGACGGCCCGGCGCGCCTACGAGGAGACGCTGCGCCTCGATCCCGAGCACGCCGCCGCCCGCCACGACCTCGCCGTGCTCGACGCCCGCACCCACCACCCCGGCCGGGCGCTGCGCGGGCTGATCGACGCCGGACGGCTCGCCCCGGCGATGGCCCACGTCCGCACGACGGCCGTGGCGGTGCTCTGGCAGCTCGCCGGCCGCACCCGGTTGTGGCTCGTCGTCGCGACGATCGCGGTGCTGGCGTCGTCGGTCGACCCGCTCGCCACCCGCGTCGTCACCGGCGCCGTGCTGGCACTGACCGTGTTCCTCGGCTGGTGGACGCTGCGCGAGCTGCCGCGCGGGTCGTGGCCGGTCGTCGTCGGCACGGTCCGGACCGACCGCCCGTTGACGCTCGTCTACGCGGTGCTCGCGCTGTGCCTGGCCGACCTCGTCGTCGTACTGGTCACGGGCCTGGGCGGGCTGGCCGTCCTGGTGTGGCTCGCGCTCATCCTGCTCGGGTTGCTGACGATCGCCGTCGGACTGGCCCGGCGCCGGCGACGTGGGACCCCCTGAGCAGGGGTCAGCGTCGGCGCAGGGTCCGGGACGCGCCGCCGGTCAGGTGCGTCGTGCTCGGGAAGCGGCGCCTCCCCGCGGCCGTGGCGGCCGGGTGCGCCTCCCGCGGCACCCGCTGCGCGCTGCCCTTGACCCGGAAGTAGTCCCCGCCCTTGCGGGCCGGGTCGTCGGTGCCCCACGCGCGGCGCTGCGACACCCGTTCCATCCGGGGGATGTGCTTGCGGCAGTGGATGTAGGCCTCCTCCACACCGACGACGACCCAGCGCTCCGCCTTGCGCCCGGGGCCGTGGTCGACCCGGGCGCGGGCGAACTCGCGGTGGAACTCGTCGTCGTCGAGGATCCGGGCGGTCCCGTTGACGTGCAGCCCGATCATGTCCTCGACGAAGTCGACCATCAGCATGCCGACGTGGGCGTTCTCGCTGATGTTGCCGAGGCTCGCGAGGACGCCGTTGCCGCGGTACTCGGGGTAGGCGAGGGTGTACTCGTCGAGCACGAGGATGAACCCGGGCGGCCCCGCGCGCAGCGACGCGTCGCACTCGCCGTGCGCGTCGGCGGTGGACACGAAGACCATCTCCATGCGGCCGATGAACTCGACCATCCGCGGCAGCAGCCGGTCGCGCAGCTGGTCCTCGTAGAACCTGTCGGCCCGGTCGGCGGTGCCGTAGACCTGCTGCAACGTGTGCTCGCCCGCCGACCCCGGACGTGACGCACCGTCGCCGGATGACTCCACAGGGGGGTCAGTCGGAAGAGTGACCGAAAGGCCGGCCGTGCGACGCGGGACGGACCGGCGGAGGCCGGAGACGCGGGGAGCCACACCCCTACGGTGCCATTAAGTACCCGCCCGGTCACGCCTTGCTCGGTGAAGCGCTACGCTGCCTCTCCCGGCGTCACCACGCGCCACCCTGCGTGATCAACGTCCCCGAACGGGTGAACGGAGCCCGCTGATGATCGACGCGCGTCTAGGGTCGGACACCCGCACGCGTCGCGCGGCGGCCACCGGACCCCCGAGCGCCCCCGAGGAGAGTGTCGGCCCCCGATGACAGCCGATCAGCTGCTCAGCACCAAGCTCCCTGCGGCCGACCTCCCCGCGGCTCCCGGGCGCCCCGCCCCGCTCCCCGATGCCTCCGGCATGGTCGAGACCATCCGCCGCAGCTGGGCGGCGATGGAGGACCAGGCCGACGCCCTCGGCCGGCACTTCTACGCGACGCTGTTCCACATCGCGCCGGAGACCCGGGACCTCTTCCCGGTCAACATGGAGGTCCAGCGCAGCCGGCTGCTCCGCGCGCTGGTCCACGTCGTGCAGATGGTCGACCAGCTCGACGACCTCGTGCCGTTCCTGCAGCAGCTCGGGCGTGACCACCGCAAGTTCGGCGTCATCGCCGGGCACTACGACGCCGTCGGCAAGGCGCTGCTGTCGGCCATCGGCACCCACGCGGGCGACGGCTGGACCCCCGAGGTCGAGAAGGCCTGGACCGACGCCTACACGCTCGCGGGGCAGGCGATGAGCCAGGCCGCCGACGCCGAGCGCGGCCGCGCGTCGTGGCTGGGCCGCGTCGTCGAGCACAAGCGCATCGGGTGGGACCTCGCCGTCATCACCGTGCAGACCGACGAACCCGTGCCCTACCAGTCCGGGCAGTACGTCAGCGTCGAGACGCCGCAGCGGCCCCGGCTGTGGCGCTACCTCTCGCCGGCGAACGCGCCCCGGCCCGACGGCTCGATCGAGTTCCACGTCCGCGCCGTCACCAACGGCTGGGTGAGCCGGGCCATGGTCGCGCACTCGCGGATCGGCGACACGTGGCGGATCGGGCCGCCGATGGGCCGCATGGGCCTGCACCGGACCGAGGGCCGCGACCTGCTCATGGTCGCGGGCGGCACGGGCATGGCGCCGATGAAGGCCGTCCTCGACGAGCTGACCCGGCGCTCCGACACGCCGCGCACCCAGGTGTTCGTCGGCGGGCGCACCTGGGACGACCTCTACGACTTCGACGCGCTGCGCCGCATGTCCTACGCCCACCCGTGGCTCGACGTCGTGCCCGTGCTCGAGCGCGACGACGACGCCGTGGGCGCCGAGCGCGGCACGCTGGCCGACGTCGTCACCCGGTACGGCTCCTGGGCCGACCACGAGGTCTTCGTCTGCGGCTCGCCCGCGATGATCCGCGCGACGGTCTCGCGGATGCTGGTGGCGGGCACACCGCTCGACCGCATCCGCTACGACCCGTTCACGATGGACTGACCGTGAGTGGCGAGGTCTGACCTGGGCTGCCACACCGGGGCTGCCGCACCGTCCGGATCTTCCGCGCGCACGAGCACGCCGCGTCCGGGTGAACCGGGCGCGGCGCATGGGGGTCCCGTCGCGGGTGTCTCTTCTCGGAGGTGCCGGTCGGGTGGGTCGGCTCAGTCCGCGTCGCGGCGCGGCTTGGGTCGCCACACCACGAGTGCCTGCCGACGGTCCACCGGCACGAGATCGCGCCGGTAGGACTGGTGCACGACGGCCGCCGCCTGCTCGGCCGCGGCGTGCGCGGCGGCGAGCTCGGCGGTGAGCTCCTCGACCCGGGCCCGCAGCTCGTCGACGAGCTGCTCGAGTTCGATGATCCGCTTGACGCCGGCGAGGTTCACGCCGTCGACCTGGGAGAGCCGCTGCACCTCCCGCAGCAGCGCGATGTCGCGCGCCGAGTAGCGCCGCCCGCCGCCCGCCGACCGGCCGGGGCTCACCAGCCCCAGCCGGTCGTAGCTGCGCAACGTCTGGGCGTGCATGCCCGCGAGCTCGGCGGCGATGGAGATGACGAACACCGGGCTGTCCGGGCTCGCACCCGGCGGCAGCACAGCGTCGACGACCGGCTCGTCGCCGCCCGACCTGGTCATCCCCGTCACCTCCCGTCGAGCAGGCCCGCGCGCGGGTCGAAGTCCTTGGTGGACTCCGCGTAGGCCTGCAGTGCCTCCGTGGCCGCGTCGTCGAGCGAGGACGGCACCGCCACCTCGACGGTGACCAGCAGGTCACCGGTCTTGCCGTTCTTGCGCTGCACGCCGCGCCCGCGGACCCGGAAGGTCCGCCCGCTCGCCGTGCCCGGAGGAATCTTCAGCGACACGGTGCCGTCGAGCGTCGGCACCGTCAACGTCGCGCCGAGAACCAGCTCCGGATAGGTGACAGGCACTTTCAGCGTCAGGTCGTCGGCGTTCTTCGCCGAGCGGCCGAACACCTTGTCCGGTGTGACGTGCACCGTGACGAACAGGTCGCCCGCGGGAGCACCGCCGCGACCGGGCTCGCCCTGGCCCGCGAGCCGCACCTTCTGCCCGTCGTCGACGCCCGCGGGGACGCGGACCGTCAGGGTCCGGGTCCGGTTGCTGACGCCGCTGCCGTTGCACTGCGGGCAGGGGTCGTCGATCAGCCGGCCGGTCCCGCGGCAGTCGGTGCAGGGCTCGGAGAACGCGAACGCCCCCTGGCTCCTGCTGACCAGACCGACGCCGTCGCACGTCGGGCACGTCCGCGGCGCCGTCCCGGGCTTGGCCCCGGTCCCGCCGCAACGGTCGCACCGGCCCGGCGACGTGAGCCGGATCTGCACCTCGGCGCCGCGGACCGCGTCGTCGAACGAGATCCGCAGCTCGCTCTCGACGTCGGCCCCGCGCTGCGCGCTCGGCCGCGCGCGACCGGCGCTGCGGCCACCTCCGCCGAACAGCCCGCCGAAGAGATCGCCCAGGCCGCCGCCTGCCCCGCCGCCGGCTCCGGCGCGCGCGAACAGGTCCTCGAAGGACTGCCCGCCCGCACCGGTGCCGAAGCCGCCGGGAAAGCCGCCCGCGCCCGCCCCGAAGCCGCCACCGCCCGCGAAGAGCGCGCGGGTCTCGTCGTACTCCTTGCGCTTCTTGTCGTCGGACAGGACGCCGTAGGCCTCGGACACCGCCTTGAAACGGGCCTCCGCCTTCGCGTCGCCGGGGTTGGCGTCGGGATGCAACTCGCGCGCGAGCTTGCGGTACGCCTTCTTGATCTCGTCCGCGGACGCGCCGGAGGCGACTCCCAGCTCGCGGTAGAAGTCCTTCTCGATCCAGTCCCGCTGGGTCACTCCGCCTCCTCTCCCCGGGTCAGTGCTGCTCGGGGTGCTGCTTGTCGGTCTGTTGCGGCTCCGCCTCACCCACGGCGGACCCGTCGGTCGTCGGCGCCTCGGTGGCCGAGCGGTCGACGACGGTCACCATCGCCGGCCGCAGGACGCGGTCGCCGAGGCGGTAGCCGCGGCGCAGGACCGCAGCCAGGACCGTCACCGTCGGGCCGGTGGCGTCGGACTCCTCGTGCTGCACGGCCTCGTGCACCGACGGGTCGAACGGCTCGCCGTCGACCCCGAACGGCTCGAGGCCGAGCTTGGTGAGCACGTCGACGACCTTGTCGGCCACCGCCTTGAAGGGGCCGTTGAGGTCGCCGTGCTGCTCGGCGCGCTCGATGTCGTCGACCACCGGGAGCAGGTCGGCTGCGACCTGGGCGCGAGCCGTGGCGAGCACGACCTCGCGGTCGCGGTCGACCCGACGCCGGTAGTTGGCGTACTCGGCGCTCACACGCTGCAGGTCGGCGGTGCGCTCGGCGACCTCGGCCTGCAGCTCCTCGATGCGGGGATCGGTCGTGGACTCGGGGGCCCCCGGGGCCGGGGCCCCGGCGGGCTCGTCGCCCGCCGGGGTCCTGACCTCACCGGTCAGCGGGTCGATGCGACGACGGTCGCGCACCACGACCCGCTCACCCTCGTGCTCGCCGCCCGGGCCCGCCTGTCCGTTGGGTCCGTTCGGGTTGCTCACTTCTTGTCCTTGTCCTCGTCCACGATCTCGGCGTCGACGACGTCGTCGGCCTGCTCACCGGCGGCCGTCGAGTCGGCACCGGGGGCGCCGGCAGCGGCACCGTCGGCACCCTGCTGCTGGTAGAGGGCCGCGCCGAGCTTCTGGGACTCCTGCCCCAGCTTCTCCACCGCGGCCTTGATGGCCTCGGTGTCGGTTCCCTTCAGAGCCTCCTGCGCCTCGCCCAGTGCGGCGTTCACGCCGTCCTTGACCTCCGACGGGAGCTTCTCGTCGTTCTCCTTGACGAACTTCTCCGTCTGGTAGACGAGCGTCTCCGCCTGGTTGCGGACCTCGGCGTCCTCACGACGCTTCTTGTCCTCCTCGGCGTGCTGCTCGGCCTCGCGCATCATCCGGTCGATCTCGTCCTTGGACAGGGCCGACCCGCCGGTGATCGTCATGGCCTGGCTCTTGCCGGTGCCCAGGTCCTTCGCCGAGACGTTCACGATGCCGTTGGCGTCGATGTCGAAGGAGACCTCGATCTGCGGCACCCCACGCGGGGCGGGCGGCAGACCCGTCAGCTCGAACATGCCGAGCTTCTTGTTGTACGACGCGATCTCGCGCTCGCCCTGGAACACCTGGATCTGCACGGACGGCTGGTTGTCGTCGGCCGTCGTGAAGATCTCCGACCGCTTGGTGGGGATCGTGGTGTTGCGCTCGATGAGCTTGGTCATCACGCCGCCCTTGGTCTCGATGCCCAGGGACAGCGGGGTGACGTCGAGCAGCAGGACGTCCTTGACCTCACCGCGCAGCACACCGGCCTGCAGGGCGGCGCCGACGGCGACGACCTCGTCCGGGTTGACGCCCTTGTTGGGCTCCTTGCCGCCGGTCAGCTCCTTGACGAGCTCGGTGACGGCGGGCATCCGGGTGGAGCCACCGACGAGCACGACGTGGTCGATCTGGCCGACGGAGATGCCCGCGTCCTTCACGACCTGGTTGAACGGCGCACGCGTGCGGTCGAGCAGATCGCTCGTGATGCGCTGGAACTCGGCGCGCGACAGCGTCTCGTCGAGGAACAGCGGGTTCTTGTCCGCGTCCACGGTGATGTACGGCAGGTTGATCGTGGCGCTCGACGAGCTGGACAGCTCGATCTTCGCCTTCTCCGCGGCCTCACGCAGCCGCTGCATCGCCATCTTGTCCTTGGTCAGGTCGATGCCCTGCGCGTTCTTGAACTTGTCGACGAGCCAGCTGATGATCCGCTCGTCCCAGTCGTCGCCGCCGAGGTGGTTGTCGCCGTTGGTGGCCTTGACCTCGACGACGCCCTCACCGATCTCCAGCAGCGAGACGTCGAACGTGCCACCACCGAGGTCGAAGACCAGGATGGTCTGCTCCTTGTCGCCCTTGTCCAGCCCGTAGGCGAGAGCGGCGGCGGTGGGCTCGTTGACGATGCGGAGCACGTTCAGGCCCGCGATCTGGCCGGCCTCCTTGGTGGCCTGGCGCTGCGCGTCCTCGAAGTACGCGGGGACGGTGATCACCGCGTCGGTGATCTCCTCGCCGAGGTAGGCCTCCGCGTCCCTCTTGAGCTTCTGCAGGACGCGGGCGCTGATCTCCTGGGCGGAGTACTTCTTGCCGTCGATGTCGTCGGTGGACCAGTTGGTGCCGATGTGGCGCTTGACCGAGCGGATCGTCCGGTCGACGTTCGTGACCGCCTGGTTCTTCGCCGACTGCCCGACGAGCACCTCACCGTTGCGCGCGAACGCCACGACGGAGGGGGTGGTACGCGACCCTTCCGAGTTCGCGATGACCGTCGGCTCGCCACCCTCGAGGACGGCGACGACGGAGTTGGTGGTTCCGAGGTCGATACCGACCGCACGAGCCATGGTTGTTGCCTCCGTGGAATGCCTGTGTATGTGCTTGAGCTTGCCTGACTCAAGTCTTCACGCGACCCGATGGAGCCGTCAAGTTCGGCTTGAGTCGGACACGCTCAACTTGCTTCATACGGCCCAACGGAGAGACGGTCCCCGTTGTTCCCGGTGCGCCGCGACGATCCGGGCCGAGGCTGGCAGCATCCGGTTGACCAGGAGATACGGTCGGTTGCCGGCGACAGCCGACACGGCCGGGGCGGTTCGCCCTCGCTGATCCCAGGTGCCGACGTGACGCGCTTCGCATGTGTTGACGCGCTTCGCCGGGGATGCGCCGTTCGGCCTCGACGCTGGTCCGTTCGCCGTATCCTCCCGAGGTGCGCGCGACCCGCCTGCTTCCCGGCATCGTCCTGCTGGTCGGCGCCCTGCTGGCGGGGTGCAGTTCCCCGACACCCGGGGCCCCCGCTCCCGCCGCGCCGGTCGCGTCGACGCCCGCCGGCCCCCCGGAACTCGCCCTCGACGGTGTCAACCCCTGCTCGCTGATCTCTGCAACCCAGCTGCAGACATTCGGACTCAGTGCTCCATCGGCTGGCTCCAGCCCTGCTGGCTTCTCGCTCTGCCAGTGGCAACGCGGACGGATCCTCTTCCAGATTACCGCCGTGATCGGCCCCAATCCGGAGGACTACCGCCTTTCTGGTGAAAATCCGCTGGCCGTGCAAGTCGGCGGGTATCCAGCCCTCCAGACGCGGCAGGCAGGAGCCGGTCCCGGCGAGTCCTGCATTTTGTCCATCGGCGTCAAGCGCCAGCAGGTTATGCAGGTGTTGATCGATGATCTCTTCGCAACTGTCTACGAAGACAACGATGCGATCTGCAGCGAAGCTGCACGTTTTGCCATGAGCGCACTCGAAAGCCTACAACCCTGAGGGCTCGATTTGCACTCGCGACGAACCTTCCGAACTTTCGGCCGCGACAGACCAAGACTGTCATTATCGCGACATGCAGCCAGACCTCGGACTCACGACTACAGCAGGGATGACACTCTGGGCTCAAACTGCTGCAGTCTTCAAGGCCAGCGCGCTCCTGCGCGACGAATCGGAGCGACTCCGCAGCGTGGTGGCGAGAGTGCAGGGCGAAGGATTTAGGCGATGCGCCGAAGATCCGATCTCCGTCGCCGTCGCCGACGCCTACAACGCCAAGTCCAGAGAGCTTATCCGCACCTATACGAACCACGTTCAGGAACTCGATCAGCAAGCCAATGAACTCGAATCAAGCGCGCACGCATACGACACATCCGACCGTGCGGCAAGTGAGGCCTTCTAAGTTGCTCGGAATTTCACCACAAATGAACTCCGCACAGTCCTAACGAGGTCTTCAATGACTCAAGTCCCATATTTGCGCTACGAAGGAATCCCTCTCCAGCAGATGTTTGACTGGGTCCACCATGGCCCAGGCGCAGCGGCACTACGTCCCATGCAGGATGGCCTCAACTCAGTCGGGAGAGCGTTCGCAGACTCCAGCATCAATATTCGGTCCACTCTGCAATCCCTCGGAATCGAGTGGCACGGCACGGCGGCCTCGGCGGCGGGGGCGGCGCTCGCCGCGGTCGGGCAGAGCGGGGCGGCGAAGGGTGAGAGCGCCGAGAAGGCCGGCAACAACGCCGAGGCCCACGGCGTCGACTTCGAGCAGCTGCGGTCGAAGGTCGCCTACCAAGATCCTGGGCCGTACAGCTTCTGGCAGCAGTTCTGGGACAGCGCGTGGGGTCCGGCAGGGAGCTGGCTCGGCACGCAGTCCGACTACCGCGATGCCCTCGAGCAGAACGAGGCCGCCCGCGGCGAGGCGGTCCGGGCGATGTACGACTACGAGCAGCAGGCCCGCGACCGGGTCGCGACGTTCCCGGCCGCGGTCGACGACCCGAGGCTCGGCGGCACAGGCGGGGGCGGCAGCCCAGGCGGCGTCGGCGGGATCCCGCACGTGCCGCCCGGCGGGCTCGGCGCCGGAGTTCCGGGCGTGGTGCCACCCCCGGGCGGCGGCACCGGGCTCGGCGGGGTAGGCGGCCTCGGTATGGGCGGCGGGGCGGGCAGCGGCGGCCGGGCGGACGGCGGGCTCGGAACCTCAGCAATCGGACCACCCGGACCCGGCGCCGCGGGCAGCCCAGGAGGTCCGGGCGCCGGCGCCTTTTCCACACCACAGGGGATCACTCCCGCCCCGCACCCGAGCGTCCCCGCACCAGGCGGAAACCTGCCCCCACCCGGTTCGGCGGTCCCGGCGGCCCCACCCCCGCTCGTACCCGGGATCCCGATCGGCGCTCCGGTGCCGCCCGGCTCGTCGGCCCCGCGATCGTCCTCGGCGGGGCCCCCGTCGACGGGCCGGGCGTTCCGCGCCGACCTCCTCCGGTCCGCCGAACCGAACCCGGCGGGCCCTCGCGGCCCGGGCGGCCGGGCCACCGAACCCGGCACGCCGGCCCGCGGGAACAGCGGCGCCACGAGCTCGAGCGTGTATCCACCCATGGGCGGGGCGACCGGCCGGAACGGCACCCAGTCGCACCGAACGCGGTACAGCATCCCCAGCTCCGACCCGTTCGAGGTCGAGGTCCCGCACGTCGCACCGGTCATCGGCGGTGAGGAGCCGTGAGCACGGTCGACTGGGATGCCGCGGCGGTCCTGACCCTCACCGAGCTCGACGTTGCGTGGGAGCTCGCGGGCCTGGGCGAGCCGCCGTTGGAGCTGGAGCTGCCGTCGCCGGGCACGACCGTCGCCGAACGGGCACACATCGTCGCGGATGCGACGAACAGCCTCGCCCGGCGCGGTCTCGCCGAGGACCGACGGCCGAGCCCGTGGCTCACCGCCCTGCTGACGACCCTCGCGCGCCCCGACGTCTCCGTCGACGTCCGGGTGCGTGGGCGAACCCTCGTCGGCGGCGTCGCGGCGCGCCGGGCGGGCGCCGCGGTGCTCGCGGTCCGACATCGCGACGAGGTCGCCGTCGTCCCGATCCCCCCGACCCGAATGCCCGCGGCGGTGGTCGAGGTCGTCGGTGACGTCCGCCCCGGGGCCGGCAAGCCGGTCTCCGTCGCGCGCGTGGACCTGGAGGCCGCTCTGGATGCCGGCGATCCCGTCACCGCCGAAGGCGGGCATCCCCTCAGCACGGACGACGAGCTCGTCCGCGGCCTGTCCCTCTCGGCGATCTCCGCGATCATGCGGATGTACGGGGACGTCGACCGGCACGGTCAGATCGGGGTGCGTGTCGGCGGCCGTCGCTCGGCACACGTCGTCGCGGTGCACCGCGGCTCGACGGGCTGGTTCGCCCGGGTCGACCACCGCGACCACGTCACGGTCGCGCCCGTCGACGGGCCAGACCTCGTCCGTCGCATCGAGGACCTGATCGCCGAGGCCACCTGAGGCGAGGGCGAACGAGCCGACACCGACCCCGGGGCGGGGCGGCCGAGCCGCGGCAGCCAAGCCGAGACCGAACGGGGCCCCAACCCGCAGCGCGCAACCTCATCGTCGAGCACCGGCCTCGGGTTCAGGGGGTGGTCGCAACACCGGTGGTTACTGGCCGCGACAGTAGTCGGGTCAGTCTTTCCCCGGGGGTGTCCCAGTCCAGGGTTTTGCGGGGGCGGGAGTTGAGCTTGTCCGCGACCCGGTCCAGATCGGCGTGGGTGTGCACGGACAGATCGGTGCTTTTCGGTGCCTCTGTGTTTGTCAAGGCCTCGGCTCTAGGGTGGTCGTAGACTTCGGAGCCGCGGACCCGGGTTGTGACTGATCCGAAGAGCTGGCCATCGGGGTCGGGCTAGCCGCGCTGGATGCGAGAGTCGCCCCCGAGTGTCCTCCCGGGTCCGTCCTTGATGACGATC
>NZ_BPRG01000057.1:0-13917 GCF_036984265.1 Pseudonocardia sp. D17 | reverse complement strand
CAGGGGCAACGAGTCATGCCGTGGCCGGTGGCCTGCAAGCCCTCACCGGGCTTGATCAAGAAGGCTCCTCTCTAGTCAAGTCGATCTTGATCGTGTGACGGTAGAGTGGCGGCCGCGGGCCCGGGAAGTGACTTGTCCGAAGAGCCGGTGGTAGGGGTTGAGCCGGTCGCGCTGGACTCTTGAGTCGCCCCCTGGTGTCCTCCCGGGTCCGCGCCATCAACACGTTCCGCGTCGCGGCGGAGTTCGCGGTAGACCAGGTCGGACAGTCGCCGTTTCAGGCAGCGCATGGCCTCCTTGTGGCTCTTTCCCGCAGCGCGCTTTCGCTGGTAGTAGGTTCGGCCAGGCCCCTCGTGCCGGATCTGGCTGATGGCCATGACGTGCAGGCAGCAGTTGAGCTGGCGGTCCCCGGCTCGGGACAGGCGGTGGCGGACGGTGTCGCCGGAGGAGACCTCAATGGGCGCGGTGCCGGTATAGGAGGCGAAGGCTGCCGCCGAACGGAACCGGCGTACGTCCCCGACTCGAGCGAGGATCTTGCCGGCGGTCAGATCACCGAGGCCGCGAAGCTCGGTGAGTCTGCTGCCGCTGGCCGCAACGGCAGCGCTGATCTCGGTCGTCGCGGCGGCGATCCGTCGGTCCAGGTGACGGACTTCGCCGACGAGGTCGACAGCCAGGTGCTGCGTAGCATGCGCGGGCCCGGCGTGCGCGGCCGCACCGTGCGCAGCGCCCGTGCTGCGGTCTCGGCATCAAGTGAGCTAGACACTCCGCCCGGGAGCAGCTTGGCGAGTAGCGCATGAAGGCGATTGATCGTCTGGGTTCGGGGTGCGGACGATGTCGTCTCGATGCTCGACCAGGGCACGCAGGGCTGTGATCGTCTCGTCGACTGCGGCGCTGCGTAGCCCGACCGCGGTCAGCGCCGCGATACCGACCGACACCGCGTCATCGCTGTCGCTCTTGCGGCCGTGCCCGGTCGAGAGCGTGCGGACTCGAGCGGCCAGCTTCGCGGGCACATCCACCGCGTCGATACCGTCCGCCGACAAGCGGGTCGCCAGCGGGGCGCCCAGCCCGATCGCTCCCTCGATCGCCCACACCGCGTCCGGCCAGCGGGCCGCGAAGCGACGCAGCTGGCGGTAGCCCTGCTGACTCACCGGGACCCGCAGCGTCGCCAGCGGGGTCAGCCCCGCGCCGACCGCGGCCGCGGTCCATGACGCCTTATGCGGGTCGACGGCGATGACCACACGATCTTGCTGTTGCGTCGATGTGTTCGACACCCAACCTCCTCGACGATCTTCATCTGTTGTTCGACGAGGAGGGCAGACCAACTTGGGGCAGTGCAGACCTCTCTCAAGCCACTCCCGTCGGCGGCGCCGACCAGGACACAAGCCTTCTTGGAGCCAACCCCCGGAGGGCGACAGGTAACGGGCGAGCAAGCCTTGCCGGCGCCTCGGAGATCATGGCTGCAGACCTGATCTCCTGCAGAGATCCAACAAGTTGGTAACGGGGGCGACGGTGATGTCGCGAGCGGCATCGCTCATCCGCCAGAGCGGAGCCGAGCCACCGGCGGTGGCCCGGCTCCGAATCTTCACCCACCCTCGATCGCTCGCCAGGCCCGGGGCGCCCGGTTTCGGAGCCGCGGCGGGACGGGTCGTCTTCTCCCGGAGGTAGCGAAACCCGCGGCGGACCCGCGCGGGGGTCAGCCGGCCCGGTTCGGCGGGTCTCTCCCAGGGACGCCGCAGGTCGACCGCGAGGGGCCGGGCCAGACGCAGCTGGGTGTAGGCGGTGATGATCAGCCAGGTCCAGCGGTCCGCCGCGGCCGGGGTGCGGATCTTCGGGGCGGTCCAGCCGAGGGTCTGTTTGAACAGCCGGAGGGTGTGCTCGAGATCGAACCGGCGCAGGAACGACTGCCACCAGCGGTCCACGTCCGCTGCGGTGGCGTCGGTGGCCGAGGACCACAGCCACACCGGTTTCGGACGCCCACCCGGCTCCCGCAACCGGCACCGAGCCACCCGCCACGACGTCGGCAAACACGCCACCAGCACAACTACGAACAGCAGCCACGGAGGTTAAAGATCAAGCTTAGCGGCCGTGGGTGGCCGACTCAGGCGAGCTCGATCAGGATCTCCGCCAATTCCTCGGGCATGGTGATCATACAGTCGTGGCCGGTGGGCAGCTCGCGGACGTCCGCGGGCGAACCGTTGGGCTGCACGGCAGGGACGGGGCGCCGTTCGAAGCCCTCGGGTGTGACGGTGCAGTGGATGTGAGTGCGCGGAATAAGGTCCGCGGCGGGGTTGATGATCTTCACTCGCTGCCGCAGGCAGTCAACGGGCTGGTCAGATAGGGTCGACTTCAGCCACGCGATGTCCACGGGGTCGGTGACCCCGAAGAGGCCAAAGGGGGCGGGCAACTCCGGGACCGGTGGGATACGCCAGCCGCTCTCAGAGGCCAAGGCGGCGTCGACGAGGAACTGGGACACGGGCATGACATCGATCGCGTTCTCGCCGTCGCGGGGGACCATCGCGTCGAGGAAGACGATGCGGCCGATGCGTTCGGGGACACGGTCGGCCACGACGGTGACGACGAGTCCGGCGTAGCTGTGGCCCACCAGGACGACGTCGGTGAGATCCCGTTCCACGAGCAGGTCGACGACGTCCGCGACGTGGGTTTCGAGTCCCACGTCGGGGCCCGCCAGTTCGACCTTGTCCCCGTAGCCGGTAAGTGTCGGCGCTACCACGTGATGGCCAGCCCGAGCGAGCTGGGGTGTGACCCGGTCCCAGCTCTCGCCGGTGTGCCACGCGCCATGCACCAGGACGTAAGTGGACATGTCTGACCGCCTTCATATAATCCGTATAAGTACTCTTCCTGCACGATGTCCAGCCTTGAGGGGGCTATAGTCCTCCTGAAAGGATAATCCGTATACCTACGGATGGAGGTTCCGCTTTGAAGCTGCGCGACGTGAGGGACCGCAAGGACCTGGTGAAGGTGACCGACCTGAAGGAGCAGGTCATCGCCGACTTCCGCGCGAACTCGGGCTGGGTCGGCGGGCCCTACGAGGGTGCACGGATCATCCTTGTGCATGACCGGGGGGCGAAGACGGGCCAGGAGCGGGTCACACCGATGACCTACTTTCCGCAGGTGGACGGGAGCATGGTCGTGGTCGCGTCCAACCGCGGCGCCGACCGCAACCCGGCCTGGTACCACAACCTGATGGCGCACCCCCGGGTCGTGGTCGAGGTAGGCGCTGAGACGTTCGAGGTGGACGCGACGGAGATCGTCGGTGCGGCGCGGGAGGCTGTATGGGCCGCTATCGCTGCCGAGCTCCCGGCCGTGGACGACTACCGGGAGCGTGCCTCCCGCACGATCCCCCTCGTGCGGCTGGAGCGCGCCCACTGAAAGTGGGTGCACGGAGGATGCCTTGGTAGCGTGGTCATCGGGTGATGGAGGGAGGCCGTGGTGACGGTGCGCGCCGTCGATCGGTTGCCGGATGATGTTGTCGGCGCGATGCCCCTGGTGGCGATTCCCGGTTATCTGATCCGCCGCAGTCAGCGGGTCCACAACAGGTTGTGGGCTGAGCTGGTCTCGGGGGAGCTGACGGGGCCGCAGTATGCAGTCCTGTCCATTCTCGGCAGGGTCGCCGAGGCCGAGCAGCAGTGGGTCGCCGACCTGGCGTCATTGGACAAGTCCTCGGCGGCGGACGTAGTCGTCCGATTGATCCGCAAGTCGTGGATCGTCCGCGCGCGGGACCCTCGGGACAGCCGCCGGTACCTCCTTGCGCTCACCTCAGCCGCCACGCTGGCGCTGCCGACGATCACCCCGCAGTCTGCCGCTGTCCAGGATGTGTTGCTCGCCCCGGTGGCGGTGTCGCGGCGGGAGGCCTTCGAGAAGGACCTGGCCGCCGTCGCGCGGCTGGGTGAGTGCGAGCCCTACGTTCCGCGCGAGGTGGAGGTGCCGGTGCTGGCGCTGACCGCGCCGGGGCACTTGATCCGCTGCGCACAGCAGGTTCACACGGCTCTCTGGGGTGAGGCGGTCGGCGGCGTCCTCACGGGTCCGCAATATGCCGTGCTGCACGTGGTCGCCGCAAACCCCGGGATCAACCAGCGCCGCTTGGGCGAGCTAGCCGCACTGGACAAGTCCACCGCGGCCGACATCATCGGCAGGCTCGTGACGAAGGGCTGGCTCGACCGCGAGCGCGACCCTGCGGACGGGCGAGGCCGGATCCTGCGCTTGGCGGAGGAGGCGCCAGACCGGCTGGCGGACATGCACCCCCTCGTCGAGCAGGTCCAGCAGCGGCTGCTGGAGGTGCTGCCTGTCGAGCGCCGCAATGCCTTCGTCCGTGACCTGGCCAGGGTGGCGTTCGAGGGCGACCCACCCGCCGAGGCGGGCAGGTCGCCGGAGCCCGGCTCGTCAGAGGTTCTGCCGTACGAGGTCGGCGAGTAGCGCGGGCTCTGTGGCGTAGGCGAAGTGTCCCTGTCCGGGGAGGGGGATCGTGCGCATCGTCGGGAGCAGGTGCTGCAGGGCGGTGACCTCGTCGTCGGCCAGCGGGCTCTGCTCGCCGCGCAGGAACGTGACCTGGCCCGCGATGCCGTCCAGGTCTCCCGGACGCCAGGCCAGGCTGTCGACGAGCCGGAGCTCGCCGGGGAAGGCGTGCACGGTGTCGATCATGCTCTGCCAGAGCGGTGAGCCGCGCAGGGCCGAGACCGCCTCGGCCGGGACGTCGGCCAGCCGGGTCATGACGAACTCGACGGCGGCCTCCCGGTCCTCGACCAGCCGTTCAAGTTCGGGAAGGTGGCCGCGGCTGATCGGGGCGGCCGTGGCGTGTCGCGGGTCGTAGAGGATCAGCGAGCCGGTGAAGCGTTCCCGTGCGGCGAAGGCGAGCGCGCACCCGCCGCCGTGGCTGTGGCCCAGCACTGCGGTGTGCGGACCGGCGGCGGCCACCATCGCGGCGAGGTCCTCCACGTCCGCGTCGATCGCGCCGTCGGTTGGGGCCGCGGAGTTGCGCCCCAGCCCGCGCCGGTCGTAGAGGTGGACGGTGTGGGTCTCGGCGAGCTGGGTGGCGAACGGGACCCAGTCCGCGGAGGTGGCGAAAGAGCCGTGGCACACGACGACCGGTGGCCCGCTGCCCAGCTGCGTATAGGTCAGTCGGGTGCCGTCGGACGAGGTGGTGGTGTCGCGGACGGGGGAGCCGGAGGGAATCATCGTCGATCCTCGTGAGGTCAGGGGCTCAGCCCGGTTGGTGCGAGCCGGTCATCAGGGCGGCGAGATCCTCGGGATGGAGGAAGGACGGCGGCGGTGGCGGGCCCCAGCTGAAGAGGCCCCGAGCGCCCTCGAGGGTCTCCGGCGTCCACAGCTGGTCGTCGACGATGCTGTCCATGTCCGAGTAGTACTCGGAGAAGTTGCCCGCCGGGTCCTTGAGGTACCAGAAGAAGTTCGACCCCGCGTGATGGCGGCCGAGCCCCCAAACGTGTCGCTCGGGGTGGCCCTCGAGCATCGCGTGGGCACCCCGGCCGACGTCGTCGACGTCGTCGACCTGCCAGGAGCTGTGGTGGAGGAAGGTGACCGGCGCGGCGAGCACGAGAACATTGTGGTGGTCGGTGGAGCAGCGCAGGAACGCGCCGTGGTCCTTGATCTCGTCACTGACCCGGAAGCCTAGGCCCTCGGTGAAGAACCGGCGCGTGGCGACGAGGTCGGTGGAGCCGATCACGACGTGCCCGAGCTTGCGCGGGCGGACCCGCTCCTCGCGCAGCACACCTGGGGCCCGCGTGCCGACCCGCTCGATCCGGCCAGGCCCGTTGTACGGGGTCGCCGACCGGGTCGGCTGGACGATCCGCGGGGTCACCCGCACGGTCGCGCGGAACCCGGCGACGGGTTCGACCGCGGTCACCGCCTCAGGCTGGTGGTGCACGGGAATGCCGAGACGGGCGAGCCGCTGCGCCGCGGCCGCGAGGTCGTCCACATTGTCCGCCCCGATCTCCATCCCGACGAGCCGGCGGGTCGGGGTCTCAGTCAGCCTGAGCTGCCGCCCGCCGTCCTGGGTGGACAACCAGCCGTCAACCTCCGGCGTGAGCCCGAAGTCGGTGTAGTAGGCGTAGGTCCGGGCGAGGTTCGGCACGCCAACAGTGATCGAGGACAACCGGTGAAGCGCCATCCCTATCTCCCGTGACCGGACACGAGGCGGTGGCGCATCTCGCCGACGCCGCGCACGTAGCTGACGAGCTCGTCGCCCGGGGCGAGGAAGCGCTGCGGGGTGCGTCCCAGCCCGACGCCCGCCGGGGTCCCGGTGAACAGCAGATCGCCCGGGAACAGCGGGGTGACGGCCGAGAGTCGGGCGATGAGTTCGCCGACCCCGAAGACCATGTCGCGGGTGCGGCCCTTCTGCATCTGCTCCCCGTTGACGAGGCAGCCGAGTTCGAGGTCGTCCGGGTCCGCCAGCTCGTCCGCGGTGGCGAGCACCGGTCCGACGGGCCCGAAACCCGGGTAGGACTTGCCGAGGCTGAACTGCGGCGCGGGTCCGGAACGCTGCAGGTCCCGCTCGGAGATGTCCTGGCCCACGGTCACCCCGGCGACGTGGTCCCACCCCAGCTCGGCCTCGACCCGATGGGCGGGCCTCCCGATCACCACGACGAGCTCGACCTCCCAGTCCACGGACCCGGGTGGGAGCGCGATGTCGCCGGTCGGGCCGGTCAGCGAGGAGACGAACTTGGTGAACACCGTCGGGTGGTCGGGGACCGTGAACGAGGACTCGGCGGCGTGGTCGGCGTAGTTGAGCCCGATCGCGAAGACCTGTCGGGGTGCCGGTGTCGGGTTGCCGAGGGCGTTCGGGTCGAGCGGGGTCGCCCCGGAGGCGTCGAGGCCCTCGGCGACGTCGCGGAGCTCGTCCCAGCGCAGATACACCGACTGGGGATCCGCGGTGAAGCGTCCGGAGGTCGCCCGCTCGAGGTCGATCACCCCGTCGGCGGGCGTCAGCAGGCTCGCCCTGCCGTGGACGGCGGCGAAACGCATCTGTTCTCCTGTGTCGTGGGGGGAGCGGTCAGCGAACCGTCGGGAGCTGCTCGGCCAGGAACGCGAAGGTGCGGTCCCAGGCGAGCGCAGCCGCGTCGGCGTCGAACATGGTCGGTCGGGCATCGCAGGCGAAGGCGTGCCCCGCGCCGGGGTAGACGTGCTGCTCGGTCGACACCGTGACTTGTGCGAGTGCGGTGTCGAGGGCGGCGATGTGGTCGGCGGGGATGGTCGGGTCCTCGGACCCGACGTGCAGGAGTACGGGGGCGTCGAGGTGCTCGGCGCGGTCGAGGACGGCGTGCGGTCCCGACACGATGCCCGGTCCATAGAACACGACCGTGCCCGCCAGCCCCGGGATCGTCGTCGCCGCGGTGAAGGCGGCGCGGCCGCCGAAGCAGAACCCGACGACGGCGACCCGGTCGGCGGCGATCCCGTCGCGGGTCGCGAGGTCCTCCACGACGGCGCGGACGTCGACGGTGATCGGCTCGGGCCCGATCGCACCGATCAGCGGCATCGCCTCGGCGTGCTGGTCGTAGCGCAGAGCGCCGGTGCCGGTGCGGTGGAACAGGTCGGGGGCGCAGGCGAGGTAGCCGTGCTCGGCGATGCGCCGGGTGACCGCCTGGATGTGCTCGTTGACCCCGAACGCCTCCTGCAGCACGATCAACGCGGCCGTCGGCGTACCTGTGGGTCGAGCCCGGTACACCGACATCGGGCCGTCGGCGGTGTCGATCGAGCCCCACGCGGTGGTCGGTGCCTGCTGGGTCTCGCTCATCGTTCCTTCTCGTCGTCGATCACGGTCAGTTCCCGCTCCCTGGTCCCGAGCCGTCGGGCTCCGTCGTGGGTCACGACGATGGTGTCGCCCCAGGTCACGTCGTACTGGTAGGCGAAGGCGGAGGGCGCCTCCGGCAGTTGGAGGAAAGGCTTGAGGACGAAGGTGGTGTTGGGCAGGATCGGCTGCTCGGGCACGTGGGTCTCGTCCAGCCCGGGCACGAACAGCGGGCCGTCGTTGCCGAGCCCGCGGCCGTGCATGAGGGGGAACATCCGCCCGTCGGTGGTGCCGACCGCCGCGTCGACCGCGGCGATCACGTCGCCCCACCGCGCGCCGGGCCGGAACGCGGCGAGGGCGGCGTCGAAGGCCACGGCGTTGCGGGCGAAGACCTCTGCGGCCCGCGCGGTGGGCTTGCCGATCACCATGGGTTGGGCGACCTGCGCCTGGTAGCCGCGGATCTCGGGCATGAGCTCGGTGGAGACGTGGGTGCCGGGGGTCAGCAAGCCGGGTGGGGTCGTGACGTACCGGTGTCGCGTCGCGCCCCAGGCTCCGGGGACCCAGGCCACCTGGAGGGCGTCGGCGCCGGCCCGGACCTGGGCCAGCAGCATCTGTCCGAACACCTCGGCCTGGGACATCCCGACGCGAGCCGTCTCGGCCATCGCCGCCGCCGCGGCCTCGCCGACCCGGACGCTCGCCGCCAGTCGGGTCACCTCCTCGTCGCCCTTCACGTAGCGGGCCAGGCCGAGCAGAGGCGTTCCGTCGACGACGTGCTCGGGGCCGACCGCCTCGGCGATCCGGCGCACGGTGGTGTGCAGGGCATAGCCGTCGGGCTGGCGCACCGAGGACAGCGCGTCACCGCTCAGCCCGCTGACCGCCGTACGCCTGCCGACCAGCCCGCGCGCGCGCAGCAGCTCGGCGGTGACCCGGCCGTACTCGACGGCGCTCGACCCGCCCTTTGTGGCGCTCACCCGGTCCTCGACCCACTGCGGCTGCTCCGCGGCGAAGTCGCTCTGCGGCCCGCCGAGGATCAGGACCGGGTCGCCCTCGCGAGGGAAGATCGTCACCCCGGCCGTGTCCGCGATGTACAACGAGTCCGATGTGATCGACTCCGGCAGGACGATCAGCAGCTCGACGTCCGCGTCACCCATGAGCTCGCGCAGCCTCGCCCACCGCCGGTCCCGTTCGGCGAGTGAGAACATCGGCTCGTGGATCGGGGGAGGGACCCCCAGGGCGCCCTGCACGCCGCGCAGTCCTTGCATCGTCGCCTCCTGCGGGTCAGGTGATGTAGTCCGTGTACGGACTCCACGACCCTAGGGCGCTGGAGACGAGGCCGTCAACCGGCCCTTGCATAGGATCAGGAACGATGCGTACCCTCTCGTCTCAGTTAGTCCGTGTACCTACGGAATCGGTCGATGCGACGGAGATGACGCGTGAAGGCCAGTACGGTGCCGACCCTGGTCGTCGGTGGGGGGATCGGCGGGCTCGCCACGGCGCTGTCGATCGCGCGGACGGGGCGACCGGTCCACCTCCTGGAGCGTGCCGCGGAGTTCGGCGAGATCGGCGCGGGCCTGCAGTTCGGCCCCAATGCGAGCCGCGCGCTGGACGCTCTCGGAGTCCTGCCCGACGTGCTGCCCACCGCGGTGAAGCCGGAGCGCGCGGTCCTGCGCGACGCCGTCGGCGGGGGCGTCCTAACCACTCTCGAGCTGGGCGAGACGTTCCGTCGGCGCTACGGCTATCCGTATCTCGTCCTGCACCGCGGTGACCTGCTCGACGTGCTGCTGGCGCACTGCCGGGCGCACGAGCTGATCACGCTCGAGAGCGGCCGAAGCGTCGTCGACGCCGAGGTGCGGGCGGACGGAGCCGCGGTGACCTGCGCAGACGGGAACCGATACGACGCCGAGGCGTTGGTCGCCGCGGACGGGCTGCATTCGGTCCTGCGCGGTCAGGTCGTCGAGGACGAGGTGGTCAACAGCGGGTACGCGGCGTACCGGGGCGCCGTGCCGGTCGAGGCGGTCCCGCACCTCGTGGCCGCGGACGACGTCGTGCTCTGGGTCGGTCCCGGGGTGCACCTCATGCAGTACCCGATGCGCCGCGGCGAGCTTTACAACGAGGTGGCGGTGTTCCGCAGCGAGCACTTCCGCGCGGGCCGTACCGAACCGGGGGAGTGGGGTGGGCCGGAGGAGCTCGACGACGCCTTCGCCGCCATGTGCGACCCCGTGTGCGAGGCGGTGGCGCGGATCGACCGGAGCCGGTTCTGGCCGATGTTCGACCGGGGCCCGGCGCCGACCTGGGTCCGCGACCGGCTGGTGCTCGTCGGCGATGCTGCGCACCCGATGCTGCAGTACCTCGGGCAGGGTGCCTGCCAGGCCCTCGAGGACGCAGTCGAGCTCGGCTACCGCGTGCAGAGCGCCCGACAGGACGTCGATCAGGCCTACCGCGAGTTCGAGGCCGTCCGACTGCCCAGGGCCTCGCGCTGCCAGACCACCGCGCGTCCGTGGGGGGAGCTGTGGCACACCGACGACCCGCTGCTGCTGGCGGTGCGCAACCGGCTGTTCGCCGGCCGGGCGGCGGACGACTACCGCGAGCTGGACTGGCTCTACGCGCCGGCCGCGCTCGGCACCGCGGCCCCCTCCCTCACCGCGGCCTGACGCGATGACCGACCCGCTGCTCGATCCGCGACTGCCCGACCAGCGCCCCCTGGCCGCGGAGGCCGAGGCGGTCCGCACGGTGGTGCTCGCCGAGCGCACGGCCAAGGACCTCGGCCGGTGGGAGGTGATGGCCGCGCTGTTCGTCCCCGACTCCCGCGTGGCCGTGTCCTGGTTCCATGGCAGCGGAGCGGACTTCGTGGCCGGTGCCCGGGCCCGCAGCGCCCGCGGGGGCAGCCCCTCGTTCCACGAGATCGGCGCGGTCTCCGTGCTGGTCCGCGAGGACCGAGCTCTCGCAGACGCCGGCTGCGCGGTGCACGTCCGCGGTGCGCTCGACGGCGTGGTCGTGGATGTGGTGAGCCGAGGACGGCTCACCTGGCGGGTGGTGCGGCAGCACGACGGCTGGCGCATCGCCGGCATGGACATGATCTACCTGCGGGACGCGATCACCCCCGTCGAGCCGGGTGCGGCGCTGCGGCTGCCCGACCCGGCGCCCGGGGACCGCGAGGCCTATCGGCATCTCGGGCTGCTGCTGTCCGCCGCGGGCCAGACGATCTCCGCGGACCTGCCCGGTACGGACCGGCCCGAGTCGATCGAGGCGCTGCTCGCCGAGCAGCGGCACTGGTTCTTCTCCTGAGACCTGGAGGCTCGATGGCCCCGCCCGACCCGCTGCCCGTGCCCGACCCGACCGCGCCCGACCCGATCGCCACCGACGTCGAGGACGGCTTCACCCTCGTCGCCGCGGGGGACGTGCTCGCCCCGTCCGGGCTCGCAGTGCACGACCGCAACCGCGATCTCGTCGCGCTGTTCCGCGCGGGGGACGTCACGGTGGCGAACTTCGAGGCGCCCGCGGTGGACCTGCGCGAGACCGGACACGAGCCGGTCAGTGGTGGCCCGGGCTGGCCGCTGGTCCGAGTGCCCCCGGAGCTCCCGCAGTCGTTGCGGGACTGGGGGTTCGACATGGTCGGCCTGGCCAACAACCACATGGTCGACTGGGGACCCCGCGGCGCCCGGCAGACCGTACGCCTGCTCGACGAGGCCGGCATCGCCTCGGCGGGCTACGGCGAGACCCGGGCGGCGGCCCGTGCCCCGGTGGTCCTGCCGACGCCCAAGGGTCGGGTCGCACTCCTCTCGGTCACCGCCAGCTTCCGCGAGAGCAGCGCCGCCATGGACGCATTCGGCGTCACCCCCTCGGTGCCCGGTCTCAGCGTGTTGCGCGCCCGACCGGTCGACGTGGTGACCCGCGCGCAGTTCGAGGTCCTGCGCGAGATCGACGCCCAGCACAACACCAACGGGAATCGCTTCGCCCCACCCACGGGTGGCGACGACCTGGTGTACCGGGGCACGAGGTTCCGGGCGGGCGAGGAACCCGGCACCGTCTACGACGTCGACGCGGTCGACGAGGCCGACCTGCTGCGGAACATTCGCGAGGCCAAGCAGCGCACGGGCTTCGTCGTGGTGTCGGTGCACAATCACGAGGAGCCGGGAGCCCCGGTCCCGCCGCTGCAGGACGAGGGGAGCGCGTGGCCGACCGGGATGCCCCCGGACTTCCTGCAGCGCTTCGCGCGGGCGGCGATCGACCACGGCGCGGACGTCATCGTCGGCCACGGCCCGCACGTCCTGCTGGGTATCGAGGTCTACCGCGGCCGGCCGATCTACTACTCCCTCGGCGACCTCTTCGGAGCCGTGGAGCAGGTCGATCTAGTCACCGACGCCGCCCCCGTCGGCTTCGACGCCGCCCGCGAGACCGTCGCGGACTACTACGAGCGCTGGTGGACCTACTACGCGCGCGACCGCACGCTCTACCACTCGCTCGTCACGGAGTCGGTGTTCCGCGACAATCGGCTCGCCGAGATCCGCCTCCACCCGGTCGACCTCGGCGCCGACCGACGCCTGGCCGACCGCGGCTTCCCGGAGACGCCGTCGCCGGAGCTGGCCACCGCCATCCTGACGCGGCTCCAGCGGCTGTCCGAGCCGTTCGGCACGAAGATCACGGTCGACGGTGGGGTAGGCCGGATCCACCTCGCCGGCTCCTAGCACTCCCCATTCCCCACGATGCTCACAGGAGAGGTCGTCATGACCACAGCAGGCGCGCCGATGACCGCCGCGCAGAGACGCAACGCCCGGACCGCGGCGGCGTCGGGCTTCTTCGGCACGACACTCGAGTACTACGACTTCCTCATCTTCGGCACCGCCGCGGCGCTGTTCTTCGGGAAGGTGTTCTTTCCCGACCCCTCCGTGGGGACGCTGCTCGCGCTGAGCACCTTCGCGGTCGCCTACGTCGCGCGGCCCTTCGGCGCGATCGTGTGGGGCCACCTCGGAGACCGCATCGGGCGCAAGCGGGTGCTGCTCGCGATCCTGCTGACGATGGGGGTCGCGACCTTCCTCGTCGGGTGCATCCCCGGCTACGAGACCATCGGCCCGGCGGCCCCGATCATCCTCGTCGCACTCCGCGTCGTGCAGGGCCTCTCCGCAGGCGGGGAGCAGGCCGGATCGGCACTGCTCGCGCTGGAGCACGCGCCCGACCACAAGCGCGCCTTCTACACCAGCTGGACCCAGTCCGGGTCGCAGTTCGGGAACTTCCTCGCCAGCGTGGTCTTCCTACCGCTCGTGGCATTCCTCCCAGCCGACGCCATGCTCGCGTGGGGCTGGCGGATCCCCTTCTGGGCGAGCGCCCTGGTGATCCTGCTGACCTTCGTGCTGCGCCGCAAGCTCGCCGAGACCGAGACCTACGAGGAGCTCAAGCGTGAGGGGCTTGCCACCAAGGTCCCGCTGGCCGAGGTGCTGCGCGTGCACTGGCGAGCCGTTCTGCGGATCATCGTCGCCTCGTTCTGCCTGGCCCCGGCCGCGCTGGTCTACCTGTTCGGCCTCTCCTACGGCGTCACCGTCCAGGGGCTCGACCGCTCCGCGATGCTGACCCTGATCGCCGGTGCCAGCCTGTCGCTCGCGATCACCCAGCCCCTGTTCGCGATCCTGTCCGACCGCCTCGGCCGCAAGCCGGTGTTCGTCGTCGGCGCCGTGGGCTGCGCGGCACTGATCCCGGTCTGGGTCAGCGGGCTGCACTCCGGGAACTGGGTTCTGCTCTACGCCTCCGGATTCGGCATCATGGCCGTCTTCCTGTCCATGGTGTGCGGCGCCCTGCTGGCGACGTTCCTCGAGCTGTTCCCGGCGCACGTCCGGTTCACCGGGGCGGCGGTGAGTTTCATGCTCGGCATCGTCCTCACCGGGTTCCTGCCGACCATCGCCCAGTCCTTCGTGCACACCGACCCGGACAACTGGGCGCCCGTCGCCTGGTTCTTCGCCGGTCTGATGGTCCTCGCCGCGATCGCCGTGCTGACCGGGCCCGAGAACTACCGGGTGCCGACCGCGCAGCTCGGTGCACCGCGGGGCGCCACCCGGCCCGCGGTGGAGGAGCCCGGCCCCGACATCCTCGCCCCACCCGTAGGAGACCGATGAGACATCCTCTGTCAACCTTCGGGTCAGGCTGCTCGTCCGAGGGCTCGGTTGCGGTTG
>NZ_BPRG01000056.1:0-234 GCF_036984265.1 Pseudonocardia sp. D17 | reverse complement strand
GGGACACGGCGGCGGGGGTGTCGGTGGGGGTGGCGGCGGAGGCGACGCCGGCGCCGAGGCCGCCGAGGGCGGCGGCGGTCAGGACGACGGCGACGGACTTGGTCACGATGTTCATGGCGGGCTCCTTGGTCTGTGTTGTCGGGGCATCGGTCTCGGTGTGGGGCCGGTGTCCGTCGGGGGCGTTTCCCTGACCCGAGAAGCGTCTCTCCGGGCGGGGTCGCGGACCGTCGGGCG
>NZ_BPRG01000055.1:0-8132 GCF_036984265.1 Pseudonocardia sp. D17 | reverse complement strand
GCTCCCGAGTCCAGGATCCGCAGGCCCGATTACCTACCGAACGTTGCCTGACGAGGCACTAGCCTGCCAAGGCCTCACTCAGCACTCCACCCTTCGACACGTTCCCGGCGACAGCGACAGCCAGCGCCCCGGCCTGTTTGGGCCAGAGCTTTACTGTTTCCACAGGTAGATGATGATACCATCAGCTGGTATCATCATGGTATGGCGATGACACTGCGGCTCTCCGACGACGAGACCGAGGCGCTACGGCAACGAGCCGAGACCGAGCACCGCTCGATGCAAGCCGTGGCGCAGACCGCAATCCGCGAGTACCTCGCGCGCCGCACGCTCTCCGAACGCGTCGACGACGCACTCGACGAGATCATCCCAGCGCGGGCCCGGCTGCTCGACCGGCTGGGCAACGCGTGATGGAGTACCTCGACCTCGAGCTGCTGATGCGGGTGGCGCGTCGGGCCGTCGGTGACGACGTCCTAGTGCGCGACTACGGCCTACTTGAGTCGGCACTAGCCCGACCACAGGCCTCGGTGTTCGGCACCGACGCATACCCCGGGCTGCACGCCAAGGCAGCCGCGCTGCTGCACAGCCTCGCGCGCAACCACGCACTCGTCGACGGCAACAAACGGCTGGCCTGGGCGGCCGCCGAGGTGTTCCTTCTGGTCAACGGCTCCGCCGTAACCGCGGAGGAGGACGAGCTGTTCGAGCTGGTGATCACCGTCGCCGACGGCACCCTGTCCGACGTCGAGAAGATCGCGGAGCGACTGGCCTCGGTCAGCGCAGCGCGGTCGTTTCGAGGAACTCGTTGATCACCCGCGTGTACGGCTGCGCGGCAGCTAGCAGCCGTTCATCCATAGGACGTCGAGCGTGGCTCCATCGCGCACAGCTCGGAGCGCATCCTCCGGCAGGTCGACAGGTAGCTGACCGATCGGGGCGCGCCAAGCAACCACCATGTCAGCACCGGCACGAGGACTCGCCAGGCCTCTACGGCCGGTGCAAAGGACTGCGCTGCCCGGAGGCTGGGGTCGGCCCAGCGCTGACTGGCGCACCGCCGACGAGCCAGAATGACGAGGGCAGTGCGGGCGCCCTCTCCCCCTCCTCGACGGGGCCAGAGATTCAGACGGGGCCCGAGATTCAGTAGAATCCGGGCAGGGCCAAAGGCGCCGTTAACGACCGATGGCCGATGGTCGAGATCCGCTTCAGCTCGGGCGGTCGTGTCCCCCCAGTGCCCGAGCTGATCGACCCCAGGGCAGGGTGCCGGGGTCGACGGTCGGGGGCGTGTGCCGTGCCCACCGCACCGCCCCCGACACCGTCCTGCCCTACGAGGACGCAAACCAGGGCGCAGCACCCTCAGTGTTCGGCTCCGGAGTGTCCCAGTTCAGCCCTTACAGCAGGTCCCGGTCATGTTTGACGATGCGGTAGCCGGTCACGATCGCGGCACGGATCCCGATGACGTACTCCATGTGTTGGTCGACCCAGGGACGCAGCAACTGTTCGTAACGGGCGATGTCCTTCTCATCGCGCACAATCCGTGCGGTCCCTGTGACGACCACGCTCCAGCCCTCATGGGTCTGGAGGTCGAAAGCGTCGGCTTCATAGGCCACAACCTCGCCAGCGGTCGAGAGTAGGGCCGACCCCAAGTGCGTACGGATGATCACCGTCTCTCGGTCGACCACATGGTTGACCAGGCGGACCGCCGGTAGCGCCCGGTCGGTGAACACAACCCGACCCAAGGACACCTCACCCAGCAGCGCTAACGCCTCGACACGGGCGAGTTCGACAAGCCGCAAACCCCGAGCGGGTTCGCGGCGCACGGTTTCCATGACGGCCTCGGCTCCCCTCATCACAGCTCTCACTCTCACCCGGCGACGACCAGGCCGTAGTGCCCGTCATAGCGCTGATAGAGCACGTGGCCACGCCCGGCGTCGGCATCGCGGAAGAACAGGAACGAATACTCGGTACGGGCAAGCTGCTCAGCGGCCTGTTCGGCGGACAACTCCGGCACCGGGTGGACATTGACCGTCAGGGGTAGCCGCATTGACCCGGCAGGCGGGGCCAGGCTGCTCAGACGGGCCAACCTGTAGCCCGTGGGCCCGACCCGGTAGACGACGCTGTCCTCGCCGGTGTCGGCATCGACGAACAGGTGCACGTCGAAGTCCATCAAGTCCATCGTCAGGGCCGCCTCGTCCGGAGCACACCGCACCAGCGACACCGTCTTCCGCCGGACGATCTCAGACCGCCCGACCGGACGCAGCGGCTGTGGGCGAGCACGACGCGGGCCGGAGTCCGGCCACGGTCGCGGCGCCCATGGCGTTGCCAACCGCGCGACTTGCTGACCGAGCCGCACGCGCAGCAGACCAGCCGCCTCCCGTAAGAACGCAGCGGCCACCTGTACTCGCACCGGCCAACCATCGATCTCGACGTTCACCTGAGCCAGTGCCGGACAAGGCGCACTGGCCCGCCCTAGGACCGCCAGCCTGACCCGAGCCGAGGAATAGCGACCAGGCAGACGCCGGATGACCGCAGCGACCTGCCGCCGGACATACTCCCCCGCGTCCTCGACCACTTCCCCCACGGTGTGTACCGCGATCTCAGCCGCCGCTGTCCGCCGCCTCACCACACACCCCTCCTTGCACGACCTCAAATCGCCGTGGATCATCGGCCGGCCCCCGCCCACAGCAGCAGGGCCGAAAGGCTCCCTGAGCTTGGCCCCCAGCGCCGGACACTGACGGTGTGGAGGGTCTGTCTCGTGATCGGTGTTTCCGGCGTCGTGTTCAGTAGGTCTCGGCTCCCGGCCAGCGGTCACCGAACGTGATGGCGAACGCGTTGATCACAGGCTTCCATCGCATCGTCCACCGGACCCCGCCCTTCCCGGTCGGGTCGAGGCTGCGGGTCACAAGATACAGGCATTTCATTGCGGCCTGCTCGGTCGGGAAATGGCCTCGTGCTCGGACAGCTCGCCGGTAGCGGGCGTTGAGTGACTCGATCGCATTTGTCGAGCAGATGACCTTCCGGATCTCGACGTCGTAGTCGAGGAACGGCACGAATTCTTCCCAGGCGTTGCGCCACAGTCGGATCATCGCCCCGTACTTGCGCTGCCATTTCTGTTCGAGTTCGTCCATGGCGACCAGTGCGGCGTCGGGGCCGGGCGCCGCGTAGATCAGTTTGACGTCTCGTTTTACCGCATCCCAGTCCTGCCGGCCGACCAGTCGGAACGTGTTCCGGATAAGATGAACGACGCAGGTCTGGACAACAGACTGTGGCCACACGTTCGCCACGACCTCCGGTAGGCCCTTGAGGCCGTCGCAGACCACGAAAAACGCGTCGCGCACGCCGCGGTTCTTCAGATCGACCAGCACGCTCATCCAGAACTTCGCGCCCTCCCCGCCGACACCCATCCACAGGCCGAGCACGTCCTTACAGCCGTCAACGGTGACCCCGATGGCGGCGTAGACGGGCCGGTTGGCGACCTGTCCGTCCCGGACCTTCACGTGGATAGCGTCGATGAACACCGCCGCGTACACCGCATCCAGCGGGCGAGTGGCCCAGTCGTTCATCTCGGCGACGACCTTGTCGGTGATCCGCGAGACCGTCTCCTTCGACACCGACGCCCCGTAGATGTCGGCGAAATGCGCAGAGATCTCTCCGGTCGTCATTCCTTTCGCGTACAGCGACAGCACAATCTCGTCCACGTCAGTGAGGCGCCGTTGACGCTTACGCACGATCTGTGGCTCGAACGTGCCCTCCCGATCCCTCGGCACGTCGATCTTGACTTCACCGGCCGCGTCCGAGATCACTGTCTTCGGCCGTGACCCGTTCCGCACGTTCGTGGACTCCCGCTCCGGGGCCGCCCGATTCTTGGCGTGCCCGAGGTGCTCGGTCATCTCCTCGTTCAATGCCGTTTCCAACACATTCTTGGTGAACAGCTTCAGTAGGCCGTCCGGGCCGGTCAACGCCAGGCCTCGTGCCTTGGCTTCGGCCACCATCGCTGCCGCTGCCGCCTGCTCCGCCGACAGCTCCCGCGCCGGCTTGGACTCACCCCTGCGTGGACTCACAAGGTCTGATGTCATCACTCACAGTGCCCATCCCGCCGGACCTCCGCCCGGCGTGTCGGGCCGAAAACACCGATCTTGAAACAGTCCCGGTGTGGAGTCAGTGATCTTGGCGTGGTGGGGTATGGGCTGCTTCGAAGTCGGCCGGAGAGAGCATTCCGATGCTGGAATGTCGCCGTAGCTGGTTGTACCAGCACTCTATCCATTCGAAGATCGCGGTGGCAAGCTCGGCGCGGGTTTCCCACTTCTTCGAGTCGAGAAGCTCGAGTTGCATGCCCCAGAACGACTCGACAAGGGAATTGTCGTAGCAGTCCCCGATCGAACCCATCGACGGAGCGAGTCCTGCATCGACGAGTCGACGACCGAAGGCCCATGACGTGAATTGCGAGCCGTGGTCGGAATGCAGGATCGTGGCCTGCCGCTCCGGTCGTCGTCGAGTGATGGCCATTCCCAGGGCGTCGACCACCAGTTCGGTGCGCATGTTGTCGTCGATGGACCAGCCCACGACGCGCCTGGAGAACACGTCGATGACCGCAGCGCAGTAGACCTTCCCTTCTCGTGTGGAGTGTTCGGTGATGTCGGTGCACCAGATCTCGTCGGGCCCGTCGACCACGAAGTCGCGGTCGACGAGGTCGTCGTAGGGGTCAGCGTGCTGGTCGCGCACGGTGCAGCCGCGGTTTCGGCGCCTGTAGAGGCCCTGGATCCCGGCTTCGCGCATGAGCCGTGCGACCCGCTTGTGGTTGACCGCCATCCCAAGGCCGAGGGTGAGCTCGGCGTGCACCCGCGGCCACCCGTAGGTGCGGCGGGACTCGGCGTGGATCCGTTCGATGTGCTTGAGCAACAGCTCGTTCTCCTGCGCTCGGGGCGATTGCACTCCAGAGCACCATTCGTAGTAGCCCTGGCGCCGCACGCCAAGGACCCGACAGGTCACCGCGACGGAGAATCCGTCGTCGGCGAGTTCACGGACCAGCGGGAAAACTACTTTGGGAGGACATTCTCCCGGGCGAAATAGGCGGCGGCACGCTTGAGGATCTCGTTCTCCACCTCAAGCCGGCGGGCCTTCTTGCGCAGCTCGGCGAGCTCGCGTTTCTCGTCGCCGGATAGACGCGAGGAATTCAAGCCGCCCTCGTCTGCGTCGGCCTGAGCGAGCCAGTTCCGTAGGCAGGACTCCGAGATCGACAGCTCCTTGGCGATCTCGGAGACGGTCTTGACCTTCGAGCGGGCGAGGTCCACTGCGCGCTGCCGGAACTTCGGCGGGTGAGGAGCGGGCACGAACGACATCCTTCCCGGCGGACGGGGTCCGCCTCAGGAGAGGTGTCCGGTGTCAGGGGCCAAGCTCACCCGAACAGCCAGGCCAAAAGGCCCCACCGATCACGAGACAGACCCAGCACTGTGCTCCTCTCGATCGCCAAGGTCGGGCCCGACGGCTTCCACGGGAATCCAGCCCGGCGCCGACACCGCAGCGAGGGCCGCCGCTCTCGATCACCAGGCTCGAAGGCCGTCGGCTGGTATGGGCGTCCGCTCGGTTGCCCCTAGTCCTGGTACAACCCGAGACGACGTCACTCCAGCATCGGGACGCTGTCGCCGGTGGACTCCGAAGCAGCCCACACCCAGCTGTCGGGGGTCGGCGTGGCGGGCCAGCCGGAACGCGTCGGCGGCCTCGCCGGGGAGCAGCAGCCCGACCGCGTACGGGTCGTGGAGGCCGCCCTCGATGTCGAGCGCATCGACGGGCCGCGCCGCCCGGGGGGTGCGGCCTGCCGCGCCGGCTCAGGACCCGGCGACCTGTACGCGGCCGTCGGCCGGCATCGGCGCGTCAAGATCGGTCACCGGCTCCCCGTCGAGCCGGAGCAGCCCGGCTGCGTAGTGGCGCTCGATGCGCTCCTCGGACAGCTCCGCGCGGCCAGGGCGAACTCCCGGACGGTGCGCGTCGACTCCTCGGTCACCGAGACAGGATGCCCGACCGCAGCAGGTCCGCTCCCCCGGGCGGGGTCCCCGCGGGGGTTTGGCAGCGGAGCACCGACACGAGCTCGGCCTGCCCGGCACCGGCCAGGCCGTGGGGCAGACTGCGATCATGGTCCGGGTGGAGCTGGTCGCGACGGCGTACAGCATGCTGCCGCAGGGCCCGGCCGAGGTCGTCGATGACTTGGTCCATCTGAGCCGGTTGGTCGAGATGCCGGCCGTCCCGCCGGCAGGTGCAGAGATGTACGTGGCGCCCTCTGCCTATCCGTTGAGCGTCGAGCACACCGTCTGGCACGCCGAGGCCCGTGCCGGCCAGCCGCACGTGCAGGTCTACCTGTCCCCCATCGACCTCGACGCCCTCGGCGACCGGGCCGAGACGCTCGCGATGCTGATCGGCGCCGGCTGGGACACCAGCACCTGACACCCGCACCTGACACCAGCCCCCGACGTCCGTCGTGTGCCGGTGGTGCTCGGTTACGGTTCCGGCGTGGGTGGGCCCGAGCAGCTCGACGACGCACGCCCCGCGGGGCCGGGTGTGGTGGCGGCGATGGCGGCCGGGGATGTCGAGCGCGCGCGGGACCGTCGGAATCGGGTCCTGGCGGCGTTTCTGCTCAGCTGCCGTTCCGAGCACACCCGCCGCGCCTACGCCCGCGACATCACCGACTTCTTCGACTGGTGCGACCAGGTCGGAATCGAGGTCTTTGCCGTCCGCCGGGTGCACCTCGACGGCTACGTCACCGCGCTCGCGGCGCCGCGGCCGCGGACCGGGCGCCCGGCCGCCGCGTCCACTGTGGCGCGCCGGCTCGCCGCGTTGGCCGGGTTCTACGACTACGCCGTCGACGAGGGCCTGATCGGGTCCTCACCGGTGACCCGGGTACGCCGACCCCGGGTCGAATCCGACTCCCCCAGCACCGGACTGGACCGCGACGAGCAACGCGCGCTGCTCGCCGCCGCCCAGGCGGACGGTCCCCGCGCGACAGCGTTGGTCACGTTGTTGCTGCACAACGGGTTACGCATCGACGAGGCGCTGTCCCGCGACGTCGAGCACCTCCAGGTCGAGCGGGGGCATCGGGTGCTGCGGCTGCACCGCAAGGGCGGCCGGGCCGCGACCGCGGCGCTGGCGGCGCCGACCGCGCGGGCCCTGGACGTTTACCTCGATGGCCGGGAGGCCGGGCCGATCTTCACCACCCGGACCGGGCGGCGGATGGACGGCCCGGCGGCGTGGCGGCTGATCCGCCGCCTCGCCCGCGCCGCCGGCCTGGCCTCGGCGGACCGGATCGGCCCGCACACCTTGCGGCACGCGTTCGTGACCACCGCGTTGGACGCGAAGGTCGAGCTGCGCGACGTCCAGGACGCCGCCGGGCACGCAGACCCGCGCACCACCCGCCGCTACGACCGGGCCCGCCACAACCTCGACCGCCACGCCACCTACGCGGTGGCCTCCTACCTTGCCGAGCCGGTAGCCGCTCTCACAGATCAGCCGGCGCACGACTCGGAGGTTCCGGCCCGGCGCGGTGCGGATTGACCGACTCCGGACCCCCGAGCAGCCACTGGGGCGGCAAATGGCCGCCTACGGTGAGTCTGGACTGGCCGCTGTCAGACCTGAGTTGCACAGATTTAGTGCCCCGGCGCGTTGATCGCCGGTAGCCGGCTGAGGATGGCTCGGGCCTGGTCGGTGATCTGCGGGGCTGCGGTGATGGGGTGTCCGCCGATGTCGACGCGGATGGTGCGTAGTGGGCGCAGGGTTCTGACCAGCGTCTTGATGGTCACGCCGGTCGTGTCCTGGAGGTGCCGGGAGACAGCGAGGGCGGCGAAGACGACGGTGAGGTGGGCTTCGATGGCGTCGCGTTCGCGGTGGAAGATCGGCCGTGCGCGTAGGTCGGACTTGGCCATGCGGAAGCTGTGCTCGACCTGCCACAGGTCGTGGTAGGCGGCCACGACCGCGGGCCCGTCCATGGTGGACTCGGGCAGGTTGGTGACATAGCCCTTCAGGCCCGCGAGCTGGCGGGCGCGTTCGACCAGGGCGGCCTGGGTCATCGAGGCCACCGGCCTGATGAACCTCAGAGCCTGTCAGATGGTCTGTGTAACAAGATCCTCTTGAGTTGAGGAGTACACAGATGACCATGA
>NZ_BPRG01000054.1:63820-101274 GCF_036984265.1 Pseudonocardia sp. D17 | reverse complement strand
CACCCCCGGCGTCTCGGCAGGAACGGCGGCGGCGCCGCCCGCCGCCGTCGCCGGCCCCGAGGAGTCCGTGGGGTCCGTGGGGTCCGTGACCTCGGCGGCCTGCGCCGGTCCGACGCGCTGGTGCCGCCCCGAGGACTCGACGCCGTCGGCCGCGGGCCCGGAAGCGGTGTCGGCCGACTCGACCTCGGCCCTCCCGTGCCGCCCGTCGGCACCCCGACCAGGAGGAACGTCGGGCTCGTCGCTCATCGCGGGGCCTCGCCTGAGCCCGGCCGGCGCCGCGCGCACACCCCGTACCCGCCGCTCCCGCCCACGACCGCAGCATGACCGGGACGGCGCGGCGCACACGCGCTCGGACGATCGTTCGCTCCGCTCACGGCGGGCCGGCTCCTGGGGTCGTGCGAAAGGGTCGGCGATCAGCCTGCCCGACAACCGGTGAAGTCCGCGTAGCCACGACGGGCGGCCGCGCGGCGCTACACCCGGGAGCAACTACGGACTCGCGAGCGGCGTGGGCCGCGTCGATGCCCGAGTGCTCGCCAGGGTTCAGGAGCCGGGGGGCTCGCCGGGGATCAGCGGCGGGAGGGCGGCAGGAAGGAGGGGGCCATCCCGTCGAGCCGGTCGACGACGTCGGCGGACACGTCGGTCGCCGGGCCGGACTGGGCCGGGGCGACGGTCGCGGCGTCGATCCCCTCCTGGGGCGGCAGCCCGAAGGAGGCCGGCAGCGCGGAGCCGAACGCGGGTGGCGACCCGGCGGCGGCGGGGACGTCGACCGACGCCGAGGGCGCGGCCAGGGCCAGTGCCCCGAGGGCGAGACCGCTGACGGCGACGCCCGCGCCGATCCGCAGCCTGCGGCCGTGACCGAGCCGGACGTCGGCGGTGCCCGAGCGAGTACCGCGGACCGGGTCGGCGGCCGCGTCCGACGGGCGGTTCGTCGACGGGCCGAGCGGACGCAGCACCGAGACGAGCTGACCGTCGGGGGTCATGGCGAGCCCGGCAGGGGGCTCGTCGGGAAGATCGGCGTCCATCGGGATGGACCGCAGGGACGACAGCAGCGAGGAGGGCATCGCGGGCGCCGACGCCGAGCGCAGCAGCAGCCGCGCCTGGTCCTGCTCCACGACCTCCTCGGCGCACTCGGGGCAGTGCGCGAGATGAGCGGTGGCCCGGGCGTGCGCGCCGGCCGAGAGCTCGCCGTCGGTGAAAGCCACGATCGCGTCCAGGGTCAGGTGTCCCTCACCCCAGTCGGGCGTGTTCACCGCGAAGCGCCGGCGCGCATCGGTCATCCCGTGGCCTCCCCCACACTCACTCCGGTCCGCACGCCCACGAGGGCGTCCAGCTCGGCGGCCTCCGCGCGGCGCCTCTCCAGCGCACTGCGCAGGGCAGCCCGGCCACGGTGGATCCTGCTCCGCACGGTGCCCAGCTTCACATCGAGTGTGGCGCCGATCTCCTCGTACGAGAGGCCCTCCACGTCGCACAGGACGACGGCCGCGCGGAACTCCGGCGGCAACTCGTCGAGCGCGGCCTGCAGCAACGGGTCGAGGTGGGTCTCCGAGAACACGACCTCGGGCTCGGGGCCCTGGCCGGGGATGCGGTCGGAGTCCTCGGGCAGGGCCTCCATGCGCACGCGGGCGCGGCGGCGGACCATGTCGAGGAAGAGGTTCGTGGTGATGCGGTGCAGCCAGCCCTCGAAGGTGCCCGGCTTGTACGACGCGAGGGAGCGGAACACCCGGATGAACGTCTCCTGGGTGAGGTCCTCCGCGTCGTGCGGGTTGCCGGTCAACCGGTAGGCGAGGCGGTAGACCCGATCGCCGTGCTCGCGGACTACCTCGTCCCAGCTCGGCGGCGTCCAGTCCGCCCCGTCCCCCGGCAGCACGGTGGCGACCGCGGACGACTCGGGGGTCGTCGTCGCGGAACCTGCCTGCACGGCGGTCGGGCGGTCGGTCATCGGTGGGTGCGCCTCCTGGAGCGGGTCGTGCTCTCCCAGAACGTCCCGCCGGGGCCATTCGTTCCCGGGACCTGTCCCGGCTTCCGGCGGTCGCAGGGTCGACGACCCCGACCCTGCTGAGCCAAGAGTTCCTCAATGTCGTGAACGAGGTGTGAGAACCGTCTGAGAAGAACCTGTGAAAGCGACCCGCCGGGCCGCTGCGCGGGGCCCGTGCCCGGCCACCAGTAGCCTTCGCGCCATGACCGGTCCAGAGGGCGCGCGCGGCGACGTGCGTCCGGACGTCCCGGTGGCCGGACTGGGCCCGGGCCTGGCGTTTCTCGCCGCGACGGTGAGCGCGCGGGCCGTCGTCGAGGTCGGCACGGGGTCCGGCTGGGGCGGCCTGTGGCTGCTGCGTGGGATGGCCCCGGACGGCGTGCTGACCTCGATCGACGTCGATCCCGAGCAGCAGCGTGCCGCCCGGCGCACGTTCCTCGACGCCGGTTACGGCCCCTCCCGGCTGCGCCTGATCGTCGGGATGGCCGTCGAGGTGCTGCCGCGGCTGACCGACGGCGGGTACGACCTCGTCGTCGTCGACGGCCTGCGCACCGAGTACCCGCGCCATCTCGTCGAGGCGATCCGGCTGCTGCGCCCGGGCGGTGTGCTGGCGCTGCACGGTGTGGCCGAGCCCACGGGCGACGGCCCCGAGGCGGCCGCACTGCGGCAGACGCTCGACCTCGTCCGCGACGACGAGCGCCTCGTCCCCGTGCTGCTGCCGCTGGGCGAGGGCCTGCTCTGCGCGACCAGGCGCGGCTGACGCGCCGCCGGCTCGGCCTCGGGAGGCCGGTCAGAGCGCCGTCGCGCCCTTCCCGAGCACGACGACCCCACCGGGGCTGACGGTGTAGCGCGCCCTGTCGAGCGCCAGGTCGACCCCGACGAGCGCACCCTCCGGCACGTCGACGTTCTTGTCGAGGATCGCCCCGCGCACCACGGCGCCGCGCCGGACGTGCACGCCCGGCAGCACGACCGAGTCCGACACCTCGGCGCCGGCCTCGATGCGGACGTTCGGGCTGATCACCGAGCGTCGGACGATCGCGCCCGAGATGATCGTCCCCGCACCGACGATCGAGTCCTGCGCGATGCCGCCCTCGACGAACTTGGCGGGCGGCAGCGACGTCGTCACCGACGTGCGGATGGGCCAGCGGTCGTTGTACAGGTTGAAGATCGGGTGCACCGAGACGAGGTCGGTGTGCGCGTCGTAGTACGCGTCGAGCGTCCCGACGTCGCGCCAGTACCCCGAGTCGCGGTCGGTGGCGCCGGGCACGACGTTGTCGGCGAAGTCGTAGACCGCGGCGTCGCCCTGGCCGACCAGTCGCGGGATGATGTCGCCGCCCATGTCGTGGTCGGAGTCGCCGTCCTCGGCGTCGGCGCGCAGCGCGTCGAGCAGCGCCTCCGTCGTGAAGACGTAGTTGCCCATCGACGCGAACGTGACGTCCGGGTCGTCGGGCACCGACGGCGGGTCCGACGGCTTCTCCAGGAACTCCAGGATCCTGCCGTCGGCGTCGGAGTTGATGCAGCCGAACGCCTTGGCCTCCGCGCGCGGCACCCGGATCCCCGCGACCGTGACACCGGCCCCGCTCGCGATGTGCTGGGAGATCATCTGGCCGGGGTCCATGCGGTAGACGTGGTCGGCACCGAAGACGGCGATGTAGTCGGGACGCTCGTCGTAGACGAGGTTGAGGCTCTGGAAGATCGCGTCGGCGCTGCCGGTGTACCAGCGCCTGCCGAGGCGCTGCTGGGCCGGGACCGTGGTGATGTACTGGCCGAGGACGCTGGAGAGCCGCCACGTCGTCGAGATGTGCCGGTCGAGCGAGTGCGACTTGTACTGGGTGAGGACGCACAGCCGGTGCAGACCGGCGTTCACGAGGTTGGACAGCACGAAGTCGATGAGCCGGTAGTTGCCCGCGAACGGCACCGCGGGCTTGGCCCGGTCGGCCGTGAGGGGCCACAGCCGTTTGCCCTCACCGCCCGCCAGGACAATGCCGAGGACGTTCGCCGGCAGTACCGCCGGCCCCGAGGTGAACCGTGGCGTCGTCATGCGGGCACCCCCACCCGGTCGGCGTCGATCGTTCCGGCGCTCGCGTGTCCCTTCGGGAGGTGCGCGCTCACAGGGCGAACCCTAGTGCTCCACTCGGGCGTCGGGCCACCGCAGGACGAACGCGTCGCAGACGGGGGCGCCCGCGCCCGGGGCCGTCCACCGATCACCGGGTCGCGCAACGGGATCGAGCAAGTACCGTCTGCGGTCGTGCGCATCGGACTGCTCACCCGCGAGTACCCGCCCGACGTCTACGGTGGCGCGGGCGTCCACGTCGAGCACCTCGTGCCCGCGTTGCGCGCGCTCGTCGACGTCGACGTGCACTGCTTCGGCGACCCGAGCCGCGACGCGCCGGGGGTCACCGCGCACCCCGTCCCGGACGCGCTCGCCGACGCCAACCCCGCTCTGCAGACGATCGGCGTCGACCTGTCGATGGTGGCGGGGCTGCACGAGGTCGACGTCGCACACTCGCACACCTGGTACGCCAACATGGCCGGGCACCTGGCGAAGATCCTGCACGGCGTCCCGCACGTCGTCACGGCGCACTCGCTGGAGCCCCGCCGGCCGTGGAAGGCCGAGCAGCTCGGCGGCGGCTACCGGCTCTCGTCGTGGGTGGAGCGGACCGCCTACGAGGCCGCCGACGCCGTCATCGCCGTGAGCGAGGGCATGCGCACCGACGTGCTGGAGTGCTACCCGGCGCTCGACCCGGCCCGGGTCCACGTGGTGCACAACGGGATCGACACGGAGTTCTACCGGCCCGACGCGCGCCGCGACGCCCTCGTCGAGGCCGGGGTCGACCCGGACCGACCCAGCGTGGTGTTCGTCGGGCGGATCACCCGGCAGAAGGGGCTGACCCACCTCGTCGCGGCCGCGCACGACATCCGCGAGGACGCCCAAATCGTGCTGTGCGCGGGCGCCCCCGACACCCGGGAGATCGCCGAGGAGACCGAGAAGGCCGTCGCCGAACTCTCGGCGGCCCGGCCGGGGGTCGTCTGGGTGCGCCGGATGCTGGCGACGACCGAGGTCCGCCAGCTCCTCTCGGCCGCCACGGTGTTCGTCTGCCCCTCGGTCTACGAGCCGCTGGGCATCGTCAACCTGGAGGCGATGGCGTGCGGGACGGCCGTCGTCGCCTCGGACGTCGGCGGCATCCCCGAGGTCGTCGACGACGGGGTCACCGGGCTGCTGGTGCACTTCGACGAGCACGACGTCACCCGGTTCCGGTCCGGACTCGCCGACGCGGTGAACGCGCTGCTGGCCGACCCGGACCGGGCGGCGGCGATGGGCGCCGCCGGCCGGGAGCGCGCGGTCCGCGAGTTCTCGTGGGACCAGGCGGCCCAGCGCACCGTCGCGATCTACCGGTCCCTGCGACCCTGACCGCCCGGCGGGTCGGCGCGGTCGGGTTCTCGGGCCTCAGGCGTCCGGGGCCGTGGTGGCCTTGAGCTTCGCGCGGGCGCGGTGGGCGGCGACGGCGGCGCGGTTGGCACACGCCGGGGAGCAGTAGCGGCGCGCGGCGTTGCGCGACGTGTCGGCGTAGACGCGGGAACAGCCGTCGGCCGCGCAGACGCCGTGCCGGTCGGCGCCGTACTCGGAGACGAGCATCGCGAGCGCGAAGGCCGTGGTCGAGCGGACGCGCTCGACGAGCGAAGCCTCCGGCGGCGCGTAGTGCAGGTGCCAGCCCTGCCCGTCGTGCGAGGACAGGTGCGGACCGATGGCCACGTCGGCCAGCAGCGCGTTGACGGCGACGGCCGTCGCGCCGAGGTCGGGCGGGTCGCCCGCGGCCGCGTCGAACACCGTCCGCAGCCGCCGCGCCCAGGCCCGCAGTGCCGGCTCGGCGGAGGCGGGCGCGCGCTGGGCCAGGTAGCGGTGCTCGACGAGCAGGTCGCGCAGCCGTCGGCCGTCCTGCTCGGGCGGGGTGTCGCGGTCGCCGGTCGGCTCGGCCGTGACGGCGTTGACGAGCGCGACAGCAGCGCCTAGTGCGTCACTTTTGTAACCGATGAAGTCCATTCGCCACTTACACCTGCTAACCTGGAGCCGTAAGAGTTCAAAGCTAGTCGCATATTACAGGAGGCAGCCGTGACGACGCGGTGCACGCGTTGTGGAAGGTCGAACAGCGGGGCGCAGGTGCTGTCGACGCACCCGACCTCGGAGGGGTGGGTGCGGTACCGCCGGTGCGCCTGCGGAGAGGTGTCGATCGAACTGGTGCGACTCGCCGACCGCTCGACGACGGTCGACGCGCTGGCCTCCTTCGCGGAGCCGCGACACGGCGCACTGCGGGGCTGACCGGCCCCGCGGTCCCCGGCGACCGACCGCGCCGCCGGGGCCGACGGAATCAGCCGGACGCGGCCTTGAGGGCATCGCCCAGGTCAGCGGCCTCCTCGGGGGTCATCTCCACGACGAGGCGGCCACCGCCCTCGAGCGGCACACGCATCACGATGCCCCGGCCCTCCTTGGTCACCTCGAGGGGACCGTCGCCGGTCCGGGGCTTCATCGCCGCCATCTCCTGCTCCCTCCGTCACTCTCGTCCAGGGCCGGTGCGCCTGGGGAGCAGCGCACGGGCGGGGATGCTGGACGCCATTCTCCCCCATGGGCCCGTCGGGAGTACAACCGGAGCGATCAACGGCGTGCCCCGCGGCACACGGACCACGATGGACACCCCGAGGAACGGTCCGCGGTGGACCGTCAGGCCGTACCCGCCCGCCAGCAGCTCGCGACGTGGTCGTCGACGAGACCGGCGGCCTGCATCAGGGCGTAGCACGTCGTCGGGCCGACGAAGCGGAAGCCGCGCCTCTTGAGCTCGCGGGCCATCGCGACCGACTCCGGTGAGGTGGCCGCCACGTCGGCGAGCGTCGCGGGGCGGACGTGCGTCGCGGCGTCGGGGGCGAACGACCACAGCAGATCGTCGAGCGGGACGTCGAGCTCGAGCACGGCGCGCGCGTTGGCGATGGTCGCCTCGACCTTCCGCCGGTTGCGGACGATGCCGCTGTCGGCCATCAGCCGCTCGACGTCGGCGTCGTCGAACCCGGCGACGACGGCCGGGTCGAACCCCGCGAACGCGGCCCTGAACGACTCGCGCTTGCGCAGGATCACCAGCCACGAGAGACCCGACTGGAAGCCCTCCAGACTGAGCCGCTCGTAGAGCGCCGTGACCCCGCGCAGCGGGCGGCCCCACTCGTCGTCGTGGTAGGCGACGTACTCGGGCGCCGAGGTCGCCCAGCCGCAGCGTTGGCGCCCGTCGGTCATCCGGACGCCCCGCGCCGGGCCCGGCGCTCGCAGTCGCGGGCCATGCGCCGCATGGAGTGCGCGACACCAGCCTGCATCGCGGGCCGCACGAGCGGCCAACCCGCCCGGCCCAGCGCACCCAGCGGCAGGTCGAGGTTCTCGACCCAGCGGAACCGGCTGCGGGCCGGGTCGACGGCCACGACCTCGAACACACCGTCGCCGCGCACCACCCGGCCGGTGTGCTCGACGACGCAGCGGAACGGACCGGCCGGACGCTGCTCGCTCCACTCGGTGACGACCATCGTGTCGACGACGGCCAGCAGGCCGACACCGGTTGCGGCGCGGACCCGGGACCCGACGGAGCGGCCGTCCCCCGCGGTCACCTCGACCCGCGTGGCGAGGATCCACTCGCCCTGCCGCGGCCAGTCCATCACGGTGTCCCACACCAGCTCGGCGGGCGCGGTGACGTCGAGCTCGACGACGAGCTCCGCGCGGCTCACGGCGCCCCCTGGGCCCGGTGGGCACCGCGCGGACGGGCGCCGGAGACGGCGGGGTCGGGATCGCGCCCGTCGTCGGGCAGGCCCTCGGCGGCCGCGCCGGCGCGCCGGTCGTGCGCATCCGACCCGGGAGCAGCGGGACCGGGAGCGGCGGGACCGGAGAACTCGGAGCCGGGAGCACCGGTGCGTGGAACATCGAGCCCGGGAACGTCGAGCCCGGGAACTTCGGTACCGGGAACATCGGGCCCGGGAACATCGAGCCCGGGAGAATCGGGCCCGGCGCCGGGACCGTCCGAGGCGTCGACGGGCCCCGGCGCCGGACCGGGCTCTCCGGCCGGGTCGGCGCCCACGCCGGGCGGCGCCGGCGGCCGGCCTGCGCGTGCCTGCTCCGGGGATGCCTGCCCTGGGTATGTCTGCTCGGCGGGCGGCTGCTCGGGGGATGTCTGCTCGGGCGGCAGCTGCTCGGCGGGCGACCGCTCCGCGGCGGCCCGGTCGGGATCGAGACTGTGCCGCCCGCCGGTCGGGCCCCCGGTGTCCGGGCCCCTGTCCGGGCCCCCGGTGTCCGGGCCCCCGGTGTGGCGGCGGTACTCCTCGGGCAGCACCCACCCCCCGGTCGGCGTCGCCGCGGAACCGGCGGCGCCGGCCTCGCGCAACCGCGCGGCGAGCGTGTCGCGCTCGGCACCCAGCCGCTCGATCTCCCCCGCGAGCCGCTCGAGCACCCAGTCGACCTCGCCCATCCGATAGCCCCGCACCGCCTGCGGAAAGCGCAACGCCCGCACGTCGGCGCCCGCGACCCGGCCCCCCGGCAGACCCGTCGGCGTCTCACCGTCCGGGAGCGGCGGCAGCTCCTCGCCACGACCGAACACCGCGACCGCGAGCGCGTAGACCACGGCGGCGACCACGACGACCACCAGGAGGTAGATCAGCGCGGTTCCCATAGTCCTGCATCACACCACGCGCCCCCGACGCACGGCATCGCGCACCTCCCTCATGGGCGGTCGCTCGATGCCGGTGATCTCCCGCGGCTGCGGCACCCACTCCCCGTCGACCTGGACGAACTGCACGAGCGGCGCCCCGCTGTCGTGCGCGGCCGAGCGGCGCAGCGCGGTCGCGGTGATCTGCCGCGCCATGGCCCCCAGCTGGAGCAGCGAGCGGTTGCGGTGCTTGCGCACGCCAAGGTTGACCTGCGCGATCGCATCCATCCCCCGGGCGTCGAGGGTGTCGACGAGCAGCCCGATCTCGACGCCGTAGTCGGTCGCGAACGGCAACGTCTCGAGCAGCTCGCGGGTCGCGGCGTACTCCCCACCCAGCGGTTGCACGACCGCGGTGAGGGGCGGGCGCAGCGCGGCCAGCAACGGCCGGGCGACCAGCTCGGTGACGCGGCCGCCGCCGTGGTCGAGCGCCTGCGCGTCGCCGACCTCGAGCCTCAGTGGCCGCCGGTAGAAGCCCTTGACGAGCCCGACGCCGTCCTCGGCGAGCAGCGGGCCGAGCAGCGCGGGCACGAACCCGGGATCGACGTCGACGAGGTCGGAGTCGATGAAGCACAGGACGTCGCCCGTCGTCGCGGCGAGCGAGCGCCACAGCACCTCGCCCTTGCCGGCGACGGGCGGCAGGTCGGCGAGCACGTCCGTCCTGGCGACGACGCGCGCGCCCGCCTCGGCGGCCACGACGGCGGTGCGGTCCGTCGACCCCGAGTCCATCACGACGAGCTCGTCGACCAGCGGCTGCGGGCCCCGCGTCAACGGCACGATGGCGGCGACGACGCCACCGACGGTCGCCTCCTCGTCGAGGGCGGGCAGCACGACCGACACCCGGCGGCCGGCCTTCGCGGCCACGAGCTCGGCGACGCTCCACGGCGGGCGCTGCCACGTCCGCCTGGCGAACCAGGACCCGCTCACGCGAGCGCCCGCACCGTCCGTGCCGGCGGTCGCGTCCCCACGATCGCCGCCACCATCTCGACGACCCGCCGCGTCTCCGCGACCTCGTGCGCACGGAACATCCGGGCCCCCGCCGCGGCGGCCAGCGCCGTGGCCGCGAGCGTCCCCTCGAGCCGCTCCGTCACCTCGGCGACGCCGAGCGTCTCCCCCACGAAGTCCTTGTTGGACAACGCCATCAGCACCGGCCAGCCGGTCGCGACGAGCTCGTCGAGGCGGCGCAGCAGGGCCAGCCCGTGGAAGGTGTTCTTGCCGAAGTCGTGCGTCGGGTCGACCAGGATGCCCTCCCGCGGCACCCCCATCGCCACGAGCCGCTCGGCCTGCCCGGTGACCTCGGCGATCACGTCGGCGACCACGTCGGCGTAGCGCACCCGGTGCGGCCGCAGCCGCGGCACGGCCTTGCCCGTGTGGGAGCACACGATCCCCGCGCCCGTGGCGGCGGCGACCTCGGCGAGCGTCGGGTCGGCTCCGCTCCAGGTGTCGTTGAGCAGGTCGGCGCCCTCGGCGACGGCGAGCCTGCCGACCTCGCCGCGCCAGGTGTCGACGCTGATCACGACGTCGGGGTGGCGGGCGCGCACGGCGGCGACGAACGGGACCACCCTGCGGGTCTCCTCCGCGACGTCGACGACCGGCCCGGGGCCGGCCTTGACCCCGCCGATGTCGATGACGTCGGCCCCCTCCCCGACCGCCCGCTCGACGGCGGCCATCGCCGCGTGGTCGGAGAACGTCGCGCCCCGGTCGTAGAACGAGTCCGGCGTGCGGTTGACGATCGCCATCACCAGCGCGCGGTCGCCTGCGAGGGTGCGGGTTCCGAAGCGCAGCACGGAGCGGTCGCGGACGCCGTCGATCGTCACGACACCGATGCTGTCACGTCGGGCCGCGGGGCGCAGGCGTCCAGCGCGCGGCTCACGTCGGCGGTGACGACGAGCCGGTCGAGCGCCGCGCGGCCGGCGAAGCCGCGGCGGACGAGGGCGGCGAGCCAGTCGAGCAGCCCGGACCAGTGGTCGTCGGGATCGAGCAGGACGACGGGCTTGTCGTGCATGCCCAGCGTGGCGGCGGTCCAGACCTCGAACAGCTCCTCGCAGGTCCCGATGCCACCGGGCAGGGCGAGGAACGCGCCGGCGTGGGCCTCCATGAGCGCCTTGCGCTCGCGCATCGTGTCGGTGACCAGCAGCTCGTCGGCGGCGGTGTCGGCGACCTCGCGGTCGACCAGCGAACGCGGGATCACCCCGATCGTGCGCGACCCGCCGGCGCGGGCCGCCGTGGCGACGGCGCCCATCATCGACACCCGCCCGCCCCCCGAGACCAGGTCCCAGCCGCGGGCCGCGATGGCCGTGCCCACCTGCGTCGCCAGGTCGACGTAGCGGTCGGGCACCGAGAGCGACGACGCGCAGTACACACACACGCTGAACCGCGCGCCGCTCGGGTCCTGCCGCATCAGTGCGCGTCCTCCCACGCCCGGTAGGCCTCGTGCACCACCTTGACGGCGTCGTCGACGTCGTCGGTGAGGTGCAGCAGCGCGAGGTCCTTCTCCCCGATCTTGCAGCCCTCGAGCACGGTCTTCGCGATCCAGTCGTAGAGCCCCTGCCAGTAGTCCTTGCCCAGCAGGACGACCGGGAACTTCGTGACCTTCTTCGTCTGCACCAGGGTGAGCGCCTCGAACAGCTCGTCGAGGGTGCCGAAGCCGCCGGGCAGGCAGACGAACGCCTGCGAGTACTTCACGAACATCGTCTTGCGCGCGAAGAAGTAGCGGAAGTTGATGCCGAGGTCGACCCAGTCGTTGAGGCCGTGTTCGAACGGGAGCTCGATGCCCAGCCCGACGCTGAAGCCGCCCGCCTCGCTGCAGCCGCGGTTGGCCGCCTCCATCGAGCCCGGCCCGCCGCCGGTGATGACCGCGAACCCGTTCTGCGCCAGTGCCGCACCGAGGTCACGGCCCTGCTGGTACTCGGGATGGTCGCGCGGGGTGCGGGCCGAGCCGAACACCGTCACCGCGCGCGGCAGCTCGGCCAGCGCGCCGAAGCCCTCGACGAACTCCGCCTGGATCCGCAGGACCCGCCACGGATCGGTGTGCACCCAGTCCGACGGTCCCCTCGAGTCGAGCAGGCGCTCGTCGGTGGTGGTGGGCTCGTTGCGGTGTTCCCGGCGCAGCACGACCGGGCCGCGGTGCTTCTCCTCGGGTCGCTTTCCCCCGTTCGCTGTCATCAGCCCACGATACGGAGGCCGGTCCCCGCGCGATCGACGACACGGGGACGGCGGGATGAACGCCCGGGTCGCCGGTCAGGAACCCGTCCGCAGGAACCGACGCAGGACGTCGGCGGCCTCGCGGATGCGGCTGACGTCGACGTGCTCCTCCCGGGTGTGGGCGAGGTTCGGGTCGCCGGGGCCGTAGTTGACCGCGGGGATGCCGAGCGCGGCGAAGCGCGAGACGTCGGTCCAGCCGTACTTCGCCCGCGGGGACGCGCCCGTGGCGGCCAGGAACTCCTGCGCCGCAGGGGCACCGAGGCCCGGCAGCGCGCCGGGCGAGAGGTCGGTGACCTCGACGTCGAATCCGTCGAGCACCTCACGGACGTGCGCGACGGCCTGCTCGGCACCGCGGTCGGGGGCGAAGCGGAAGTTGACGGTGACGACGCACTCGTCCGGCACGACGTTGCCCGCCACGCCACCGGCGACCTTCACCGCCTGCAGGCCCTCGCGGTACTCGCAGCCGTCGATGTCGACGCGGCGGGGCCGATACGCCGCGAGCCGGGCCAGCACCTCGCCCGCGCGGTGGATCGCGTTGTCCCCCAGCCAGGACCGGGCCGAGTGCGCCCGCCTGCCACCGGTGCGGACCTCGGCGCGCAGCGTGCCCTGGCAGCCCGCCTCGACCAGGCCCTCGGTGGGCTCGCCGAGGATCGCGAGGTCGGCGTCGAGCCAGCCGCGCAGCTCGCGCTCGATGCGGCCCAGCCCGTTGCGCGCGGCCTCGATCTCCTCGCAGTCGTAGAAGACGACGGTGAGGTCGTGCCGCGGGTCGGGCAGCGTCGCGGCGAGGTGGGCGATCACGGCGTCGCCCGCCTTCATGTCCGACGTCCCGCAGCCGTAGAGCAGGTCCCCCTCGCGCCGGGAGGGCACGTTGTCGGCGATCGGCACCGTGTCGATGTGCCCGGCCAGCAACACGCGGCGCTCGCGGCCGAGGTTCGTGCGGGCGAGCACCGACGCCCCCGAGCGGACGACCTCCAGGTGCGGCGCCTGCGCCCGCAGCGCACGCTCGATCGCGTCGGCCAGCGCACCCTCGTCGCCGGACACGCTCGGGACGTCGACCAGCGCGGCGGTGAGCTCGACGGGGTCGGCGGTCAGATCGAGGGCCGGAGCGGTCGTCGTCACGCCGCGGGACGCTACCCGGCGCCCCGCCCTGCGCACGAACGGCACTTTCCCGCAGCTCAGTTGCGGGAAAGTGCCGTTCGTGCAACTCGGGGCGGGGTGGGGGGCGCGGGCCGGGAGCCGTTACCGTTGCAGGGTGAGCACCGCATTCCGCGCCGAGAGCGCGTCCGGCACGGGTCTGGCCACCGTCACCGGCGACGGGACGGTCCTCGACGTCTGGTATCCCGCCCCGGCACTGGGTGCGGACGCCCCCGACACCTCCGCCGACCTCGAGCCGATCGCGGGCGACGACGACGCCCGCGGCGTCACCGCGCAGATCGTGCGCACGACGATCGGCTCGCTGGCCGACGCGCCCGTCGACGCCCTCGACGTCTACCTGCGGCTGCACCTGCTGTCGTGGCGGCTGGTCCGCCCGCACGAGGTCAACCTCGACGGCATCTTCGGCCTGCTCACCAACGTCGTGTGGACCAACCACGGCCCCTGCCTGCCGAAGGGTTTCGAGGCCGTCCGCGCCCGGCTGCGCGCCCGCGGCCCGGTGACGGTCCACGGCGTCGACAAGTTCCCGCGGATGGTCGACTACATCGTCCCGCCGGGCGTGCGCATCGCCGACGCCGACCGCGTCCGGCTCGGCGCGCACCTCGCCGAGGGCACGACCGTCATGCACGAGGGCTTCGTCAACTACAACGCCGGGACCCTCGGCGCGTCGATGGTCGAGGGCCGCATCTCGGCGGGCGTCGTCCTGGGCGAGGGCGCCGACCTCGGCGGCGGCGCGTCGACGATGGGCACGCTCTCCGGCGGCGGCAAGCAGGTCATCTCGGTAGGCGCGCGCTGCCTGATCGGCGCCAACGCGGGCATCGGGATCTCGCTGGGCGACGACTGCGTCGTCGAGGCCGGCCTGTACGTCACGGCGGGGACGAAGGTGTCGCTGCCCGACGGGTCGACCACCTCGGCCCGCACGTTGTCCGGGCAGGACGGTCTGCTGTTCCGGCGCAACTCCCTGACCGGCGCCGTCGAGGTGCTCGCGCGCACCGGCGACGGCATCGCGCTCAACGCCGCGCTGCACGCGAACTGACGGCGACGTGATCAGCCGCCGTACCCGGGCGTTCATCCTGTTCGTCTAGGGTCCCTCCCCGTGTCCCCCGCTCCCGCCCGTCCCGCGCCGCGTGTCCGCGCCGACGTGAGCCATCTGCTCCAGTCGCAGAACCCGCTGGTGGCGGGCCCGTTGGACTCGCCGGCACACCACGTGCGCGCCGCGCTGGACACCCGGCTGCGCGCGCTCGTCGCGCACGACCCGGGCACCCGCACGGGCGCGGACATCGAGGACCTGCACCAGATGCGGGTCTCGGTCCGGCGGATGCGGGCGACGCTGCGCGCGGCGCGGCCGCTGCTCGACGCCCAGTGGGCCGACTCGCTGCGCGCCGAGCTGGGCTGGCTCGGTCGCGCGCTCGGCCCCGTCCGCGATCTCGACGTCATGTTGCTGCGGCTGCGCGGCGAGATCGCGACGTTGCCCGACGGCGAGCGCGCGGCCGGCGAGGTCCTCGTCGCCGAGCTGGAGCGCGAGCGCGCCGCCGCCCGTGCCGACATGCTCGTCGCCCTCGACGCACCCCGCTACACCGCGCTGCTGGAGCGCATCGCCGACGCGGTGCGCCTCCCGCTGCCGACGCCGTCGGCGATGCAGCCGCAGCCCGCGCTGATCGACCTGGTGCGGACCGAGGCGCGCAAGCTGGCGCGGGCGGTGAAGGCCGCGGGCGAGGACCCGCCGGACGAGACGCTGCACGCGCTGCGGATCCTGGGCAAGCGGGTCCGCTACACCGGCGAGCTCGTCGAGACGGCGCTGCGCGGCACGCCCACGGGCCGGCAGGTCAAGCTGCTGCTGGCGGCGACGGCGGAGCTGCAGGAGGTCCTCGGCGACCACCAGGACGCCTGCGTCGCCGACCTGCGCATCCGCGAGCTGCTCGACCGGCTCGGCACCGCGGCGCTCGACGAGGCCGGTGGCGAGGGCGGCGAGATCGACGCGTTCGTCGTGTTCGTCGCGGGGCGGCTCGTCGAACGCGAACGCGCCTGTGCCGAGACCTTGCGCACCCAGTGGTGGGACGCCTGGGTGCAGGTCAGGGACCGGGCCGCGACGCTGGGCTGACGGTGCGTCCGTCCGCGGAGTGGTCGCCCGCGCGCGGGTGGTCGCCGATCCGCCACACCGCGCCGGCCTGCAGCAGCCCCGCGGCGACCAGCAACGCCAGCGCCGCCGGGTAGCCGCCGGTGAGGTCGATGAGCAGGCCCATGACCAACGGGGCGAGCGCGGCCGCGACGTAGCCCACGCCGAGTGCCAAACCGCTGGTCGCGGCGCTGGCGTGGCCGTCGGGTGTGCGCCAGGCGATCACCGCGAGACCCAGCGGGAACCCGGCGCCGACCCCGATCCCGAGCAGCACGACCCACAGCCACGGCCCGATCCCGGGGGGCTGCGGCAGCAGGATCGCGCCGACGGTGCCCGCGATCCCGCAGGCGAGCGTCGTCGACGCCCAGAACCGCCACCTGCGCCGCCGCTCCGCGAGCGCGGGGACCACGAGCGCCGACGGGATCTGGGTGACACTCCACGCCGCCAGCAGCACACCCGCGTGCTGCGGGCTCCAGCCCTGGCCCTCGTAGTAGGGCGCCAGCCAGGTGATCCAGCCGTAGAACATCATCGACGTCCCGGCCTGGTAGCAGGCGCTGCGCCGGGCGAAGGGGTCCCGCCACGGCAGCGCGCGGCGGGCACCGGCCGCGGCGGCCGCGCTCGTGGGCTCGGCGATGCGCCGCGCGATCGGCGTCCAGGCCGCGACCGCGAGCACGGCCGGGACCGTCCACACCGCCAGCGAGAACGACCAGCCGCCCAGCGCGATGGCGAGCGGGACGCCCAGTGCCGACGCGACCGTCGCGCCGACCATCATCGACACGACGTACCCGCCGGTCACCGCCCCGGCGCGGGCGGCGAGATGGTGCTTCACGACGCCCGTCAGCAGGACCCCGGCCAGCCCGATCCCGAGCCCGATGACGAGGCTCGCCGCGATGAGCGCGGCCAGCGCCGGGACCCCGCGCACCAGGCTGCCGAGCGCGATCAGCCCGACCGACCAGCCCAGCGCGCGCTCGCGGCCCAGCCGGGCGCCGACCATCGGCCCGACGAACGACCCGACGGCCATCATCAGCACCGCGCCCGACTGAACGAGCCCCGCCGTACCGGCATCGACACCGAGGTCGGCCCGGACGGTCTCGATCAGCGGCGGGTATCCGGCGAGGGCCGCCCGGAGGTTGACCGCGAGGGCCAGGACGCCGAACAGGACGACCCTCGTGCTCACCCCCCGCGTCGCAGGTCCCGCGACGTTCACTGCACCTGCCTCACGTCGTCAGGCGCTCCACGGCGGCGTCGATCCGTTCGTCGCTCGCGCTGAGCGCGACCCGGACGTGCCGGGCCCCGGCCGGGCCGTAGAACTCGCCCGGTGCCACCAGCACACCGTGCGCGGCGAGATCATGCACGGTGGAGCGGCCGTCGCGGTCCTCGGTGGCCCACAGGTAGAGCCCGGACTCGGAGTGCTCGATGCGCATCCCGCGCGACTCCAGCGCCGCGCGCAGCCGGGTGCGGCGCGCCTCGTAGAGGGCGGCCTGGGCGGCGACGTGCGCGTCGTCGGACACCGCGGCGGCCATCGCGGCCTGCACCGGGTGCGGGACGAGCATCCCGGCGTGCTTGCGGATCTCCAGCAGCCGCGAGACGAGCACCGGGTCGCCGGTCACGAACGCGGCCCGGTACCCGGCCAGGTTCGACGTCTTCGACATCGAGTGCACGGCGAGCAGGCCGGTGTGGTCGCCGTCGCACACCGACGGGTGCAGGACCGAGAGCGGCGCGGGATCGGCCGTGCCCGGCAGCCCGAGGTAGCACTCGTCGGACGCGACGACCGCCCCGCGCTCGCGCGCCCACGCGACGACCTTCCGGAGGTGGTCGACGGGCAGGATCTTCCCCGTCGGGTTCGACGGTGAGTTCAGCCACACCAGCGACGCCCGGCGCGGGCCGAGGCCCACCAACCCGTCGGACCGGACGAACTCGGCGCCCGCGAGCCGCGCGCCGACCTCGTAGGTCGGGTAGGCCAGCTCCGGGATGACCACGAGGTCGTTCCCGCCGAGACCCAGCAGCGTCGGCAGCCAGGCGACGAGCTCCTTGGAGCCGATCGTCGGCAGTACCGCGTCGGGGTCGACGCCGGTGACGCCGAACCGCCGCGCGAGCGACGCCGCGATCGCGTCACGCAGCGCGGGGGTGCCGTGCGTCGCCGGGTACCCGGGGATGCCGGCCGCCGGCCCGGACAGGGCCTCGCGCACCACCGCCGGGACCGGGTCGACCGGGGTGCCGATCGACAGGTCGACGATGCCGTCGGGGTGCGACTGCGCGAGCGCCTTGTCGGCTGCGAGGGAGTCCCAGGGGAAGTCCGGGAGCGCCGTCCGCTCTGCGGTACCGGCCGAACTCACTCGTCGTGGCTCTGCGGCGGCAGCGTCAGCGCGGGACCGGCGTCCTTCGCGACCTTGCCGACCTTCGACGCGCCACCGGGGGAGCCCAGCTCGTCGAAGAACTCGGCGTTGGCCTTCTGGTAGGCGCCCCACTGCTCGGGGACGTCGTCCTCGTAGTAGATGGCCTCGACGGGGCAGACGGGCTCACAGGCACCGCAGTCGACGCACTCGTCAGGGTGGATGTACATCATCCGCCCGCCCTCGTAGATGCAGTCCACGGGACACTCTTCGATGCACGCCTTGTCGAGCAGGTCGACGCATGGCTCGGCGATGACGTAGGTCACTTCGAAGTCCTCCACTCGGACAGCAGACTGCTGCCAGTATCCCTTGCCGCACGACCGCCGCCGCTCCAGGGCGGCAGTCCCGGTCGTCACATTAACCCGGGGACGCCGCGTTCCGGATGGAAAGGATTGCCTCACCATGACCGCAGCGCCGACACCGGGCTCCCGGCCGGACGCCGGCGGCCCGGCGCTCGACCGGCTGGTCGGCGCGCGGGTCGCGCTGCGGCACCGGATCGGGGAACGCGACGGCCGCCCCCTGTTCACCGACGCCGTCGGTGTGCTGTCCGACGGGGGCGTCCGCGACGGGGTCCCGACCGTGATCGTCGCCACCCGGCGCGGGGATGTCGTCGTGGCCCGGCCCGCGGTCGTCGCCGTCCGGGAGGTGCCGCCCGCGGTGCGTCGGCGGGCGCCGTGGCCCGACGTGGCGCGGCTGGAGAACCTCTGTGCCGACGCCTGGCCCGCCGTCACGGAACGCCGGCTCGGGGCCTGGCGGCTGCGGGCCGCGGGCGGGTTCACCGGGCGGGCCAACGCCGCGCTGGCGATCGGCGACCCCGGGGTCGGCACCGCCGCCGCCCTGGCGCTCGTGCGCGGTTTCGCCGAGGAGCACGCGATCGCCGCGCGCGTGCTGACGCCGGTGGGTTCGCCCTGGTCACGGGCGGTCGAGGCGGAGGGTTGGGTGCCCGACGCCGGCTACCTGCCGGGCCCGGTGGTGTCGGTGCAGGTGCTGGCGTGCGACGCGGTCGCCGACTCCCCCGCCGAGCCGGTCGAGGTCGGTGCCGGGCCCGATACGGGCTGGTGGGGCCTCGTGCACGGCGGCCCGCCCGACGACGTCGCGCGCCGCGTCCTCGCGCCGGGGTCCGGGCGTGAGGGGTACGCCGTCGCCGGTCCGCCCGGTTCGCCCACCGGCGCGGTCCGGTTGGCCGTCGTCGACGACCACGTGCACGTCGCGCGGCTCGTCGTCGTCCCCGCGGCGCGACGTGCGGGCACCGGCACCGCGCTGATGGCGGCGGCCGCGCGTTGGGGCCTCGCGCGGGGGGCGCGCTGGCTGGTCATGCAGGTGTCGACGGAGAACCCCGGCGGCCTGGCGTTCTGGGCCCGGCTCGGCGCCACCGAGCACCACCGCTACCACTACCTCGTGCCGGGATGAGCCGATCCGGCGCGCCGCGCCAGCCAGCGGTGCGCCTGCTTCGAGGCCCGCTTGAGCCCGGACCACTCGCCGAGGTACTTGCCGACGGCCCCGACGCCGGGCAGCAGCCCGATCGCCTCGTGGTAGAAGCGGCCGTGCGGCCGCTTGTCGAGCTCGCCCTCCACGGCGTAGAGCGCCCGGCCGAGCCGCCACAGCGCCGTCGCCACCCGGCGGACCGTCGAACGGCCCTGCCCGTCGCGCAGGTCGCCGGTGAGCTCCTCGGCCTTCTCCTCGACGGCGGCGTCGGCCGCGGCGTCGAGCCTGCGCACCGTCAGCGCGCGGTCGAACAGCACCGACGCCAGCATCGCGACGACGGTCTCCTCGTCGTCGATGCCGTGCTCGCCCGCGATCGCGCACAGCAGCAGGCCCTGTCCGGCCAGGCCCAGCGCGGCCGAGACCGGCAGCGTCCGGGCCAGCGCGCCGCCGAGCCCGGGCACCGCGGCGGCGACCGTCGTGACCCGGCCGACGCGGTAGATCCACCAGCGGCAGCGCGCCGCGACGTCCATCGCCACCCAGCCGGCCGTCCCCGGCACCCGGACCGCGGCCAGCGCGTCGAGCAGCCGCTCGCGCAGTTGCCGGTCACCGCCGTCGGCCGCGGCGCCGTCGGCCGCAGCACGTCCGGCCGCGGCCCTGTCGGAACCGGCACTGTCTGCCGCAGCGCCGGCGGCCGGGGCGCGGCCGGACGCGGCGCGGCCGGACACCGGTGCGACCGAGGCCGCGCGGTGCCGCAGGCCGAACGCGTCGGCGTCGCGCAGGCCGTCGAGCACCGGCCTCGACGCACGGACGAACGGGCGCAGTACCGCGACGATCGCCGCGTCGGGGATGGGCTCGGCCATCAGCTCCTCCGGACCGGCGGGCGCATCGCGACCGACCGCAGCGCGAACAGGCCCGCCCCCACCGCCGCGGCCGCCAGCAGCAGCGACTGCCACGTCGCGGGCAGCAGCACGTCCCCGCCGGGGCCCAGGGCGCCGAGCACCCCCACGGTGAGCAGCCAGGCCACCAGCGGCAGGCCCGCGACCGCCGTCGACGACGACTCCCCCGCCGCCCCTCGCACCAACCACGGCATGGTCACGAGCGCGACGACGGTGCCGACCGGCGCGGGCACCGACCCCGCGTAGAGCGGCTGCAGCATCAGCTCGAACGCGGCGAGCAGCACCGAGGTGACGACGATCACGACCAGCGTCAGCGTCCTCATGGGTCGACCCCCTCGAACAGGTCGGTCTCGGCGGTCCCGGACGGCGCAGCCGCCAGCACGTACTCCTCGACGTCGAGCAGCGGCTGGGCGACGTCGTTGCTCATGGCGTACGCGACCGTCGGGCCGTCCTCCCACACCGCCACCTGGGTGGCGTGGGCGCGCATGGCGGCGATCCGGGCGGCGCGGAACGCGGCGACGTCGATCCGGGTCGTGACGGTCTCGTCGGGGACGGCCGGCAGCTCGCCGGGTTCGGGCACCCGGAAGGGCATCCCGGGAGCCGCGGCCAGCGCGGCGACACCCGCGTCGAGCGCGGAGCGGGCGTGCACGGCGAAGTACACCTTGCGCACCGACTCGACCTTCGCCGCGGCGGCGACCGTGATCTCGTGGGCGCGGACGTGGTCGGGATGGCCGTAGCCGCCGTCGTCGGCGTAGCTGACGACGACCTGCGGCTCCAGCTCGGCGAGCAGTTCGGTGAGCAGGTCGGTCTCCTCCGCGCGCTTGCCCGGGTCGGCGAAGGCCCTGGGGTGCAACGTGTCCGGCGTGGTCGCGCGGACGCCACCGGCGCCGGCGAGCACCATCCCGGAGTCGCGGAAGCGGCCCACCCCGCCGAGGTAGTGGTGCGCCGGAGCGCCCAGCGCGGCGAGCGCACCGGCGAGCTCACCGATCCGGTAGCCGCCGAGCTGGTCGGCACGGGCCGGGACGAGCTCGGCCAGCTCGGCCGGGATGACCTCGCCCTCCTCGCCGAGCGTGCAGGTCACGACGGTGACGTCGGTCCCGGGGTCGGCGGCGTAGCGGGCGATGACGCCACCCGTCGCCAGTGTCTCGTCGTCCGGGTGGGCGTGTACCAGGACGAGCCGTCGGGAAGCGGTCACGCGCCCCAATATCGCAGGGCCCGGCGCAGCGCGCCGCCCCGGGACATCCGCCCCGGGGGAAGCCGCCCGAGGGACCCCCGGGGGAGCCGCCCCGGTTGCAGGAACGGCACTTTCCTGCAACCGGGTTGCAGGAAAGTGCCGTTCCTGCGGAATCCCGGCCCCCACCGCGAGGGCTCAGCCGCGCAGGACCTCCCGCTCGCCGGCGAAGTGGCACGCCACCTCGTGGCGCTCCGACCCGGCGGCGGGCACCAGCGCGGGGGGCTCCTCGATGCAGCGGCGCTTCTCGTCGTCGGAGAGCTGCAGGTGCTTCCAGCAGCGCGTCCGGAACCGGCAGCCGGACGGCGGGTTGGCCGGGTTCGGGACGTCGCCGGTGAGCACGATCCGGTCGCGCACCCGCTCCACGGCGGGGTCCGGGATCGGCACCGCCGAGATGAGCGCCTGCGTGTACGGGTGCTGCGGGTGCTCGAACAGCGTGTCCCGGTCGGCGATCTCGACGATCCCACCCAGATACATCACGGCGACCCGGTCGGAGATGTGCCGGACGACGGACAGGTCGTGGGCGATGAACAGGTACGTGAGCCCGAACTCCTGCTGCAGTTCCTCCAGCAGGTTCAGCACCTGGGCCTGGATGGAGACGTCCAGCGCGGAGACGGGCTCGTCGAGCACGACGAACTTGGGGTTCAGCGCGATCGCCCGCGCGATGCCCACGCGCTGGCGCTGCCCGCCGGAGAACTCGTGCGGGTAGCGGTCGGCGTACTCGGCGGCCAGCCCGACCGTCTCGAGCAGCTCGGGGATGGTCGAGTCGGTCAGCTCGCCGCCGAGCAGCTCGTACTTCTCGGTGAGGATCTGGCGGACCGTCATCCGCGGGTTGAGCGAGGCGTAGGGGTCCTGGAAGACGATCTGCATGTCCGCACGCGCGGTGCGCAGGTCGTGCAACGAGAGCCCGGTGACGTCGCGGCCGGCCAGCTCGATCGTGCCGCTCGTCGGCTCGTGCAACCGCAGGATCGCCCGCGCGGCCGTCGACTTGCCGCAGCCGGACTCGCCGACGAGCGACAGCGTCGACCCCGCCGGGATGTCGAGCGACACCCCGTCGACCGCCCTGACCTCCCCGACGGTCCGCTTCACGAACGTGCCGACCCTGATCGGGAAGTGCTTGACCAGGTCACGCACGTCGAGCATCGGTGGCCGCTGCTCGACGGGCGTCTCCGCGGCGACCACGGGCGCGGGCTCGCGCGGACGCTCGTGCGCGATCGCGACCTCGTCGGGGTGCACGCACGCGTGCCGGTGCGACGAGCCCGGCGCGGCCGCGACGAGCAGCGGGACGTCGGCCCGGCAGGCGTCGGTGGCGAACCGGCAGCGCGGGTGGAACGGACAGCCCTCCGGGACGCGCGCGAGGTTGGGCGGCTGGCCCGGGATGGGCTCCAGCTTCTCCGGCCGGGCGTGGTCCATCCGGGTCAGGCTCGAGAGCAGGCCGTGGGTGTAGGCGTGCCGGGGCGCGGTGAAGATCTCGTCGTTCGTGCCCTCCTCGACGACGTGCCCCGCGTACATGACCATGATCCGGTCGGCGTGCGCGGCGACGAGGCCGAGGTCGTGGGTGATCAGCACGATCGCGGTGTCGCGCTCGGCCTGCAGCTTCTCCAGCAGCGCCATGATCTGCGCCTGGACGGTGACGTCGAGCGCGGTCGTCGGCTCGTCGGCGATGAGGACCTTGGGGTCGTTGGCCAGCGCCATCGCGATCATGGCGCGCTGCCGCATGCCGCCGGAGAACTCGTGCGGGTACTGCGTGGCCCGCAGCCGCGGGTCGGGGATGCCGACCTCGGCCAGCAGCTCGACGGCCCGCGTCTTCGCCGCCATCTTGCCGACGCTCTGGTGCGCGCGGATCATCTCGGCGATCTGGTCGCCGACACGAAAGACCGGGTTCAGCGCGGTCAGCGGGTCCTGGAAGATCATCGCGAGGTCGCTGCCGCGCAGTTTGCGCTGCTGCGACTCCGGCATGTCCAGCAACGACCGGCCCTCGAGCAGCACCTGGCCGCTCGGGAACGTCGCGGGCGGGCTGGGGACGAGACCGAGCAGCGTCATCGCCGAGACCGACTTGCCCGACCCGGACTCCCCGACGATCGCCAGCGTCTCGCCGGAGTCGACGTACCAGCTCACCCCGTCGACGGCCTTGACGGCGCCGCCCGCCGTGTCGAAGTGCACGCGCAGGTCGCGGACCTCGAGCAGGTGGTCGGACTGCGTCGGCTGCGCGGCCTGCCGTCGCCGTGACGGCCGCGGTGACGTCGGAGCCATCAGTTGCCTCCCCGCAGCTTCGGGTCGAGGGAGTCGCGCATTCCGTCGGCGACGAAGGCGAAGCCGAGCGTCGTGATCGCGATCGCGAGTGCGGGCGCGAGCCACAGGTACGTCATGCCCGGGACCCGCAGGAACGGGGTCGCCTGCGAGATCAGCCTGCCCCATTCGGGGACGTCCGGCGGCACGCCGATCCCCAGGTAGGACAGCGACGCCATCGCGACGACGACGACGCCGATGCTGGTGAACGAGTAGACGAGCACGGGCGCGATGGCGTTGGGCAGGATGTGGCGCAACACGATCCGCCGGTTGCCCGCGCCGATCGAGCGGGCCGCCTCCACGTACTCGGCCTCGCGCAGCGCGAGCACCTGGCCGCGGGTGAGCCGTGCGGTCGTCATCCAGCCGAGCACGACGAGCGCGACGATCACCGGGGTGACACCGCCGCCGACGGCCCGGACGATGACGATCGCGCCGACCAGCGGCGGGAACGCGAGGAAGACGTCGATGAAGCGCGCGACGACCCCGTCCCACGCGCCGCCCTTGAAGCCCGCGACCGCACCCAGCGTGATGCCGATGAGCAGCGAGAACGCCACCGTCAGCAGGCCGACCGTGATGGCCAGCCGGCAGCCGTAGATGATCCCGGAGAACAGGTCGCGGCCCAGGACGTCGGTGCCGAACCAGTGCTCGGCGCTCGGCGGCTTGAGCGTGTTTGCGAGGTTCTGTTCGAAGGCGTTGTACGGCGTCACGTACGGACCGATGATCGCGAGCAGGATCAGCACGGTCACGATCGCGAGACCGACCATGGCCAGCCGGTTGCGCCGGAAGCGTCGCCAGACGTCGGCGAGCTGGCCGGAGCCGCGCGCCCCGATCGGGACCGCGGCGCCGCTCGTCGCGGAGTCCGCCCCGGGGAGCAGGACGCCCGCGCCCGCCTCGGCGTCGACCGGTGGGCCGCCGGCGGAGGTCGGAGTGGTCATGTGGTGGGACCGCCTCAGGAGTGTGTCTGTTCGGGCCGCGTGTCCGTGCGGCCCGGGTGGCCGTTCGGGGCCGGGGAGCCGGCTCAGTTGAGCCGGATCCGCGGATCCAGGAACGCGTAGAGGATGTCGACGATCGTGCTCAGCACGACGTACGCGACGACGCTGAAGATGACGACGGCGATGATCACCGGCGCGTTGCTCTTCACGATCGCCGTCGACAGCAGGTAGCCGACGCCGTTGTACTGGAAGATCGTCTCGGTGATGATCGCGCCGCCGAAGAGCACGCCGAGCGAGACGCCGACGTAGGTGACGACGGGGATCAGCGAGTTGCGCATGGCGTGCTTGCCGATGACGGTCCGCTCGGACAGGCCCTTGGCACGGGCCGTGCGGATGTAGTCGGCGCGCAGCACCTCGAGCATGGACCCGCGCATGAGCCGTGCGATGAACGCCGCGTCGATGATCGCCAGGGTGAAGGCGGGCAGCAGCACCTCCTGGTACCAGGGCACCTGGACCGTGAAACTTCGTGGGACCGAGGGGAAGGGACCCCATCCCGCGACGTTGGCGACGAGCACGACGCCGATGACGAACACGGGGATGCCGATCGCGAGCGTCGCGATGACGGTGACCAGCACGTCCCAGAACGAGTAGCGCTTGACCGCGGCGATGACGCCGGCCACGACACCGATGAGGATGTCGATGACGATCGCGACGAGCGCGAGCCGGACGGTGTTCGGGATCGCGGCCTCGAGCATCTGTGCCACCGGGCGGTGCTGCTCGAAGTCGATGCCGAAGTCGCCGCGCACCATGTTGCCCAGGTAGATCACGTACTGCAGCGGCAGCGGCTTGTCGAGGCCGAACTTCGCGCGGTTGGCCGCGGCGATGTCCGGCGGAACGGCCTTCTCCCCCGACGACGCGAACGGGTCACCGATCGCGAAGGTGGCGAGGAAGATCAGGAGTGTGGCGGCGAGGATGACCAGGACGGCCTGGACGACCCGCCGCAGGATGAAGCGACCCATTGTTCCGGCTTCCGACACGGAGGGACGGTGCCCGGCCCGAGTCCCGGGCCGGGCACCGTCGCCGTGTCACTTGATGGTGATCTCGGACAGGGTCGGGTTCTCCCAGAAGTCCATGTTGACGTTGCCGAACTTCGCGGTGTTGGCCAGCCGGAACTGCTGGCGGGCGAAGAGCGGGATCAGCGCCATGTCGTCGCCGATCGCGATCTTCTCGGCCTGCTTGTACAGGTCGTTGCGCTTGGCCACGTCCTGCGTACCCGCCGCCTGGGCGAGCAGCTGGTCGAACTGCGGGTTGCTGTAGCGGCCGCGGTTGTCACCGTTGGCGACGTCGTTGGGCGTCGCGGCGCCGATCGCCTGCGTCGACAGCAGGGGCTGCAGGAAGTTGCCCGGCGTCGGGTAGTCGGCGGTCCAGCCGGCGCGGAACAGGCCGGTCGCATTGGGCTGCTGCTCGTTGACCAGCAGGTCCTTGAACGGCACGCCCGAGTAGTTGACCTTGAGCCCCAGGTTGGTCTCCAGCTGCTGCTTCACCGCGGCCGTCCACTCCTCGTGGCCGCCACCGGTGTTGAACTGGAAGTTGACCTCGGTGCCCGGGGTCAGGCCGGCCGATGCGGCCAGCTTCTTCGCGTCCTCGGGGTCGTACTTGCAGGCCGTGCAGACGCCGGGCTGGTAGGCGTTGGTGAACGACGCCGGGATGAACGCGTCGGCCGGGACCTGCGAGCCCTGGAAGACGCCCTGAGCGATCGCGTTGCGGTCGATCGCCTCGGAGACGGCCTTGCGGGCGTCGGCGGTGTTCAGCGGCTTCGTGGTCACCGACACGAGCAGGTAGTTGATGCCCGCCGTCTTCTTGGAGATCCACTGGTTCTTCGACTCGTTCGCCGCGCGCGCCTGCGTGAGCAGCGGCGTCGGGATCCGGGCCCAGTCGAACTGGCCGTTGTTGAAGCCGTCGTACTCGGCCTGGATGCCGGTGTCGGCGGGGGTGATGGTGATCTCGACGGCGTCCAGGTTCGCCTTCGGACCGGCGCTGTAGCTGTCGTTGCGGACCAGCTTGATGCCCTTGTCGTGCTGCCACGGACCGTCCATCTTGAACGGGCCGTTGCCGATGGGCATGTCGTTGTAGGTCTTGTTGTCGGCCGCGCCGGCGACCGTCGGGACCGGCGCCAGCGGCGGCGCGGCGGTGCGCAGCTCGAACTCGCAGTCGGCCTTGGACAGCCCGACCTTCAGGACGTTCGGGTCGGTGGCGTCGACGCCCGAGAGCGTGCTGGCGGAGCCGTCCTGCATCTGGGCGAAGCCCTGCACCTCGTCGAGGTGGTAGGCGACGTCGGAGGCCGACGCCTTCGCCGAGGTGCGCTCCCAGCCGCGCTTGAACGCCGCCGAGTCGACCGGCTCGCCGTTGGAGAACACCTGGTTGGGCTTGAGGGTGAACGTCCACGCCGTGCAGTCGGCGTTGGGCTCCCACTTCGAGGCCACACCGTCGTAGACGTCGCCGTTGGGCTTGACGTTGACCAGACCGGTGAACAGCGCCTTGTTGACGAGGATGCCCTCGGACTCCTGGGCGTTGTACGGGTCGATCGCGGTGGGCTCGGTGATGCCGAGCCGGAACGTGCCGCCGGGCTTGCCGGCGACGGGCGGCAGGTCCTGCGTCTCCGGGAAGCCGACGGCGGTCTGTCCGCTCCCGCCGGTCGACTGGTTCGACTTCTGGCTGCATCCCGTGAGGACCATTGCGGCCACCGCGGTGAGCGCGATGGCCGATGCGGCCGCCCTCGATCTCCTCATCGACTCCATGCCTCTCTGCTGTCGTGACCGGTCCCCGCGGGTTCGCCGCGACGTCCCCGGTCAGTGACCCCGGATCGCGCCATGTGTGGGGCGAACCAGCATTGCTCGGGACGGTAGGAAGCGCGTCGGGGCACGTCACCGACCCCCGGCCGATCGTGACCAAAGGGTGATTCGCTGGTTACGACGTGCAACAGTCTGCGCTACCGTGCGGTAACTTAGCGCTGGGCCGGGCGACACTCAACTCGAGGGGGTCCGCCACCGCTGCGCGCCGGTGAACGGACCGGTCGACAGCGGCCCCGGCGAGATGTCCGTCGACTCCGTCGCGGCCGGCGTGCTCACCACGAGACCGACCGGCTGGTACAACGGCAGCACCGGCAGCTGGGCCCACAGGACTCGCTCGACGACGGCCTGCGTGTCGACGCCGGCGGTACCCGCGACGAGCCCGTCGAGCAGGCTCTGCAGCGCCGGGAAGCAGAACCGGGTGGGGCTGGCGGCGACGGCCGTCGTTCCGCCGGGGACGGGCCGCGGGCACCCGTAGTCCGACGCGTACCGGGCACCGACGTCCCCGCCGACGGGCCGCGGCAGCACCATCACGTCGGCCCGCAGCGGTCCGGACGCGGGCGGCGCGGTAGTACTGGTGGGCGGCCCTGTCGACCCGGACAAGGCCGTCGTCGACGGAACGGTCGTCGACGGAACGGTCCTCGCCGGAGCGGTCGTCGTGGCACGGCCGGGGGACCGGGTCGTCGTGGGGGGCGCGGTCGTCGGCGCGCCGGACGCCGTGTCGGACGGGGTGGGCGTCGTCGTGGTGGGCGGGGTGGCCGGCACCTCGGGCTGGACGAACAGGTCGGCCGCCGGGGGCGCGACGACCGTGGTGCCGATCCCGGCCGCGTCCAGCTGCGTCGCGACGGCCTCGGCGAGCCGGACGTCGTCGGGACGTTCGGCGGCCGCCCCGATCACCAGCCGCAGCGGCCTGCCGCCGATCCCCCACCGGCCCTGCGCGTCGCGGACGTACCCCGCCGCGAGCATCAGCCGTTGCGCCGCAGCAGGATCCGGCCGAGCCGGGGGTCCGGCGGGAGCCGTCGAGGCGTATCCGGGCTCCGACGGCGCGAGCCCGAACGCGTCGGCCGCCACCGCGCCCGGCGCGACCTGCGTGCGCAGGGCCTCCCGGTCGAGGGTGGCGGCGACGGCCTGGCGGACCCGGACGTCGGCGAGCGGGCCGGTGTCCGAGCGGAACGCCAGGCTCGTGACGACGGGCTGCGGCGCCTGCTGCGTCCGGTACGCCGGGCCGAGCGCCGCGAGCAGCTGGCTCACCGTCGGGTCCGACTCGGGCAGCGCGGCGTCGAGGTCGCCCGAGCGCAGCTCGTCGACCATCGTCGAGTCGTCGACGGCGCGCAGCACGATGCGGTCGAGCGTCGTCGGGCTGGCCCAGTAGAGGTCGTTGCGGGTCAGCACGACCTCACCGCGGGCCCGGTCCACCGAGGCGATGCGGAACGGGCCGCCCGACGCCGGCAGCCCGTTGGCCAGTGCGCCGGTCCAGGAACCGGGAGCGTCCTTGAGGATGTGCGCGGGAAGCAGGCCCGAGAACAGCTGCTGCCACTGCGGGTACGGCTGGGAGAACACGACGTCGACGGCCTTGCCGCCCGCGCGCGACCGGACGTCGCTGATCAGCCGGTAGCCCGCGGCGTCGACGGTCCCGGGCTCCGAGCGCATCCGGTCCCACAGGTAGACGAAGTCCTCCGCCGCGATGGGCGCGTTGGTCGTCCACGACGCCTGCACGTTGAGCTCGTAGCTCACCGTGAACGGGTCGGTCGACGTCACGCGGGCGCTCGTGGCGATCGTCTGGTCGAGCTGCAGCGTCCCCTCGGCGTCGGGCCGGAACACCGAGGGCAGCACGAGCGTCGAGAGTGCCGTCGTCACCGGGGACTGGTCGGAGAGCAGATGGGGGTTGAAGCCCGCGCCCAGCGACGGCACGCCGACCGTCACCGTCGTCGGCTCGGGCGTCGCGGCGGTCGACGGCGCCGGGGCCGGCGGGACGACCTGCGGCGCAGGCTCGTTCACGCACGCCGCGAGCAGCCCGGCCAGCAGCAGGACCAGTACCGCGCGCAGCGACGCCGGACCGACCGTCCCGCCGCTGCCCGTCACCCGCTCCTCCTGCGCCGCACCACCACCCGGCCCCGGCAGTACCGGGCCGCGACCCATCGTCGCATCGCGGCGAGGGGCCGCTGCGTCGGGTCAGTTGGCGGCTGCGGCCTTGGCCCGGGCGCGGGCCCGGCCGCGGGCGTGCGAGTCGAGCTCCACCTTCCGGATGCGGACGTTCTCCGGCGTCACCTCGACACACTCGTCGGGCGCGCAGAACTCCAGCGACTGCTCCAGCGTCAGGATCGTCGGCGGGGTGAGCTTGACGAGCTCGTCGCCGGTCGACTTCCGCATGTTGGTCAGCTTCTTCTCCCGCACGATGTTGACCTCGAGGTCCTCGTTGCGGGTGTACTCACCGATGACCATGCCGTCGTAGACCTGGGTGCCCGGGCCGACGAACAGCACGCCCCGGTCGGCCAGCGCGTCGACCGCGTAGGCGGTGACGGCACCGGCGCGGTCGGCGATCAACGAGCCGCGCAGCCTGCTGGAGATCTCGCCGACCCAGGGGCCGTAGCCGTCGAACACGTGGCTGGCGATGCCGGCGCCGCGGGTGATCGTGAGGAACTCGGTGCGGAAGCCGATCAGGCCCCGCGACGGCACCCGGAAGTCGAGCCGGACCCGGTTCTCCCCGTGCACCATCTGGCTCATCTCGCCCTTGCGGGCGGCCAGCAGCTGGGTGACCGCACCGAGGCTGTCGGTGGGCACGTCGATCGAGAGCTGCTCGAACGGCTCGTGCAGCTTGCCGTCGATCACCTTGGTGACGACCTCGGGCTTGCCGACGGTCAGCTCGAAGCCCTCGCGGCGCATCGTCTCGACGAGGATGGCCAGCGCGAGCTCGCCGCGGCCCTGCACCTCCCAGGTGTCGGGCCGCTCGGTGGGCAGCACCCGCAGCGAGACGTTGCCGACCAGCTCGGAGTCGAGCCGACCCTTCACCTGACGGGCGGTGAGCTTGCCGCCCGGGTGCGGGTCGCGGCCGACGAGCGGCGAGGTGTTGATGCCGATCGTCATCGAGATCGCCGGCTCGTCGACGTGGATGCGCTCCAGCGCGACCGGGTTCTCCGGGTCGGCGAGCGTGTCGCCGATCATGACGTCGGGGATGCCGGCGACGGCGACGATGTCCCCCGCGTACGCGACGTCGGTGGGGACGCGGGTCAGCGCCTCGGTGCGCATCAGCTCGGTGATCTTGACGCGGGTGACCTTGCCGCCGTCCTGCATCCACGCGACCTGCTGCCCGCGGCGGATGACGCCCGCCCGGATGCGGCACAGCGCGATGCGGCCGAGGAAGTTGGTCGCGTCGAGGTTGGTGACGTGCGCCTGCAGCGGCGCGGCCGGGTCGTCCGACGGCGGCGGGACGGTGTCGAACAGGACGTCGAACAGCGGCTGCAGGCCGTCGGAGTCGGGCAGCTCACCGTCGGCGGGCCGGGTGCGGCTGGCCTTGCCCGCCCGGCCGGAGGCGTAGACGACCGGCAGGTCGAGCAGGTGCGCCGTCTGGTCCTCGTCGAGCTCCAGCTCGTCGGCGAGCTCCAGCAGCAGCTCCAGCGACTCGTCGACGACCTCGGCGATCCGGGCGTCGGCCCGGTCGGTCTTGTTCACGACGAGCATCACCGGCAGCCCGGCGGCCAGCGTCTTGCGCAGCACGAAGCGCGTCTGCGGCAGCGGACCCTCGGAGGCGTCGACGAGCAGCACCACGCCGTCGACCATCGACAGGCCGCGCTCGACCTCGCCGCCGAAGTCCGCGTGCCCGGGGGTGTCGATGACGTTGACCGTGACGCCGTGCCAGTCGACCGTGGTGTTCTTCGCGAGAATGGTGATGCCCTTCTCGCGCTCGAGGTCGCCCGAGTCCATGACCCGGTCCACCGGCTCGGCACGTTCGCCGAACGCGCCGGACGCGCGCAGCATGGCGTCCACGAGCGTCGTCTTACCGTGGTCGACGTGCGCCACGATGGCGACGTTGCGCAGCCCTCCGCGCGCGTCCGGCAGGCCGCGGTCCGCGGTCGCCGGTGCAGCGTCGAGGGTGGATCCAGCTGTGCTCACACTTCACGGTATCCCGACGACACCCTGGCCCTTCCCCAGGCATGAGGTTAGGCTCGCCTGACAATGGGCAAGGTGAAGAAGAAGTGCTGCCGATCGAAGCCGAAACGGTGCAAGAACTGCCCGGTCGTCGCGCTCCGGCTGCGCCGGCTCGGGGCCGACGAGCTCACCGGCATGAAGCTCCGGAAGGCACTGGAGCGAGCCCGCGTGTACTGACTCCGACCTGCTGTTTCCCGCCGATCCCGGTGCGCCGGTCGAGGCCCGCGCCCCGTCGACGTGCGAGCGGTCGCGCCGCCGTCCGCTGACGACGGCACCGCCCTGCCCGCGGCCGCGCCCGGGTGATCGGAATCACCCCGTGATCCGGGCCCTCCCCAGCGCCGCGACCGTCTCCAGGACCTCCGCGACGACCCACTCCGGACGCCCGACGAGATCCCCCGGCCCGACCTCGAGGACCGCCCAGCCCGCCGGGGCCGGGGTCCCGGCCTCGGTGACCGCGAGCCGGGCCGCCGGGCAGACGACCGCCGCGTACCCCGGCTCCGCGAGCACCCGCGCGGGCACGCCGCCACGGCGCAGCATCCCGGCCAGCCGCAGCCGCGCCGCCGACCGCGCCCGCTCCCCCGCCTCCCGCAGCAGCCGCTCGCCCCGGCCGTCGTCGCGACGGGCCGCGGCGAGGACGTCGTCGAAGCCGACGACCCGGTGCAGCACCGCGTCCAGGAACGCCGCCCCGGCGGGGCCGAGGGCGAGCGCGGCCTCGACCGTCGTGAGCGGGCCGGCGGTGACGGCCAGGCCACGGTGCTCGTCGAGGTCCGGCACCGGCAGGGTCCGGCGCCGGACCGTGACGCCCGGGCGCTTCCCGGGCGAGCGTCGCCGCGGGACCGTGACGGCGACGGTCGCCGGCGCCCGCACCGGCATCCCGTGCCACCACGCCGCCGCCACCCCGGACAGCACCGCCCCCTCCCCCGCCCACAGCACCGCCGCCCGCACGCGCGCCTCCGGGGTCGGCTGCGTGGCGACGGTGAGGTAGACCCGAGGATGCAGCGGGCGCCAACGTCTGCGCGCGAGGCGGTGGTCGATCTCGTCGGCCGACAGGCCCGCCGCCAACGCCTGCTCCCTGGAGACGACGCCCGCCTGCCGCGCCCGTAGTTCGTCGAGGCACATGCGGCTCCGACGACCCGCCGACCCGCCCGGTTCCCCCGTCCCGCGAGGACGTCGCACCTGCGAACCCGCCGCGTCGCAACGCCGGGCTCCCGACCGACCGAGCGCAACCCCGCTGCTCCCGCGCCGCCCGATCCGGACGCTCAGGTTGCGCGCCACCGTCCGGGCGCAACGCCACTGCTCCTGCCCGACCCGATCCGGACCACGTGGCCGCCCCGGGTCAGGTGCCGAGAACCGCGCAGAGGTCGAGCAGGACGGCGCGATCGGCGTCCACCCAGTCCAGGGTCGCGAGCCCGGCCGCGTCCACCCACCGCACGGCGGCGTGTTCCAGTGCCGCCGGCTCGGCCGAGCCGGGCCGTAGCCGCGCGAGGTGCACCCGCAGGAGCCCGGCGTCGATGGGCAGGTCGGTGCCCAGCCGGCCGCAGGCGACGACGTCGGCGCCCAGCTCCTCCCGCAGTTCCCTGGCCACCGCGGCGTCCTCGCTCTCCCCCGTCTCGACGCTCCCGCCCGGTAGCTCCCAGCGGCCGGCGAGCGCGGCGGGCCGGGTGCGCTGCGCGGCGAGGACGCGCCCGTCGCGGACCAGCGCCGTCGCGACGACGATCCGCGCCCCGGCCGCGACGCCCACCCGCTCGGCCAGCTCCGCCGCCCGCGCGCCGAGCACGCCGCGCAGCAGCGGGCGCAGGACGAGCGGGTCGGCGAGCGGCCCGAACGGGGCGCGCCAGGTCAGCGTGTCGGTGACGCGGGTGCCGGCCGCCGCGACCTCGAGCGTGGTGACGTGCGTCAGCTCCGGCACCGGGCCGCGGACCAGCGACGTCGCGAACCGCGCGGGCGTCACCTCCTCGACGACCGTCTCCCCGGGAAGCGTGAGCGGCATCCGCGCGAGCACCCGGACCCGCAGCCGCACCCGGTCGCCGGGCGCGAGGAGCCGCACGTCGGAGGCGTAGCCGTGGCCCGCGCGGGCGAGCGCCGCGGCGGCGACCTCGGAGTCCCGCAGCAGCCCCGCGACGGTGCGGCGTGGCGCGGCGACGACGTAGGACAGCTGCTCGACGGGCACGGCGTGATCGTCGCAAAGCCCAGCGGTCACGAGGCGGCGGGCCAGCGCACCTCCAGCCGGGCACCGCCCTCGGGCGCGGCGGCGGCCGCCACCGACCCGCCCCGGCCCCGCACCAGGCCCTCGACGAGCGCGAGGCCCAGCCCGGCCCCGCCCCCGTCGACCGACACCTCCGGGGCGAGGCGGGTGAACCGGTCGAACACCCGCCCGCGGTCGGCCTCGGGGATGCCGGGCCCGTCGTCGTCGACGACGAGGCGCACCCACCGGCCCGCCGGCAGGACACCGACGCGTACCAGGGAACGGGCATGGCGGACGGCGTTGCCGAGCAGGTTGTCGAGCACGAGATCGACCTCGCCCGCGCTCGCCGCCGCCCGCGCCGGCCCGGGCGCGACGATCTCGACGGCCGGCCCGCCTGCGGGCAGCCGGGTCACGGCGGCGCGCGCGGCCGCGCCGACGTCGACGGCCTCGGCGGCGGGCCGGCGGCCGGCGTCGGACCGGGCGAGCGCGAGCAGGTCCGACAGCAGCACGGTCATCCGCTCGGTCTCGCTCGCGATCGACCGCAGCGTCTCCTCGGAGAGCTCCGGATCCGGGTGCGCGACGGCCACCTCGGCCTGGGCCCTGATCGACGCGACGGGCGAGCGCAGCTCGTGCGCGGCGTCGCCGGTGAACCGCTCGAGGCGGGCGACGGCCTCGTCGCGACGCGCGAGCAGCGAGTTGATCGCCTCGGCGAGGGCGCGCAGCTCGTCGCGGGGCTCGGGCAGCGGCAGCCGCTCCCCGGGCGGCAGCGCGGCGGCGGCCGCACGCATCCGGTCGACGGGGCGCAGCGCCGCCCGGGTGGCCGCCCACGCCGCGAGCGCGATCACGCCCGCGACGACGAGCGCCGCGAACAGGAACCCGACGGCGGCCCGGCCCAGCAGCGTGGCCCCGCCGACGAGCGTGCCGCTCGCGACGACGAGCCGCGTCGACCCGTCGGGCACCACCACGGGCACCGCGAGCCACCGCCGGAACTCCCCGCCGCCGAAGGTGGTGATCGCCGCTCCGCTCGCGAGACGGCGCACCTCGTCGCCGCGCAGGGGCAGCGGCCCGCGGCCGTCGACCGGGTCGCCCGCCGTGTCGACGACACGCACCGCCGGGCCCGCCGCGGGCGGCGCGCCGGTGTGCACGCGGCCGGCGACGTCGGTCGCCTGGACGCGCAGCTCGGCGTCGGCGGACCCGGTGAGCGTCGACGCGACGAGCCCTGCGCCCAGGCGCGACAGCGCGAGCAGCGCGACGAGCGCGACCGCGCCGACGACCAGCGTGATCCGGAACCGCAGCGTGCGGCGCGTCCACCACCGACGCAGCCGGGTCACGCGCCCGAGCCCACCAGGTAGCCGAAGCCGCGGACGGTGCGCAGCAGGTGGCCCGCGCCGACGGCGTCGAGCTTGCGCCGCAGGTAGCCGACGTAGACCTCGACGACGTTGCGGCTCGCGGCCTGCGCGTCGCCCCACACCAGCCGCAGCAGCTCGTCCTTGGCGACGGCCGTGTCGGGCCTGCTGGCGAGCGCGTGCAGCAGCGCGAACTCCCGCGGCGACAGCTCCATCGCGTTGCCGTCGTACGACGCGCTGCGCGCCGCCGGGTCGACGACCAGACCGCCGAGGCGGACCTTCTGCCCGGTGCGGCCCAACGTCGCGTCGCGGCGGCGCAGCATGGCCTTGAGCTGCGCCACCAGCACGACGAACGAGAACGGCTTGACGAGGTAGCCGTCGGCGCCGAGGTCGAGCCCGTCGGCCTGGTCGACCTCCCCGTCCTTGGCCGACACCAACAGCACCGGGGTGTCGACGCCCGCGGCCCGCAGGTGTTCGAGCACCCGGTAGCCCGACAGCCCGGGCAGGATGATGTCGAGGACGACGGCGTCGAAGCTGCCGGTCAGCGCGGCGCGCAGCGCGGATGGGCCGTCGCCGACCGCGACGACCTCCATCCCCTCGGCGGTGAGCCCGCGGTGCAGCGCGGTGCGCACCCCGGGCTCGTCGTCCACCACCAGCACGCGCGCCATCGACGGGGACGCTACTGGTCGGCACCGACGCCGGGGAGGGCCGTCCGCAGGTCGGGCTAAGCGGACTCTCAGCGGGCTCAGGGCCCTCTCAGCACGAGGCTGGGCCCCGCTGCACCGATGCGTCAGGCTGGGCCCATGGCTACACGACGTGTCTGGGCCCGGGCCGGGATGGGACTCGCGGTGGCGGGTGCCGTCGGGCTGGGACTGCTCGCGATGCCCGCCGGAGCGGGTGCCGCACCCGAGCTGCCGCCGGTGAGCGCGGAGGATCTCGTCGCCTCGGTGATCCAGTCGAAGGACCCGGGACCGTTGCACGGCACCGTCACCCTCGACAACCAGCTGGGGCTGCCCGCGATCCCGGGTGTCCCGCAGGCCGCGAACGGGTCCAGCAGCGGGCAGGTGTGGTCGGACGGCGCCGGAAAGGGGCGGCTGTCGATCCCCAGCAGCCAGGGCGAGAAGACGATCGTCGACGACGGCACCACGGTGTGGGCGTGGGACTCCGCGGACCGGACCGTCACGAAGAAGGCCGTCGGCACGGACACGCACACGCCACCGGAGGCGACCGCGACCGACCCGGCCGCCGCCGCGGCCAAGGCCGTGCAGGACCTGCGCGCGACGAGCAGCGTCGACGTCGACGGCACCGCCACGGTCGCCGGACGCCCCGCCTACGAGCTCGTGCTGCGGCCGCTGCCGTCCGAGCGGACGCTGCTGCGCGAGGTCCGCGTCGCCGTCGACTCGGAGAAGCGGATCCCGTTGCAGCTCACCGTGCTCGCGAACGGGTCGTCCGACCCGGCGCTGCAGGTCGGGTTCACGCAGCTCGACTTCGGGGCGCAGGACCCCGCGCTGTTCGCGTTCACCCCGCCGCCCGGCTCGACGGTCACCGACGCGCCCGCGCGGCCCGGTGGCGCGCAGCAGCACGAGCAGGGGCAGGAGCCGACGGTCGTCGGCGACGGCTGGGACACCGTCGTGATCGCGACGCTGCCGCCCGCGGACCAGCAGCCGGCGCCGGGGCGCGACGGCGCGCCGGACCTGTCGTCGCTGGGCAAGCCGGTCAGCGGCGCGTGGGGCAGCGGCCGCGAGATCGACACCGCGGTCGCGACGGCGATCATCACCGACGACGGCCGGGTCGCGGCGGGTGCCGTCCCCGCCCAGGTGCTCACCGAGGCGCTCGCGAAGTGACCGCACCCGCCGGGCAGAGCGCCGCCGCCGGTGAGCGCGGTGCCGCGGGAGCCGCCGCGGCGGCGCCTCCCGCGGCCGCCGTCCGCGGGGTGCGGAAGGTGTTCGGGAAGACCGTCGCCGTCGACGGGATCGACCTCGAGGTCCCGTCCGGCGCCGTGCTGGGGATGTTGGGGCCCAACGGCTCCGGCAAGACGACGCTCATCCGCGTGCTCCTCGGACTGACCCGCCCGACCGAGGGCAGCGCCGAGCTGCTGGGCCATCCCGTCCCGGACGCCACGGAGCAGGCGCTGCCGCACGTCGGGGCGCTCGTGGAGGGGCCGGGGTTCCACCCGTTCCTGTCGGGCCGGGAGAACCTGCGCCGGGTCGCGGCCACCGAACCCCTGCTGGCGAGCGCGCAGATCGGCGACGCCGTCGGCACCGCGCTCGAGCGCGTCGGGCTGTCCGACGCCGCCGACCGCCGGTTCCGCGGCTACTCGCTCGGCATGAAGCAACGGCTCGGGCTGGCCGCGGCACTGCTGGTGCCGCGCAAGCTCGTCGTGCTCGACGAGCCGACCAACGGCCTCGACCCCGCCGGCACCCGCGACGTCCGGCGGATCGTCGCCGAGCTGCACGCGGGTGGCGCGACGGTGCTCGTGTCGTCGCACCTGCTGGCCGAGGTCGAGGCGACCTGCACCCACGTCGCGGTCCTCCAGACCGGCACCCTCGTCGCCGCCGGCGAGCTGTCGGTACTGCTGGAGGCGGGGACGGGC
>NZ_BPRG01000054.1:10798-63599 GCF_036984265.1 Pseudonocardia sp. D17 | reverse complement strand
GGCTGGAGGAGTTGTCCCCCCGCCTCACCGGGGAGGAGACCTGATGACCGCGTCGCTCGTGGAGACGGGCACGACGCCGCATCGGGGGTCCGCCCCGATGGGCCGGCTGCTCGGCGCCGAAATGCGCTGGGTGCTGCGCCGGCCGCGGACGCTGGTGATGCTCGGGCTGTTCGCGCTGGTCCCGATCCTGATCGCGATCGGCGTCGTCGTGGCCGACCGCGGCGGCAACGGGCTGATCGGTGCGATCGCGGGCAACGGGCTCGTGCTGCCGGTCGTGGCCATGACGCTGATGCTCGCCCTGTTGCTGCCGCTGGCCGTCGGGATGGCCGCGGCCGACGCGATCGCGGGCGAGGCCGCCCACGGGACCCTGCGCGGCCTGCTCCTCGCGCCGGTCGGGCGCGGCCGGCTCGTCGTGATGAAGGCGTTCGGGGTCCTCGTGGTGACCGTGGTGGCGACGCTGGTCGTCGCGGTCGTAGGGGTGGTCGCCGGCCTGGTTGTGGTGGGCGGCGCCGACGGCACGCTCGTCACCCTCTCCGGCACGACGCTCGGGTTCGGCGAGGCGATGGGCCGCGTCGGGATCGCGGCGCTGTGGACGGTCGGCCAGCTCGCCGCGGTCGGCGCGATCGCACTGGCGATCTCGGCGTTCACCGAACACCCGCTCGTCGTGTTGGCGTCGGTGCTGGGCGGGCTCATCGTCTTCGGGGTGCTCGGCGCGATCCCCGCGCTCGACTGGCTGGCGCCCTACCTGCTGACGACGGGCTTCTCCGCGGGCGCCGACGTCCTGCGCGACCCGATGTCATGGGGCGACATCGGCGGGAGCACCCTGCGGGCGTTGTGCTACATCGCGATCGGCGGCGGGATCACGACGAGCCGGATGCTCACGCGCGACGCCTGAGGTCGTTCTGCGGGAGGATGGCCCGCATGGCCGATCTCCTGGACGACGCCGCGATCACCGCCGCCCTCGCCGACCTGCCGGGGTGGGAGCGTGCCGGCGACTCGATCGTGCGCACCGCGGAGCTGCCCGACTTCCCGACGGCGATCCGCGTGGTCGGCGAGGTGGCCGACGACGCCGAACGCGCCGACCACCACCCCGACATCGACATCCGTTGGCGGACACTGACGTTCCGCCTCTCGACGCACTCGGCGGGCGGCCTGACGGCGAAGGACACCGCGCTGGCCGCGGAGATCTCCGCGCGGGTCGCCGCGGCCGGTGGGTGACCGGACCGGTCAGAAGAACCCGCACGTCGGGCCGTCCGACGGTGCGGCGCCGTCGGCGCCTGCCGCCGCGTAGATCTCCAGCCGGATGCCGTCGGGGTCGGCGAAGAAGATGCCGCCCGACGACGCGCCCTCGGCGTGCGGGACGACGCCGTCGTGGAACAACCGGGCGCCCGAGGCGCGGACCCGCTCCTCGGCGGCCCGGACCGTGTCGATGTCGTCCACGAGGAACGCCAGGTGGTGCAGCCCCGGCCGGTCCGTCGGGAACTCGCCCGCGCTCTGCTGCCAGAGGGTGACGACGAGCTCGCCGTCGATGCCGAGGAACACGTAGGGCCGGTCGCCCGTCTGGTCCCCGGCAATGACCTCGAACCCGAAGACCTGCTGGTAGAAGGCGGTCGACCGGGCGAGATCGGTGACGTTGACGCCGACGTGACCGGTCTGGAGGGCTGCCATCGATGGCTCCGTTCTCACGCTTTCCTGGACTGTATCCATGAGAACCTAGGAGAACGATCTAACGGGGTCAAGGCGGGTTAGCATTAGATATGACCGACGTCTCCGGCGGCGCCCCGCTCCTCGGGGAGCCCCTCTCGATCGAGCTGGCCAACACCAGCTACGCGGTACGCGGCCACCTCCGCGAAGGCCTCGAGAACCCGCAGCAGCTCGCCCGCTGGCTCCACGACGTCCGGCTTCTCCCCGTCGTCGATGCCACCGTCGTCGATGCCGCCGCCGTCGATGCCACCGCCGTCGATGCCGCCGACCTCGCGGCCACCCGCGCGCTGCGCGACGCGATCCGGCGGCTGGCCGCCGCGACCGTCGACGCCCGACCCCTGCCCGCCGAGGCCGTCGACCTCGTCAACCGGCACGCCGCCGCCCCCGCACGCTGGCGGGAGCTGCGCGCCGATCCCGAACCCGGCACCGTCGCCCGCAGTGCCGGCGGCGCCGTCGCGACCGCGCTGTCCGAGATCGCCGCCGACGCCGTCGACTTCCTCGGCGGCCCCCGCCGCCACGACCTGCGCGCCTGCCAGGGCCCTGGCTGCGTGCTGTTCTTCGTCCGCAGCGGCCGTCGCGAGTGGTGCTCGCACGGCTGCGGCAACCGTGCCCGCGCCGCCCGCCACTACGCACGCAACCGCGCGAGGTGACCATGCTCCCTGGCGGGCCGGCGGGCGCGTCGGCTACTGTCGCGCCCGTGCAGCGCTGGTACTGGTTTGGACGCCCGGCCCGGGATGGGTCGGCGGGCGATCCGCTGCGCTGACCATCGACCACCCCGAGCCGGACGGACCGGCTCGCGGTGACGACGGGCGGGTCCGATCCTTTGAGAGGACGACCCCCGTCATGACCAGCCTCGACATCCTCGGCGCTCCGTCGCTCGACGCGCAGCGCACCGCAGGGATCAGCCCGCTGATCTCCCCCGCCCTGCTGCGCTCCGAGCTGCCGGCCGACGACACCGTCGCCGCCACCGTCACCCGCGGCCGGTCCGAGGTGGTCGACGTCCTCGACGGCCGCGACGACCGGCTCGTCGTGGTCGTCGGCCCGTGCTCGATCCACGACGCCGACGCCGCGCTCGACTACGCACACCGGCTCGCCGCGCACGCGCAGGCGCTGCACGAGGACCTCGTCGTCGTCATGCGGGCGTACTTCGAGAAGCCGCGCACGACCGTGGGCTGGAAGGGCCTGATCAACGACCCCGACCTCGACGGCACGTTCAAGGTCAACAAGGGGCTGCGGATCGCCCGGTCGCTGCTGCTCGACATCTGCGCGCTGGGCCTGCCCGTGGGCTGCGAGTTCCTCGACCCGATCACCCCGCAGTACATCGCCGACGTCGTGTCGTGGGGGTCGATCGGGGCGCGGACGGCCGCGAGCCAGGTCCACCGCCAGCTGTGCAGCGCGCTGTCGATGCCCATCGGGATCAAGAACTCCACCGACGGGGACGTGCAGATCGCGGTCGACGGGGCCCGCGCCTCTGCGGGCAGCCACGTCTTCATGGGCATCAACCCCGACGGCCTCGCATCGCTGATCACGACGACCGGCAACCCCGACTGCCACGTCATCCTGCGCGGCGGCAGCGGCGGCCCGAACTACTCGGCCACCGACGTCGCCGCCGCGCTCGGGACCCTCGCCGGTGCCGGTCTCCCCGAGCGCGTCATCGTCGACGCCAGCCACGGCAACTCCGGCAAGGACCATCGCCGCCAGCCCGTCGTCGCAGGCGACCTCGCGCAGCGGATCGCGGCCGGCGAGTCCGGGGTCGTCGGGGTGATGCTGGAGAGCTTCCTGGAGGCCGGCCGCCAGGAGATCGGCCCCGACATGGTGCGCGGCCGCAGCGTCACCGACGCCTGCATGGACTGGTCCACCACCGCCGGCGTGCTCGACGACCTCGCCGCCGCCGTCCGGGCCCGCCGCTGACGCCGCGGCGCGCACCTCTCGCGGTGGCCCGTCGAGCCGCTCCGATGAGTCCGGGCGCCCGGGTGCGTTGAACGACTCGAACGGTCCGCACGAGGCGGGCCGCACATCGAGGAGGCCGACATGGCACGGGTGATCGCGGACATGACGATGTCGCTGGACGGCTTCATCGCCGACCCCGACGACGGGGTCATGGAGCTGTTCGGCTGGTTCGGCAACGGTGACGTCGAGACCCCCTCGCACATCGACACGCTCACGTTCCGGACCTCCGAGGCGAGCGCCGCCCTGCTGCGCGAGGCGCTGGCGCACACGGGCGCGCTGGTCTGCGGGCGGCGGCTCTACGAGGTGACCAAGGGCTGGGGCGGCGCACACCCGATCGGCGCTCCGATCTTCGTCGTCACGCACGAGCCGCCCGCCCAGCCCTACGCGCCGGGCGCCACGTTCGTCACCGACGGCGTCGCGGCGGCGATCGAGCAGGCGAAGGCGGTCGCGGGCGACCGGGACGTCGTCGTCGCGAGTGCGGAGATCACCCAGCAGTGTCTCGTCGCGGGGCTGGTCGACGAACTGAGCGTCAACATCGCGCCGGTGCTGCTCGGCAGGGGCATCCGCTGGTTCGACCGCCTGGGCGACACCCCGATCCGCCTCGGCGACCCCCAGGTCGTCGAGGGTCGCGGCGTGACGCACCTGCGCTACCCGGTCACTCCTGGCAGCTCGTCTTGAGCCCGGACTCCAGGGTGACCGCCCACGCCGTGGAGCAGAACGCGAACCAGCGCGCGCCCGGCGCCCAGCCGGCGTGCTCGAAGCGCAGAACGGTGAACTCGTCGCGGGAGACGTAGGCGTCGAGCGGGGGCGCGACGTCGGCCTTCTTCACCGTCGTCAGGTCGAAGGAGAGCCGCGTCCCACCCCAGTCCGACGCCGGGTTCCCCGGGTCGTCGAAGCCCCCGAGGCAGGTCCATTCGACACGCTCGCCGTCGACGAGGTCGGTGACGCGCATGCGCAGCGGGACGCCGAAGCCATGGTCGAACTCGACGACCCCGCCGACCTCGGCATCCGCCGCGACGGCACGCCCCCACCAGCCGTCGAGGCCCTCGCGCGTCGTGAGGGCGGCGAAGACCGCCTCCTGCGGTGCCTCGATCCAGATCTCGTGCCGCATCGCCTGCCCGTCGGCGCCCCGGCCCGCGGTGACCGCGCTATCGAGACGGCGCAGCATCTCCGTCCACCCCTGCTCGTGGTCGGCGGTCGCCGACGACGGCAGGTCGTGGTGCACGAGCCGGACCCTCGTTCCGGAACCGTTGGGCCGCAACGTGACCTCGACGGTCGTCGAGTCCGGTGGCACCCCGATCTCCGGCTCGGTGAACCCCCAGGTGAAGACGACACGACGCGGTGGGTCGACCTCGACGAAGCGTCCGCTCATGTGGAACGACCGGTCGCTGCCGCGGTCGTCACCGGGATGGACCTGCACACAGACCCCGCCCGCGCACGGGTCGAGGACGGCCTCGTCGGCGAGCCAGCGGGTGAGTTTCGCGGGCTCGACGAAGAACGCGAACACCGTCTCCGGCGCCGCATCGATGTCGATCTCACGGACGACGGGCTCAGCCATCTCGGGTCCTCTGCTCGGCTTCGGCGGCTTCCTTCAGTGCCTGCAGGCGGCCGGCCCAGAACCGGTCGAGGAACTCCCTCACCTCGGCGAACCCCTCGGGACGGGCGCGGTAGAGCCGGCTGGTCCCGACCCGGCGCTCGACGACCAGCCCCGCGTCGCGCAGCACGCGCAGGTGCTGCGAGACCGTCGGCCGGGCGACGTCGGGGAACTGGGCCGCGATCTGCCCGGCCGCCAACTCCTGGTCCCGCACGAGGACCAGGATCGCGCGCCGCCGCGGCTCGGCCACCGCCTCCCACACCGCCTGCACGCTCCTCAGCGTAGGCGTCGACCTACGTAGGTCAACACCTACGCTCTGGCTTCGGCGGGTAGTGCATCCGCCGGCGCGGGTCAAGCGCACGGCCGGTGATCGACCACTGTTCGTCACGACCCGCGGTGACGATGAGTTCACTCGATCAAGACCGTGTCGCCCGGGTGGCCATCGGTTGCTCACACGAACCGGTGGGAAACCACGTCGTCGACTGCGCTCGGCGCGTTTATCACGGGGACGCTCGCGGATCCCCGTCACCAGGTCGGGGGCGCGACGTATCAGAGAAGAAGGAGGAACCGCATGCGCAAGTCCACCCGGACCGTGCTCGTCGGTGCCGCCGCGCTGCCGCTCGCCATCCTGACCCCGGGCCTGGCGTTCGCCGACGAGGCCGCTCCCGCCGCGGGCCCGCTCGACGCCGCCACCGGTGCGCTCCCCGCACCGGTGGCCGACGCGGTCGGCACGGTGGCCGGCGCGCTCCCGGCGCCGCCGTCGCTGCCGAACCTGCCGGTGCCGCTGCCCGTCGACCCCAACGCCGTCGCGGGCACCGTCCTGGGCGCCCTGCCGCTCCCGGCCGCTCCCGCCGCCGACTCGGCCGCTGCCGACACGGGCGCCTCCGACGACTCGGGCGACTCGGGCACCGCGTCCGAGTAGGACCGTCCCGCACGCCGGTGGCCCGACCGACGACGTTCGGGTCCCCGGCGCGCCCCGCCCGCCTCCCGGTGATCAGCGTATGCGGGACAAGGCGCACGTGGTCGCACTCCGCGCCTCTCACACCACGGGGCCGGCCGCTCCCCTCAGGGCGACCCGCACGCGAGCCGACACACCCCGGCAGGCCCCGCCCCTGCTCGTGATCACCGTTTCCGGGACAAGAGCGCACGTGGTCGCGCCCATGTCCCACAGAGGGCGATCACCCCGGGGCCCACGCCGGGGTACCGACAGAATCGGGCCCCGCGCCGGTCAAACCACCCGGCCCAGCCCCCTCACTGCAATCCGCACGTGCGCCGACGTCCCGGCCGGCCTGCCGACTGCCCGTGATCGGCGTTTCCGGGACCTGAGCGCAGCTGGTTGCGCCCATGTCCCACATCCGGCGCAGCGATCACCCCGGCCGCGCCCCAGCGCCGTCACCACCAGCGCCGTCACCACCCAGCGCGCAAGGCCGACGCACGGCGACGAACCCGGGGAGCCGTAGTGAGATCGCGCGGGCGCCGCCTCAACGCCCGCAACCTCAACGCCCGCAGCCCTGTCCACGCCGGGGTCGCGCACCGGCGCCACCGCCACCGCCTACAGCCACCGCCGCAGCCACAGCCACAGCCACGCCAGGCGGGGGCGCCGACCGCCTCGACGGTGCGGCGCCGGCGACCCGTCGACTCCTGCCCGAACCGCACACCCGGCGACACACCCCGGAACGCCGGCCGCGCGCTCGTGATCAGCACCTGCGGGTCACAGAATCCCGGCGATCACGTGACTAGCCTCGGACACGTGCGCATGTCGTCCTCGCCCTTCGCCCCGCTCGTCCGGCTCGTCAACGCGGCGGTGTCCGCGCTCGCGAAGGCGCCGGTCGTCGGACGGTTCGTCAGTCGCGGCATCACGGAGATCACCTACGTCGGCCGCCGGACGGGGCGCACGTTCCGCACGCCCGTCGGCTACCGCCGCAGCGGTGACGATGTGCTGATCGGCGTCGAGTTCCCCGACGCGAAGACGTGGTGGCGCAACTTCCTCGGCGACGGCGGCCCGCTGACGCTGACCCTCGACGGCACCGACCGGACCGGCCACGCCGTGACCACGCGGGACGATCAGGGACGGGTCTCGGTGCGGGTCCGACTGGACGCATAACACCCGAAGAATTGCGGAACGAGGTGCGGGAAAGCTATTCTGACGAGTGCCTTCAGAATGCGAGAGTGCACCTCTACAAGTCAATTCTAACACAACCCCCGACCCCGCTGGAACACCCCTCGTCGAGCAAGAACTGGCCGGGGAGAACGCCCGGATCCGGCGGATGCACGCACTGCTCACGGCGGAGCTCGAGTCCGCCGCGGCGCACGCCCGCGGCTCGCTGGCCGAGCGGACCGGCGGGGAGCTGAGCGCACGGTGGGAGCGCGACGTGTCGGTCCATCGCTGGTCGGAACGGGTGGCGTCGTTGACCGCGGCCCGCTCCGGGCTGTGCTTCGGGCGGCTCGACCACACCGACGGGTCGACGACCTACGTGGGGCGGGTCGGCCTCACCGACCCGGCCGATGGCGAGAGCGCACTCGTCGACTGGCGGTCACCGGCGTCGCAACCGTTCTACTGCGCGACGCTCGCGTCCCCACTCGGAGTGACCCGGCGCCGCCATTTCCGGATCGCCGGAACCGCACCGGAGGAACGCGTCGTCGATTTCCACGACGACGTGCTCGACCGCGACACGGATTCCGGTTCTGCCTCGGATCCGGCGCTGCTCGCCGCATTGCGGGCGCCGCGGGGGTCGACGATGCGCGACATCGTCACGACGATCCAGGCCGAGCAGGACGCGATCATCCGGCTGCCGCTGTCCGGCGTCGTCGTCATCGAGGGTGGGCCGGGGACGGGCAAGACCGCGGTCGCGCTGCACCGCGTCGCGTACCTGCTCTACTCGCACCGGGACCGCCTCGCGCGCAGCGGCGTGCTCGTGGTCGGACCGAGCGCGGGCTTCATCCGCTACGTCGGCGGGGTGTTGCCGGCACTGGGCGAGTCGGCCGTCGTCTTCACGACGCCGGGGCGGCTGGCGCACGGCGTCGTCGCGACGGCCGTCGATCCCGACGACGTGGCCCGCACCAAGGGCGACCTCTCAATGATCGACGTGCTGCGCCGCGCCGTGGCCGACCGGCAGGGCCTGCCCGCATCCCCGATCGCGATCGAGCTGGAGGACGTCACCGTCGAGATCGACCGGAGGATCGCCGCGGAGGCCCGGCGGCGGGCGCGGGCGACGGGGCTGCCGCACAACGCCGCGCGGACGACGTTCCGTGATGCGCTGGGCGGGCTGCTGCTCGACCAGGGCCTGGAGAAGCTCGGCCACGACCTGGAGGACCCGCCCGAGCTCGCCGAGCTGTTGCGCGACCTCGACATCCCCGAGATCGACCCGGCCGGCGCCGCGCAGGTCACCGCGGAGATGCGCGCGGAGCTACGCGACGACCTGCGCGCCGACCTCGGTTTCCACGCCGCCGTCGAGACGCTGTGGCCGCTGCTGACCCCCGAGCAGGCCCTGACCGACCTGTTCTCCTCGCCCGAGCGGCTGGCCTCCGCCGGCGACGGGCTCGGCGGGCTGTTCCGGCCCGCGGGATCGCCCTGGACCGTGGCGGACGCGCCGTTGCTCGACGAACTGGCCGAGCTGCTGGGTCCGCTTCCCGACGCGCCCGCGCCGACACCCGACGAACCCGACGGCCGCTACGCCGCCGAGGTGTTGAGCATCCTGGAGGTGGCCGACCGGCAGATCGCGGGCGAGGACCCCGACGAGGCGCGCCCCACGGACTTCGTCACCGCCGACGTCCTCGCGCAGCGGCAGGTGCCCTCCCACCTGGCGAGCGTCGCCGAGCGCGCGGCCGGTGACCGCGACTGGCGCTACGGCCACCTCGTCGTCGACGAGGCGCAGGAGCTCTCGGCCATGGACTGGCACGTCCTGCTGCGACGGTGTCCGTCGGGTTCGGTCACCGCGGTCGGCGACCTGGCGCAACGCAGCGCGCCCGGCGGTGCGCAGGCGTGGGCCGACGTGCTGCGCCCACACCTGGGCGACCGTTGGACCTGCCGGACGCTGACGGTCAACTACCGCACGCCGTCGGAGATCATGGCGGCGGCCGGCGAGGTACTGGCCGAGTTCGCGCCGGACCGGCGGCCGCCGGAGTCGGTGCGCTCCACCGGCGAGGACCCGTGGCGGCGGACGGTTCCCGCGGAGTCGCTGGCCGCCGAGGTCCGGAAGGCCGTCGAGACGGAGGTGGCGCAGCTGGGTCGCGGGACGCTCGCGGTGATCGCCGCCGACGTCGACGGTCTCGACGGCCTTCCCGCCGAGGTGCACACTCCGGTGTCGGCCAAGGGCCTCGAGTTCGACGTCGTCGTCATCGTCGAGCCCGAGCGCATCCGTGCCCACAACCCCGCCGACCTCTACGTCGCGATGACGCGCGCGACCCGGAGGCTCGGCCTGGTCTCCGCCGCGGAATGCCCGACGCCGTCGAAAGGTTAGTTGAAACATGAAGAAGATTGGGTTCCTGTCCTTCGGACACTGGTCGGAGTCCCGACACTCGAGGGTCCGCTCGGCGTCCGACGCCCTGCTGCAGTCCATCGAGCTCGCGGTCGCCGCCGAGGAGGCGGGGGCCGACGGGGCGTACTTCCGGGTGCACCACTTCGCCCGGCAGCTCGCGTCCCCGTTCCCGCTGCTCGCCGCCGCCGCGGCCAGGACCAGCACGATCGAGCTGGGTACCGGCGTGATCGACATGCGCTACGAGAACCCGCTGTACATGGCCGAGGACGCGGGCGCGGCCGACCTGATCTCCGGCGGCCGACTGCAGCTGGGCATCAGCCGCGGCAGCCCCGAGCAGGTCGTCGACGGCTTTCGCTACTTCGGCCACGTCCCGCGCGAGGGGTCGACGGACGCCGAGATGGCTCGCGAGCACACCGAGGTCTTCCTGGAGGCGCTCAAGGGCGAGGGCTTCGCGCAGCCCAACCCGCGGCCGATGTTCGCCAACCCGCCCGGACTGCTGCGACTGGAGCCGTACGCGCCGGGGCTGCGCGACCGGATCTGGTGGGGCGCAGGGTCCCGTGCCACGGCGGAGTGGACCGCCGAGCAGGGCCTCAACCTCATGAGCTCGACGCTGCTCACCGAGGACACCGGCGTGCCGTTCCACCGGCTGCAGGCCGAGCAGATCCAGCGCTACCGCGACGCCTGGGCCGCGGCCGGGCACGAGCGGGGGCCGCGGGTCTCGGTGAGCCGCAGCATCTTCCCGATCGTCAACGACCTCGACCGGCAGCTGTTCTGGCACGAGCGGCACAGCACCGACCAGGTCGGGATGCTCGACGGCGGCAACGCGCGGTTCGGGCGCACCTACGCCGACGAGCCCGACAAGCTCGTCGCCGAGCTCGCCGAGGACGAGGCGATCGCCGCCGCCGACACCCTGTTGCTGACGGTGCCCAACCAGCTGGGCGTCGAGTACAACGCCCACGTGATCGAGAGCGTGCTCACCCACCTGGCCCCGGAGCTCGGCTGGCGGTGACCCCCGCGCAGTCGGACGCGGGCGCCTGCCCCGTGCGGCAGAGGTTCTGCAGCTGGACGTCGCCGCTCGTGGGCCCGCGCCCCGCCCGGGTGCCGGGGTCGAGGTAGCCCTGGTACTCGGCGCAGCTCGGGTCGAACCGCCCGGCGGCGACGGCGCGCTCCCCGCAGCCGGGGGCGGCATCGGCGGCCCCAGCGCGTCCGCGGGTGACCGCCGTGGTCGGGTGACGCGCCACCGCGGTCGGGTGGCCGGCGGTCGTCGTGGGGGCGGCCGGGGCGCTCGACGCGGGCGGGGCGGTGCCGGAGGTCGGGTCGGGCTGGGCCGCGTCGGCGGGTGCACAGGCGGCGACGAGCACGACGACGAGCCCGGCCGGCCCGCCCCACCACCGCTGCCCGCGCATCACGCCCACCTACCCCGCTCCGTTCGGGACGACACGTCCCGGGGCGGCAAGGGTGCGGCATGAGGCCGCACCTCCACCGCGCACTGCACGCAACTCGACCCGATCGGACGACGGCGGCGCGCCCGGGTGCACTGGTCGGTGCAGCTCGCGCGCGCCGAACATCGTCGTCGCGTTGCCCGCGGGGTGGGCGGCGACGATCGAACCCGCGCGGATTGCCCCTCACGCGAGCTGCACGGCGCGGCGATGGGGTCCGCGATCCCCGGGCTCGCCCGCCGGTCGGCTCACGTCGTCAGCGCCGGCCACAGCGCCGCCGTGACCCGCGCGGCGAGGTCGCCCTGCCCGTGCTCGCCGCGGAGGAACGCCGCGTAGTACGCGCCGAAGCACAGGGTCGCGACCGTGTGCCGGTCCAGGTCGGGCCGCACCTCGCCGCGCTCCTGGAGGGCACCGAGGACGTGCTCGACGAGTCGCACCCGTGGCTCCACCGCGTGCTCCTTGACGTGCGCGAGCAGTTCCGGGGTGCGGAGCGTCTCCCCCATGAAGTTGCCCATGAGAACCATCGCGTCGGGATTGAAATAGCACGGGTCGACGCGACGGACGGCCTCGGTGAACGCCTCCCGAGCAGGCATGCGGTCGAACGGTTCGGCGGGGTAGCTGGCCTGCTGGCGGCGGAATCCCCAGTCGAGGGCATCGATGGTCAGCTCGAGCTTGCTGGCCCAGCGCCGGTAGATCGTGGGGCGGGAGACGCCGGCGTCGGTGGCGATCTCGCTCAACGACATCGCGGTGTAGCCGTCGAGCACCAGCCTGCGTCGGGTCGCGGTGATGATCGAGTCGTCGAGTGCCGGGTCGCGGGGGCGGCCACCCCTGGCGGCGCCGGGCGGGGACTCCTCGGGCGAGACGCTCATGGCGGCCATTGTGGCTCACGATCCGGGCCATTTCAGTTACAGGTCTTGCCTGTAACGAAACCTCCTTCTAGTGTCCCTTCGACACCCCCTCAGGGCCTGGAGGAGCGCCATGGGTTGTACAGCCGAGGACCTCGTCGAGCGCAGCATCCCGTTCGTACGGGAGATCAGGAACCGCACGCCCGGCACCGCACTGGAGACCTGGCTCAACGAGCAGCACGGACCCGGCACCCCCGTCTACGACGACCTCGCTGCCATGGTCACCGAGGGCGTCCGAGCCGGCTGGGCCGCGAACATCGAGGTCGACGGCCGCCGCTACCGGCGCAGCCGGATCGCCGAACCGCAGGAGCGGCTCGACTGGTTCAGCATCACCGCCGTCTACATGGACAGCGTGGCGGAGTTCCGCGGGCAGTACCACCAGCACCCCTACGGGGAGCTGAACCTGGTCGTGCCGCTGCACCCGGGTGCGGTCCTGCGCGGACCGAACGGCTGGTGCGGTGCCGGTTGGACGGCCCCGGCACCCGGGAGCCACCACTACCCGGAGTCGAGGGGCGGCGCCGTCATCGCCCTGTTCTACCTGCCGGCCGGGCGCATCTCCTACGACATCTCCCCGCCGGCCGATCAGGACCGGGCCGCGGTGTGAACCGCAGCCCCGCCGTCGCCGAGCGGCCGGCGGACACCGGCGGGCGCTCGGTCACCGACACACTCATGACGCGCCGGAGCGTGCGCGCGTACCTCGACCGTCCGGTATCCCGCGAGGTGGTCGCGGAGATCCTTCGCCTGGCCGCGCGGTCGGCGAGCAACTCCAACACCCAGCCCTGGCACGTGCACGTGCTGACCGGGCTCGCCAAGCGCAGGCTCACCGACGACCTGTGGGAGGCGCTCGACCGCGGCGGCCAGGTCGCGACCGAGTACGCCTACCAGCCGGCCGAGTGGTGCGAACACCTCGCCGGCCGACGCAAGGAGTTCGGCGAGAACCTCTACCGCACCGTGCTCGGCATCGATCCGGACGACCACCGGGCCCGGCACCGCCACCATCGCCGCAACTACGATTTCTTCGGGGCGCCGGTGGGCCTCGTCCTCACCGTCGACCGCCACTCCCTGGGCGGTGGCCTGGTCGACGCCGGCGCGTTCCTGCAGGCCGTCGTGCTACTGGCCCGCGAGCGCGGCATGGACACCTGCCCGCAGGCATCGTTCCTCGACTTCCACCCGATCCTGCGCCGCCACCTGCGCATACCCGAGCACCACTCGGCGGTCTGCGGGATCGCCATGGGCTTCGCCGACCGGGAGCACCGGCTCGACCGACTCCGCACGGGACGCGCGCCCGTCGAGTCCTTCACGACCTTCCACGACTGATCGACGGCAGCGGAGGAACAGATGTCTGCAGCTTCGGACGCAGCGACCATGGCACCGGCCCGGATGTCCTACACACATATGCCGCCTGGGGCGCCCGCCGAGCGCGCCCAGCAGTTCATGGTCCGCATGCGGGACGGCATCCGGTTGGCGACCGACGTCTACCTGCCGGACGTCGACGGTCCGGTGCCGGCGGTCCTGATCCGCCTGCCCTACGACAAGAACGGCCGGTTCGTGCGCATCGACGTGCTCGCCGACGCGCTGCTCGAACGTGGGTACGCGTTGGTCGCCCAGGACTGCCGGGGGAAGTTCCGGTCGGAGGGCGAGACGTTCCCGTGGATCAGCGAGGCGCACGACGGCTACGACACCATCGACTGGATCGCGAGCCGACCGTGGTCGAACGGCCGGGTCGGCATGACCGGCCACTCCTACACGGGCTACACGCAGTGGGCCGCCCTGTCGACCAACCATCCTGCGTTGCGTGCGATCGCACCGCGCGGCACCAACACCGCCCTCGGCTCCCCGCTGATGACGCCGAACGAGCCGGAGTGGTCGTTCCCCTTCCAGTACGTCATGGACTTCTACGCTGTCCGGGACGGGATGCTGCCGGAGACGGCCCACGACTGGGGTCGTCGACCGCTGGCCGAGGCGTTCGAGGCGGTCGTGGACCAGCTGGGGGTTCGGCCACCGGCGATGGACATGTATCTCTCGTCCGAATCGCCGTCGCAGCAACAACGCTTCCCCGACGGACACCCCCTGGCCGCGAAGCCGGTCCCGGTGCTGCTCTCGCTCGGGCTGTACGACCAGTACTGCGCTGCGGAGGCGCTGCGCCACGACTACCCGACCATGGTGGCCGACCCTGCGTGGCGGCCGCTCGTCCACCTGCGGCTCGGACCGCACGACCACATGGACTTCCGGCTCGACGACCGCCCGGGGCCGACGCAGGCAGGCGTATCCGAGCTCAGCGTGGCGCAGATCCGTTCCTGGTTCGACGGCGAACTGCAGTTCTTCGACCGGTACCTCAAGGCGGACGGCGCGGTGGAGCCACCGGCTCCCGTCGAGTACCAGCTCGCGCACAGCGCCGAGGTGCGCCGGACCGTCAGCTGGCCGCCGCCGGAGGCGACCCACCAGGTGCTGCACCTTGTCGACGGTCCGACCCGGCGACTCGTGGAGCGGCCGGCGACTGCGACCGGCCCGATCTCGTGGGTCCACGACCCCGACATGCTCGTGCCGACGGCCGCGATGTCGTGGTCGTCTTTCGTCGCGGAGTGGCCGGACTTCCGCGAGTACGTGAACCGGCCGGACGCGCTGGTGTTCCGCGCCGATCCACAGGACCGACACCTCGAGCTGGCCGGCCCCGTCACGTTCCACGGTCAGGTGTCGACGACCGGCCCCGCGATGGACCTGTTCGCACATCTGCTCGATCTCGAGCCGGACGGCGCGGTCCGGTCCATCTCCCGCGGTCAGCAGCGGCTGGTGGCCGCCGAACCGACCGACCTGACCATGTCCGTCGGACAGGCCGGCTACGTCGTGCGGCCGGGCCACTCCTTGCTGCTGATGCTGTGCAGCAGCGACTACCCCGACTTCATCCCGCTCACCGGAACCGACGAGCGCTGGTGGTCCGCGACGTCGATGCGCTCCACGACGCAGACACTGGACATCGGCGGCGATGCCGGAGCACGGCTGGAGCTCACCGTCCTCTGACGGAGCAGGGCCGGCGTTCGACGACGCCCACGGACTCGGCTCGCGCCGCGCGGGCGGGCGGGCGGATCGTCCCGGCTGCAGCGCGACGGGCGAGGCATGACAATCACGGCCGTGGACGTCGTGGTCTGCCCTGCCTGGTCCTCGTGTTGGTGCTCGGCGGCGGGTTCGCCCGCCGGTGAGGCCGCCACGGTGACACTGCGCCGAGGGCGGGTCCGCGACCTGCCCGGGCGGGGAGAGCGCAGCAGGCCCTTCCCTCGCCGCGGTCCGGGCCGGGCTGCCGTTCGTCGGGGCGGGCTGGGCCGGCGCGATCGTCGCCGCGCGGTGCGAGCGCGTGCTCGTCGACGGGCCGGTCCGTGATCGCCGGGCGCAGGGCGACGGTGGCGTCGTTCGTCCGAGGTCGCCGGCCCCGTTACGACGAGCTCGTGCGGCGCGTCGGCAGGCCCGGGCTGCGCCTGGCGAAGACGACGATCGCCGCGACCCTGGCCTACGTCGTGGCCGACTGGATCGGCACCAGCACCGGGCCGGTGCTCGCGCCCCTGACCGCGCTGCTCGTGGTCCAGGTGACGATGTACCAGACCGTCACCCAGAGTGTGCAACGCGTGGCGAGCGTGCTCGCCGGTGTGCTGGTCGCCGTCGCCGTGGCCCATTTCGTCGGGTTGACCTGGTGGAGCCTCGCCGGGGTGGTCGCCGTCTCGCTGCTGCTCGGTGGCCTGCTCCGCCTCGGGCCGCACCTGCTCGAACTGCCCATCAGCGCGATGCTCGTACTCGCCGTCGGAGGCGCACCCGCCGTCGCCGGCAGCAGGATCTACGAGACCCTCATCGGCGCCGCGGCCGGTGTGCTGGTCAACGTGGTGATCGCCCCACCGCTGTACCTGCAGCCGGCCGGGGAGGCGTTGGGTGAGCTGGCCGATCGGATGGCCCGCTTCACCGACGCCCTGGCCACGGCCCTGCGCAGCCCCTGGTCCCGGGCCGACGCCGACCGTTGGCTCGACGACGCCCGGGCGTTGGGCCGTGAGGTGGCGCTGGCCGACCGCAACCTCGCCCGGGCCGAGGAGAGCACCCGGCTGAACCCGCGGGCGGCTCGCATCCGGCAGGAGCAGCCGCGGCTGCGGACCGCGCTCACCGGTCTGGACCGCACCTACCTGGCGGTGCGTGAGCTGTGCCGCGCCCTACTGGACAGGACCTACTTCGTCCCGGCCGAGGAGGAGACCACCGCGTACGACGACGACGTACGCACCGCACTCGCCGCGTTCCTCGACACCGTGGCCGACGCGGTACGCACGGTCGGGTCCTATGCCTCGACGACCCGGCCGGTCCCGCGCGACGCCCTCGGGCTCGAGGCCCACCTCGAGGAGCTGCGGCGGCGCCGCGACCGTCTCAGCACGCTGCTGCTCGTCGACCCGCACACCGATCCGGCCGCCTGGGAGCAACACGGAGCCCTCCTGACCGCGGTCGACCGGATGCGCGTGGAGGTCGAGGCAGCAGCCCGCCCCGCCGAGCGATCGTGGCGCCCGCCCGTTCTCGCCGAGCGGCAACGCGAGACCTTCCGGCGGTTGCGTCGCAACCGGAGGCGGCGCAGCCCCCCGCCACCGACGTCCGAGCAGCCCGAACCACCTCCGCCGTGATCCGCCGATCGGCGGCTACCGCGGACCGTATAGAGCGTCGGGGGCGAGGACCGCTCGCAGTTCCGACTCCCTGTTCGAGCGGACCGAATCGGTAGGTCGCGCCCGCGTGCGGCGACCCGACCTGCGCTCGCGCCGACCTGCAGTGAAAGGCTTGGCTGGTCCTCGCCGTCCGTCGCTGTTGATGGGTGCACTGACGATGACTGACGAACGTCCGCTGCGTGCCTGAGCCCGCCCGACAGAGTGTCGACATGGCATCGGGTTACCGGCCTGGACACCGTCGTCGAGGGTCGCCGGCCAACCCGGTCAACACCCACGATGTCCGGACGCAGGCCCCGTCCGCCCGGCCTCTACGCCTGGTGGGCGTCACCGGCCTCCTGCCCAGGCTGGTCGGCCCTGCCCGCGCCGCGGTGTGACCTCCGCCTGCGGTGTGTCAATCTCGCAACCAGCGACTTCATAGGTCCGAGGACCCCAACAGTCCGCTCCGCCTGGACGGCCAGGGCGAATCCCGGCAGCGACCCGAAATCCTTGTCCGACCGACCCGACGACCTCGCGGTGATTCTGCGCGTCGAACGCGCAGGCCGTCGTATAGGAGCCGGCCTTGCCGTACACGGCATCAACTGCTTCGCGTGCGATCCAGGTGAAAGCTGTCAAAAGCTGACATAATCTCGTTCCTTCTTCCCAGCCAGAACGCTTCCTCTTCTACTTCTGCGAGCTTTTGGGTGATCGATTCCATGCCGGCTCTTATTCTGTGAAATTGTTGACCCCCATCGGGGTCACCTCTTTCCCATTCAGGCCACTTGTAGTGCACGAACGAGTTCCTGAGGGATGAAAGCTGATCAATTTGACCTACGGCCTCTTTGCCGAGGGGCGGCAGGCTCGCGAGCTCCCAGAGCGCTGTGAGCTTGACTCGCAGGCCGACACTGCGGAGGAGCGTCCGAGCGCTCTCATCCGAGACGTCCAATCTGCGACACTGCTGGAGAAAGACACTGTTGACGTTGTGTTCGACCCAGGTGGCCCATAGCACTACGGCGATCTCATGATTCCCCCCTGAAAACGCAGAGTCAGCCTGCGCGAGAAGGGCAGAACGGTGGTCCAACGTAGGAGCGAAATTCACCCGTGGCCGAGCCTCGGATTCAACCGCTACTGCTTCATCGCCCCCGTCCGCTTCCGTCAATGGCGTCGACGGCCGGAGGTCTTCACGGATACGAGAGAAGAACTCCGCGACCACGTCTGAGGCCGGCCGATCCGCGACTTCGATCGTTCCCGTCTCAACGTACGACGCGAACACACTCCGAAGGGCGGAGGCCGCGAGTTCACGGTCTCGCGGATCGTCGCCCAGTATTCTTGTGGTCATCCTCTGGGATCCGATTCAGATGGTTCGTCATTCTGTCCGCCGCTGCGTCGACGAGGACCGGCCGGAGACCGCACGCCTCCGGCAAGCGGAAAGCGGCGCCGCCTCGATCAGGTAGCGAAAGTCCGAAACCCGCAACGTGGCGCAGATGATCGGCTCCGCGGCTTTCAAACCCGGTCAGCCGTACATCCGTCCGATAGCGCTACCCAGCGCCTGGGCGAGGCGAACAGGGACGGCGTTGCCGATCTGACGGGCGATGGCCACCTTGGAGCCGCACCACTGGAAGTCGAGCGGAAAGGTTTGCAGGAGCGCGGCTTCGGCGTGCGTCAAGGGACGCGGCTGGGTCGGGTGGAGATAACGGCCCTTCTCCGGCTTCATGAATTCGGTACGGATGGTGACGGACGGTCGGTTCTCCCTGAGCCGGCCCATGACGTCCATCGAGCCGGTCTTGTGCTTGCGCCAACAGTCGGGCAGGAGTTCGTCGGGGATGTCCATTCGGTTGCCACCGCGCGGGATGGCGGCGATCCGCTTCCGCGACAGGTCCGTCATCCTTCGCGTCAGGTGCAGCTGAGACGTCTTGAAGGCGCCGGGGAACTCGGTGCCGTCGAACTCGAAGCGGTCGTCCGGGAGCTCGATGGCGTCCGACGCCACGTACGCAGGCAAGTCAGCGAGAGCCTCGCCGACCGCTTCAAACAAATGAGGTTTGCCCGCGAGCGCGCCCACCGGATCTGGGACGGGGCACATCTCGCGGTGTCGGCCGATGACGACGGCGCGCTTCCGTATCTGTGGGACCCCGAACTCGGCTGCGTTCAGGATGTACGGCTGGAGGCAGTAGTCGGTGAGTGTGCCGTTCTCGACCTCGGCCTGCAGGAGGTCCCATTGCGGGGAGCGGAAGAAGGCGGCGACATTCTCGATGACGAAGTAGTCGGGCTGGATGCGCTCGAGTGTTCGGGCGTACTCGCGCCAGAGCGCATTGCGCGGGTCGGAGGGGTCGCGCCGGCCGAGGTTGGAGAATCCTTGGCAAGGCGGCCCACCGATGACGACGTCTGCGCTCGGGATCTCGTCGCGGTGCCAGTCCTCGATCTTGATCGGGTACAGGTGGTCGCGGCCGAAGTTGGCTGCGTAGGTGGCGGCAGCCGTCCGGTCGGCCTCGACGGCAGCTATGACATGGTACTCGGCGGGGACGTCAGGATCGAGGTTGACGTCGAGAAAACCCCTGGTCAGTCCGCCACATCCGGCGAAGAGATCCACCAAGCGCAGACGGCGGGTCATGGTCGACAACCTAAAGGTCCACACCGACAGATTCCGTGCGTGGCGCCGGCGTGTCCGCGTCCGCTCCGTAGGGTGGCGTCGCACAGCGGTGAACGGACGGGCACGGAGGGCACGAGGCGATGACGGACAGGCCGGTTCCGTCGAGTCCCGGCGTATCCGTGCGCATGAGTCGAGCACGCCGGCGGGACACCGAGCCGGAGATGCTCATCCGTCGCGAGGCTCATCGACGGGGTCTGCGTTACCGCGTGGACGCGCCGCTTCCCGGCATGCCGCGACGCCGGGCGGACATGGTGTTCACGCGCCTCAAGATCGCGGTCTTCGTGGACGGCTGCTTCTGGCACTCCTGCCCGGTACACACCAGCATCCCGCGGGCGAACCGGGACTGGTGGGTGGCGAAGCTCCGGAAGAACAGCGAGCGGGACCGCGAGACGGACGCGCACCTTCGCGAACTCGGCTGGACGGTGCTGCGGTTCTGGGAGCACGAGGAACCGGTCGCGGTGGTCGACTCGGTCGAGAAGGTCGTACGACGTCACTCGTCGTCCTGAGCGTGCCGTCGCCCAGCCGACGGTCCGTCCTCGCCGCCGAGGACGGCCACGGACTCGGTCGCGGCCTGGGCGACCTGTCGCCGAAGTTCGTCCTCGTCGAGCGCCTCGAACTCCACCACCGCGCTCGTGCGCAGGAGCCGCTTGAGAACGTCGCGGAGCAGTTGGCGGTCGTTGACTCCGCCGCGCTCGATGACGGGCCAGGCTTCGGCCAGCGCGCGGACCAGCGCCCGGCTCCCGCCCAGCGAACGCCGGCGGGCGAAGATCTGGTCGAATGCGGCCTCGCCGAAGGCGTCGAGGAGGCGGTAGCGGTCCACCTGCTGCGGCAACGCCAGGAGGTGGGCTCGCCACCACAGCCGGCCCCATACGTGCCGAGTGATGTCGGTGCCCATGACCCGGTCGGCCGGGGGGCGCGGGTAGCGCCAGTAGGAGATGTCCGGCAACAGCACCAGGGCCAGGAAGGCCCAGATCGACCGCACCGAGGCCTCGGCCGCCACCAGCCCGGACCGCTCATGAAGCAGCTGCGCGACCTCCAGGTCGAAGTTGGCACGGTCCGCGCGCCTGCCCTCGCCGGGGAAGCCTGCGTACTCGGCGGCCTTGACGATCCGGTCCCGCAGATCCTGGAGCTCATCCTCGGTGACCCGTCGCCCGCCCGTTGCGGCGAACACAGCCGACCTGTGTCCGAACGCGGCACGGTCCTGCAGCTGTTCGAGGGTCGATCGCATGTACTGCTGGTGCAGCTCGCGCGCGGCCCGGTCGAGCAGACGTGGATAGAGCACGCTGGTCATGGCGCCGCCAGAAGGTCGGTCGCGTCCTGGATGCGGCTGCTGAACAGGGCCGGTTCGGAGAGCCGCTCGCGGCGCAGCGCCTCCAGGCCGAAGGCCGGGAAGGTCGTGCGCAGCACCGCTGCAAGCAGGGCGCCCAGCGACCCGGTCGGGTACTCGACGTCGTCGGCGAAGTCCTCGTGGGTCAGGGCCCGTTCGATCAGGGCGCGCTGGACGTCCGTTCGCAACGCGGAGAGGACCCGCCTGTCGGCGTCCGTGGGAGACCCTGCGGCCGCGAGCGCGTTGACCACGACCTCGCGTCGCTCGTTGGCGAGCAGGAGGATCGACCCGAGCGCGGCGGCCTCGAGATCCTCGCCGACCTCGAGGTACCAGCCCGCCTTTGTCGGGTAGGGGAGGTCGTGGAAGTCGGCGATCGCCAGAGGGAACAGGACCGCGTCGCCCTGCAGCAGGATCGAGAACCTGTCGTTCCACAGCACGCTGCCCGGACGGCGGGCGGCTGCCGGGGAAGCTCCGGGGGTCGCGCGCCGCAAGGTCAGCACGGTGTCGAGCTCGAGGACACCGCCGAGCTCGTCGCCGTCGAGTTCGAACTCGACGTCGAGCTCTGTTCCGTCCCGGGCCGGTACCGGCGCGCGCCAGGCTCGGCCTCGCAGCGCGGAGCTCGACGACGCCCAGCGCACGGTGAGGTCGAGCTCGGCGTCCTCGGCGAGCCCGCTGAGCTGCCGGGCTCGCAGGCCGTCGACCTGCACCGGTCGCCGGACGGAGAGGACGGTGTCGTAGTCCCATTCCGGCAGCTCGCGCGGGAGTTCCTCGGTGCCGTCGGCAGCAGCGCGCGACCACGGACCCGCCACGACGACGTCGCCCGGCGGGCGGATGAACGGGAACGCGCGGCTCATGTGGCGTCCTCCCCGACGGTGGCGCCGACCACCCCGATGTCGGTCACGGTGTCCGGCACGGGGTCGACGAGCAGGTCCACCTCGGCGGGGCTGTCGACGACGCAGACGTCGCCCCGCCGCTCGCCCGTTGGCGTCACCCAACAACGGACCCTCGGTCGAGGGGCCCCAGCCGGTGCCTCCTCCTCGCGGCCCTCCCAGGTTGCGACGGCGAGGCGCGCGTCGAGACGAATCGGCCCCGGACCACTGACCGCGAAGCGTTGAGCCACGACGACCGACCCGTCCCGGTCCTCGACACGAGGTTCGCCGACCGCGGCCACGCGGACCCGCTCACGGGGAACCGGAGAGGGACGGCCCGGTCGACCTCCGCCGGCAGAACCGCCGACACCGCCTCGTCCACCGCCGGAACCGCCGCCGGTGGCCGGGCTGTCAGGCTCGGCGAAGGCTGCGGCGACGAGACCGCCGAGGAAGTTGCTCGCGGCACCCAGTGCGACACCGCTCGACGTGGTGGTCGCGGTGGCGGCCGGGGCCCGGAATGCGGACAGCTGCTCGCGGAGTCGCGTGAAGGTGACCCGGACGAAGGTCTTCGCGTGCCCGGTGAGCTGCTCGTGCACCCACTGGTCGTGCGTCGGAGGTTCGGCCGCGGCGTAGATGTCGTCGAGCTCGTCGTCGGCGCGGAACACCCCGGCGTAGGCCTTGTTCACCGATCCGGGCACGGGGCCCTCGTGGTAGCGGACCACCAGCTCGGGGGACCGCATCAGGCAGACGTGGTGCGGGTCGCCCCCGACCCCGGCGTACTCGGCGGCCTGGGTGACCGAGTCGGGTGACATCGGCACGACCACCGCCCGCTCGAGGGCGAACCGCCCGAGCGGCTTGCGGGGGCTCTTGCACTCCAGCGTCATCGCCCGCTCCGTCGGCAACCGTCGGTAGGCCGAGACGAACATCCGCAGCGGATACGTCCTGGCAGGGTCAGGCACCTCGAACGTCCGACCACCGGCGACGACCTCTGGGGTCAGACGCCGGTCGCCACGCTCCGGCAGCATGATCGGCCACATCTGCCAGGCGATGGTGTCGGCCAGGTGCCGCGCGGCCGCGTCGATGTCGTCGGCGAAGTCCTCGAGGTCGGGATCCAGCACGGTGAGCGTGGTGCCGGACTCGTGGTCGGCGAAGGGGCGCAGTCCGAGCATGCGTGCGACGCCGTCGGCCTCGGCGCCGACCAGCGGCTCGACGTGCTCGCCCTGGACGTCGCCCCACCAGTGCCTGCCCGTGTAGGGCCGGGCTTCCGCGTCGGCCCTCTGCCGGCTGTCGTAGGAGTCCCCCAGCGCGATCCCGATCAGGCGGGAGGTCGGCCCCTGCCCGGGGACCTCGGTGCGCGTGTAGACCAGGATCGTGCCGACCTTGGACAGCCGGTAGAGGACGGCCTTGCCGTAGCCGTAGGTGCCGCCTCCCTGGAACGTGTCGCGCTTCTCCCCCACGTTGAGCACGAATGAGACCCAGTCACGTCGATCGTCTGCAAGCTCGTCGGCCCGGGTCGGCCCGCCGAGGCCCTTGGTGCCCCGGTCGACGACCGAGAGCAGCCGCAGGTTCGGGGTGCCCACAGCCCTACCGACACCGAGGAACGGCTGGGTCGGCGGAGGCGGGGTCAACAGCCGCTCCCACGCAGGCCGGTGCGTCGGCGAGACGGTGGTCAGCTCCAGCCGGTAGGTCGTGGGCAGACCCGGCAGTCGGGCGTCCCACGAGTTCTGCGCGGTCTCCCGGACGAAGACGGTCAGCGGGTCGACCGGTGGTCGCCCGAGCTGGTTGCGGATGCCCTCGGACGCGATCGCACCGGTCGGCGGGAAGGGCTGCGACCACCACTGCGGCGCCGTCACGACTGCTCCATGAACTCGGTCAGCGCCGCGTCGTCGAGCAGGGACGCCATCGCGGGCGCGCTGTCCAGATCGACCACGTAGTCGACGTCGTCGACGCCTGCCGGCACAGCCCCCGCGGTGAAGCTCGCGCCGACGATCCGCGGGAAGTCGACGCCGACCTCGTAGGCGCGGTGCTCGAGGATCTCGAACAGGCGTCGTGCGTAGATCTCCCGCTCGCGCTCCTGATAGCCGTAGTCGAGGAGCAGCTTGCGGAAGCCGGGCGGATCGTCGGCCAGCTGGACGATCTCGTCGACGAGCGCGGGCACCGAAACACCGCCACCCGTGCCTAGTCGGAACCACCTGAGCACAAGTCGGCCCGGCGTCGCCAGGTCGAGCTGCCCGCTGCCGTTGATCCGGATCTTCCGTCCCTCGGCTGCGACGGTGGTCTTCACCTCGATCGCGTCGAGCCCGCGGTGGAAGTCCTGCGCCGCCCGCTCCGGTCCCGTCCAGAAGGCCACCGCGCCCGGGTCGTGACCGAGCATCTCGCGCAGCACCTGGAGCTCACCGAACAACCCGGCCAGGGCCGAGGGCGACAGCGCCTCGCGCGCACCGGCGAGCAGCGCCTTCCAGTCGGACAACACCTTCTTCAACGCGGCGACGGCCTTGTCCGGATGCGCGGCCACCCGCTCGACGACCTCGACGCAGAGGGCCGTGAACAGGTCGTCCTGGGCCGGGTCGACGAGCTCGAGGCACGCGTAGGTCCGGTAGCTGTGTTCGTCCTCCAGCGACCGCTTGCGGAGGACGACGGCGCGTCCGTCGAGATCCTCCTTGAGCGTCTGCTTGGCGAGGACCGGGATGAGCAGCGCACGGCGATCGGACCGGTCGACCGCGGCGAGGAGGGGGCCGCGCGCACACTCGACGCCGACTCCGGTGGTGCGGAACGCCTTCGTAGCCGGTTGTGTGGCCACCGCGGTCCACAGGCTCTGGAGCCGGCCGCCGTCGACGCTCATGCCGCCCCACCTTCCAGATGTACTCCTCGTCCGGGTCGTTCTCGGCCAGGATGTGGCAGTGCGGGTGGAGCGAGGATGGTTTTCATGCTTGCTGCCCGCGATGGCTTTGGAGGCTTGGCCCCTCGCCCCACCGTCTTGTTCTGACGCTGATCAGGCACTGCGACTCATCGCTATGTAGGGCGAGGACGGCGGAACGAGACCGCGCGACCAAGAACGGAAGAAAGGACTCTGGATGCCACTGGCCGTGGGCATCGATGTGGCCAAACACCTGCACTGGATGAGCGTGGTCGACACGGCCACCGGAAAGCAGCTGGCCAGTCACAAGGTCGCCAACGACCCGACCGCGATCACCGCCATGATCGACGAGGTCGGACAGCTCGCCGCCGAGCATGGGCCCGACTCCACCGTCACCTACGGCATCGACGTGCTCGGCGGGATCGCCGGGCTGCTGACCGCGATGCTGCTCGACCACGGCGCCGCCGTGGTCCACACACCCGGGCTGCTGATCAACCGCTCCCGACGAGCCACCCGTCGGCAGGGAACGCAAGTCCGACCCCGCCGACGCGAAGGTCATCGCCGACCAGATCCGGCTGCGCGCCAGCAGCGACGACCCCCGCGGCCAGCTCCGCCCGGTGCAGGCCCAGTCCGAGCCGGACGCGGTGCTGCGGCTGCTGGTCGGGCGCCGCCGCGAACTGGTCGTCGGCCAGATCCGACGCATCAGCACGCTGCGTGACCTGCTCACCAGCGTCCACCCCGGACTGGAAGCCGCCGTGGACCCGACCACCAAGACCGGGATGTGGCTGCTCACAGGACCAGTCACCGCGGCCGAGATCCGCGCTGCCGGAGAGGACGGATTGCGGGCTCACATGGCCCAGGCCAGTAGGCTGCGGCGTCCCCAGATCGACCGGCTCGTCCGCGCCGCACCCGACTCCGCACACCTTCAACAAACCGTGGTGGCCGGGGAGAACACCGCCGCCAGACTCGTCCGCGAACTCGCCGGCGAGGCGCTGCGCGCCCGTGAGCGGCTCGTCGAGCTCGATACCGAGATCGGTCAGGCCATCGACGACCACCCTGACGGGGCCCTCATCCGCAGCCTGCCCGCGATGGGGGTCGCCCTGACCGCGGAGTTCCTCGCCGAGGCAGGCGGCCTGCACCGGTTCCCCACCGCCGACGCCCTTGCCCCCGCCGCCGGATTGGCACCGGTTTTGCAGCAGTCCGGGAAGATGCACTTCCTGCGCCGCTCCCACGCAGGGAACAAGGCCCTCAAACGCGTCTTCTACCAATCCGCGTTCCGCGCGATCCAACACGACCCACTGTCGAAAACCTTCTACCGGCGCAAACGCGCCGAAGGGAAACGACACCACCAGGCACTCATCGCACTGGGCCGCCGCCGGGTCAACGTCGTGCACGCCATGCTGCGCACCCGAACCGAGTTCAACCCCGACTACCGAGCACGCGCCGCTTGACACCAGCATTAGGCAGCCTCGTCGTCCTGCTCCAGGACCGAGTCGTCCTCCACCTCGACCTCGACGTTGGACAGGTCCGCGCTCCAGTACTCGACGTCGGAGTCCTTGCTGCCGGGCCGGGGCTCGGGAAACAGGATCGACACGCCGATGACGACGTCGTCGGTCGGGGCGTCGAGCGGGCGGCGGCCGACCTTGTCGCCGGTATCGGACTCCGGCTCGATCGGATAGATCAACAACAGGCCCTGGTCCGGGCGCTGCTTCTGCCGCAGCCGCAGAATCTCCTCGCGCTTCGCCGGGACCGGGCCGTCGAGGTCGAGGTCGATGGCCTCGTCCCGTCGGCTGCTCAGGGTCTTGATGTCCGCCACCGGCCCCGGCGGCGTGTCCCTCTGGCCGAGCCGGGCGCGCTTGACCATTCGGACCGACACCCCGCCCCCGAGATCACGCGCCTCGGTCTCGTTGCGGCCGTTGCCGATCACCGCCACGCTCCAGCGGCGGAGCGCACCGGCCTTGACCCGCTTGGTGATGTAGCTGACCAGGCGGTCGCGGTCACCGTCTGACGAGTCCTTGTGGAACTCATAGCCGTTCAGGAAGTCCAGGACGTCGTCATAGGGGACGTCGGTGAACAGCGCGGTCTGATCACGGACGCGGTCGTCGGCGACGCCCTCCTTGGCCGCGGCCGCCACGAGCTCCCGCGCCGCCGAGGCATTGCGCGCCAGCCACTCGCGTCCGGTGTCGGACACGTCGAAGAACCGCGACTCCACCAGCTGTCCGCCGTAGGCGGCGTGCGCCAGGACGGCGCTGGTCATCTTCGCCTTCGACGTGATGCTCATCTTCGGGTGCGAACGCAGCCGGACGGCGAAGGTCAACGGAGTCTCGTTCGACGTCATGTAACGGTTGATGTCCTGGCGCATGTCCGCCTCGACCGTGGCCAGGTGCTTGAACCAGCCTGCGAGCTCGTCGGTCATCCAGATCCGGGGCAGGTCCGCGTAGTGGTTCCGGTACCCGAACCAGCGGCCCATCTGCAGCAATGTGTCGTAGGCGGACACTGCGCGCACGAACAGGCTCGAGATCAGGCCCTCGAGCGTGAGACCACGGGACAGGGTGTTGCCGCCGACCGCGATCGCGGTGACGGGGCCGGCCTCGTAGTTGAGCCGGTCGTTGCTGCGGTAGTTGTCGATGACGACGCGGGTGTCCCGGACGACGTCGCGTAGCTCGTCGAGGACCGCGTCGAAGGGCACCTTCGTCTCGCCGAAGTCCTCGGCCGGCACCCGTGCGGTCTCCTCGTCCCACATCGACCGCAGCCGCTCCACATACGCAGTGTCGCCTGCGTCGAGTCGACGCAGTGTGCGGGAGCGCAGTCCGAGCAGCGGCTCCTTGAACGCCTCGTGCACCAGCGTCTCGGTGGTCGTGTGCACGAGCATCGTCGAATGGGGGTTACCGCCGCCCCGTGCGCGACGAGCCGCCGTGGCCAGCCAGAACCACTCCACCGCGGCCCGCAGCGATTGAGTCATTCCGGGCTCGAAGTACGCGGCTTCCTTCTTGTTCTTCGGCTTGAGGTCGGGGACCTCGTCCTCCGGCACCTCGCGGATCATGTCCCAGCCGCCGGGAAGGTCCTCGGGATCCTCGCCGTCGAGGAGATCGCGTCCGAAGAGGACCTCGGTGCCGTGGTAGCCCTCGGGCTGGGGCAGGTTGACGATGAAGTCCCGAGGGTAGAAGTCGTCGGCCACCGAGGGGTCGATGAGCAGGTTCGCGAACGGCGTCGCGGTGTAGCCGACATAGCCGACCTGCGGGAACTTGCTCAAGACATCGTAGAGCAGCGGGTTGATCTTCGTGGTGGCGACCGTGGACTGGTCGGCCTCGTCGTCGATGATCAACGTCGGGCATTTGTCGAGGTACTCACCGGCCGAGCCGAGCCACTTGCTCAACTTGCGCAGCACCGCGGCGTTCTTCTTGACCACCAGAAGCAGGCACTGGCCCTTCGCCGCGAAGAACGCCTTGGGGTTCGGCGGCGGAACGAAGTCCCTGGTCTCGCTGGTGACCTGGTGCCACTGGCCCGGGTTGGCGTCGACGAGGTCCTTGACCAGACGAATCTGGGTCTGCCGTCGAAGGGTGTTGTGGATACCCGACAGCACTATGAACAGCTTGTAGCCGCGGTCGGCGGCCTTGGCCATCACAGCGGTGAAGTTGGTGGTCTTACCGGACTGGACGAAACCGACGACCAGGCCCTTGGTCTGGAACTCGTCCTGTTTCGGGTGGTCGAGCAGGGCCACGACCTTGGTCGAGGACTCGTCGACCGACTCGATGTTCTTCTCGCCGAAGCCCTTCTTGCGCATGGACTCGACCAGCGCCGGCCAGTTCTTGTCCTTGTCCATGTCGGGGCCCGTGTACCAGGTGGGGCGCCCGTGCAGGAACACCGAGGGCGGCTCGTCGAGCTCACGAACCCGGATGCTCTCCGCCTCGTGCTTCTCGCGCACTCGCTCGATCACCGACTCGTCCGCACCGAACAGGCGCAGGTTCTTGACCGCGTCGTGGGGAGTCATGGACTCCGTGAACTGCAGGAACACCTCGTAGAGCTGCTCGACCTGCTCGTCGGAGATCTCGTCGGCCGCCATTCGCCCCCCAGCACGTGCGCGTACTCACAGCGGACATTAATCAGGCGTCTCGACGGCCTGTGACCGGGCCACTCGAACGAGTGACGACCAGCTCGTGGTAAACGCGATCACCTTCGCTACCGTTGTCGCGATCATCGCGCCGTCGGCGACGTGGCCGCAGCGCCGGAAGGGGACCGCGTGGCGGTGGAGAAGGGCAAGCTCGCCGAACTCGGCGAAGGCCTGGTCGACCAGGTCCTGTCCGTCGGAATCAACGGACGGGGCAGGTTCAATAGCGCGAAGGAGGTCGCCGACGAGCACCTCGCCACCTACACCGACGTCGAGCAAGCCATTCGAAAACTCGTCGGCACCAATACACGCCTGGCGGCCGCCTCCGGTTTCGTGACCGGACTCGGCGGGGTGGCCGCGCTACCGGTCACCATCCCGGCCGCGCTTGCAGGGCTGTACATCCTCGCCGGCCGCATGTCCGCCGCGGTGGCCTACATGCGCGGATACGACATCGACTCCGAAGAGGTCCGCAGCGCCGTGCTCGTCTCGCTGCTCGGCAGCAGCGGCGCGGAAGTGCTCAAGCGGACCGGCGTCGAGATCGGCCGCAAGTCCACCGCTGCCGCCTTCCAACGCATCCCCGGCCGCGCCCTGATCGAGATCAACAAGAAGGTCGGCTATCGCCTCGTCACCAAGGCAGGCGAGAAGGGCGTGATCAACCTCGGCAAGCTCGTGCCGTTCGTCGGAGCTCCCGTCGGCGCAGCCGTCGACGCCGTCGGCTGTCGCACGAACGCCACCTACGCTCTGAAGACCTTCGAGCCGATAACGGGCCGGACGGGCATGACGATCAGCGAGCCGGAAGTGGTCGACGCCACTGCCACCGAGGCACACGTGCGCCGCCAGGAGTCGTCGTGAAGGCACTGTTGGAGCCACGCTCGGCGAGGTCGACGCGCCTACCGACGAACAGCTGACGAACGACGGCGCCGCATGGCGACTTGGCCGGGCGAAACAGCCCGAGGTCAGACGTTGAACCGGAACTCGACGACGTCGCCGTCGGCCATCACGTAGTCCTTGCCCTCCATGCGCACCTTGCCGGCGGCCTTGGCGGCGTTCATGGAACCGGCGGCGACGAGGTCGTCGTAGGAGACGATCTCGGCCTTGATGAACCCGCGCTCGAAGTCGGTGTGGATGACGCCCGCGGCCTGGGGGGCGGTGGCGCCCTGCTTGATCGTCCAGGCCCGGGCCTCCTTGGGTCCCGCGGTCAGGTAGGTCTGCAGGCCGAGGGTGTGGAAGCCGGCCCGGGCGAGGGAGTAGAGGCCGGGCTCGGGCTGGCCGATCGACTCCAGCAGCTCGCGGGCGGATTCCTCGTCGAGCTCGAGCAGCTCGGACTCGACCTTCGCGTCGAGGAAGACGGCGTCCGCGGGGGCGACGAGGTCGGCGAGCTCCTTGCGCCTGGCGTCGTCGGTGAGGACGCTCTCGTCGGCGTTGAAGACGTAGAGGAACGGCTTGGTGGTGAGCAGCGTCAGCTCGCGCAGGGGTTCCTTGTCGACGCCGGCGGCGAAGAGCGTCTTCCCGCTGTTGAGGATCTCGACGGCGGCCTCGGCGGCCTCCAGGACGGCGCGGCGGTCCTTCTGCATCCGCGCCTCCTTGGTGAGGCGCGGGACGGCCTTCTCCAGCGTCTGGAGGTCGGCGAGGATCAGCTCGGTGGCGATCGTCTCGATGTCGGCGGCGGGGTCGACCTTGCCCTCGACGTGCACGACGTCGTCGTCGGAGAACACGCGCACGACCTGGCAGATGGCGTCGGACTCGCGGATGTTGGCGAGGAACTTGTTGCCGAGCCCGGCGCCCTCGGAGGCACCCTTGACGATGCCCGCGATGTCGACGAACGACACGGTGGCGGGGACGATCTTGGCCGACGAGTGGATCTCGGCCAGCTTGTCCAGCCTCGGGTCGGGCAGCGGGACGACGCCGACGTTGGGTTCGATCGTCGCGAAGGGGTAGTTCGCGGCGAGCACGTCGTTGCGGGTCAGCGCGTTGAACAGGGTCGACTTACCGACGTTCGGCAGGCCGACGATGCCGAGGGTGAGGGACACGACCGACCAGCGTAGTCGCACCGCCGCGCGAGGTCGCGACACCGCCGGTCGCCGTACCCCTGATGATCCGAAAAGGCTAACGTCGGCGCGGTTCCGGGCGATGGACCCGGTGAGGCCGCCGGGGTGTGGCCGGTCCCGTCGTCGGCGAAGGTGGTCCTGGTGCGGTTCCCGAGTCCTCGTGCGGCCCTCACCGCGGCCGTGACGGCGTCGCTGTCGCTCGGCGCGGTCACCGCGGTCGCGATGGCGGGCAGCCCGGCGGGCCCGGTGGCGTTGCCGCGCTTCGCGTCGTCGGCTCCCGGGACGTCGGTGGCCACGTTCCCCACGTTCGACGACGCGATCCCGCCGGTCCCGCTGCCCGACCTCGGCGCGGCAGCCGCACCGCCCGCCCCGGTGCCGACCACCCGTGCACCCGCGCCACGCCGGGCGACGACCGCGCCGCCCGCGACCCGCGACGCCGCACCGACGACGCACGCCGACCGGCCGACCGTCACCCGACCGCGGGACGACACGCGCGGCGGGCCCCGCCGCGGTCAGGACGACAACATCCGGACGGCGTGCGCGCTCGGCTACCTCTCGGGTCCCATCTGCGAGCGCGACTGACGCAGGGACGTCCGTGTCCGATTCCCGCCGGAACGGGCCGGGCTGGACTGGCACGATCGACGTCGTGCTCCTCGACCAGGACCTCTGCTACCGCGCGGTGACCTCGCGCGACGCGCGGTTCGACGGCCAGTTCGTCACCGCGGTGCGGACGACCGGAATCTATTGCCGCCCTTCGTGTCCCGCGACGACCCCGTTGCGCCGCAACGTCGAGTTCCTGACGACGGCCGCCGCCGCCCAGCAGCGCGGCTACCGCGCGTGCCGACGCTGCCTGCCCGATGCCGTGCCCGGTTCGCCGGAGTGGGACTGCCGCGCCGATCTCGCCGGCCGAGCGATGCGGCTGATCGGCGACGGGCTCGTCGAACGGGAGGGCGTGCCCGGGCTCGCGAGGGCGCTCGGCTACTCGGAGCGCCAGCTCAACCGCGTCCTGACGGCCGAGCTCGGCGCGGGCCCGCTCGCGCTGGCGAGGGCACACCGCGCGCACACCGCACGACTTCTCGTCGAGACGACGAGCCTGCCCATGGCCGACGTCGCGTTCGCCGCGGGCTTCGCCAGCGTCCGGCAGTTCAACGACACCGTCCGCGCCGTCTACGCGGTGCCGCCGCGGACGTTGCGCGCGGACGCGGCCCGTCGCGGCGGCGAGCGGCTCACCCCGGTCGCGGGCGCGCTGGTGCTACGGCTGCCCCACCGCCTCCCGTTCGACGCGGAGGGGTTGCTCGACCACCTGCGCCACAGGGCGATCGCCGGCGTGGAGGAGGTCGTCGGCAGCTGCTACCGGCGCACGCTGCGACTCCCGCACGGTCCGGCGACGGTGGCGCTCGACCTGTCGGCGCCGCCCGGGGCCCGGCACGTCACGGCGACGCTACGGCCCGTCGACCCGCGTGACGTCGGCCCCGCCGTCGCACGCATCCGCAGACTGCTGGACCTGGACGCCGACCCGGTCGCCGTCGACATCGCACTGGCCGCCGATCCCGCGCTCGCGCCGTCGGTCGGGGCCGTGCCGGGAATCCGGGTCGCCGGCACGGTCGACCCGGTCGAGCTCGTCGTGCGGACGGTCCTGGGCCAGCAGGTGTCGGTCAGCGGCGCCCGGACGGCCGCGTCGCGCCTCGTCGCGGAGCTCGGCGAGCCGCTCCCGGAGCAGTGGGACGGTCCGGGCCTGCTCTTCCCGACGGCGGAGGCGCTCGCCGAGCGCGCGGCCGACGTCGTGAGCGGGCCGGCCAGGCGGACGGCGACGCTCGTCGGGCTGGCCTCGGCGATCGCGAGCGGCGACCTCGTGTTCGACGCGGGCCGCGAGCCCGCCGCGCTGCGCGCCGACCTGCTCGCGCAGCCCGGGGTGGGCCCGTGGACGGCCGGCTACCTGGCCATGCGTCTGCTCGGCGACCCCGACGAGCTGCTCGCCGAGGACCTCGCCGTCCGTCGCGGGGCCGCCGCGCTGGGCCTGCCCTCGGACATCCCCGCGCTGACCGCCCACGCCGAACGGTGGCGGCCCTGGCGGTCCTACGCGGCCACCCACCTCTGGCGGGCATCGGTTCCCGCCGCCCGCACGAAGGAGACGTCATGAACGCGTGGTCCACCATCGACACCCGGATCGGACCGTTCACCGCGGTCGTCGCCGACGACGGCGCCGTCCTGGCCTCCGGCTGGACCGGCGACGTCGACGACCTCCTGCCGCTGATCCACCCGTCGCTGCGCCCCGCCGACTCGCGCGCCGTGCCGGACCTGGGTCCCGTCGGCAAGGCCGTCCTCGCATACCACGAGGGCGACCTCGGTGTCATCGACGCCGTGCCGGTGCGGCAGCGCTCCGGCCCGTTCCTCGAGCACGCCTGGGACGTGCTGCGGACCGTTCCCGCGGGCGGCCCGGTGACCTACACGGAGTACGCCACGCTGTCCGGGCGCCCGGCGGCGATCCGCGCCGCCGCATCGGCCTGCGCGCGCAACGCGGCCGCGCTGTTCGTGCCCTGCCACCGGGTCCTGCGACTCGACGGCAGCCTCGGCGGCTTCCGGTGGGGGCTGCCGGTGAAGCGCGCGCTCATCGCACACGAGGCCGGCTGACGCTCGTGCATTGAGGGCGCGACGGTCCGAAGTCGACGATTCGACCGTTTGTTCGACCGCTCGCCGATCCGTCTCGGCCTCTTGCCGTACACCCTGTCGGGTGGTCGGCGTGGCACGCCGGTTCTGTCGGAGCGCGGGTGCACCCTGGGGCCGTGGATCTCGTCACCGCCGTGAACGTGCTGCTCATCGGCCTGCTCGTGGGCCTGGTGGCGGGCTTCGGCGTGGCGTGGCTGTTCCTGGGCTCGCGGCACAAGGTGGCGGCGGCGGAGGCGGCCCGCCGCGTCGCGGAGGTGTCGGCGACGGCGCGGGCCGACACGGCGGCTCTGCGCGCCGAGCGGGCCGCGCTGCTCGAGCGTGTCGAGGAGCTGTCCGAGGAGGTCGACACCGCCTCGGAGCGCCTGCGCCGCGCGGAGAGCGAGGCCGCCGCGCACGGTGCGGCCCTGCGCAGCGAGCGCGAGGCCGGCGCGGCCCGCGAGGAGCTCCTGCTGCGGCGCGACGCCGAGCTCAAGGAGGCGTTCCGGTCGCTGTCGGCAGATGCGTTGGCGCGCAACAACGAGCACTTCGTCGCGCTGGCGGAGGGTCGGATCAAGGAGGCCACGGCGGCGCTGTCCGCGAAGGCCGCGGGCGACGAGGCGGCCCGCGCCGCGGCGCTCGACAAGCTGATCGACCCGATGACGGCCACGCTCGCCCGGGTCGAGGGCCAGCTGCGGGCCGTGGAGAAGGACCGCGAGTCGGCCTACGCCGGGCTGCGCGAGCAGGTCGTCGCGATGCACCGGTCGTCGGAGAAGCTGCAGAGCGAGACCCGGCAGCTGGTCAGCGCGCTGCGGGCGCCGCAGGTCCGCGGCCGCTGGGGCGAGCTGCAGCTGGAACGCATCGTGCAGCTCGCCGGCATGGTCGAGCACTGCGACTTCGACACCCAGGTCACCGGAACCGGCACGGGCGGCGACGCCGACGGCGGCGTCCGCCCCGACATGGTCGTGCACCTGGCGGGCGACAAGCAGATCGTCGTCGACGCGAAGGTGCCGTTCGCCGCCTACCTCGACGCGGTCGAGACCCGGGAGCCCGAGGTGCACGCCGAGCGGCTCGCCGCGCACGCCCGCCAGCTGCGCCAGCACGTGGACTCGTTGTCCGCCAAGGCGTACTGGGCGGCGTTCGAGCCGTCGCCGGAGTTCGTGGTGCTCTTCGTGCCGGGCGACCCGTTCCTCGAGGCGGCCCTGCAGTCCGACCCGTCGTTGCTCGAGCACGCGTTCGCGCGCAACGTCGTGATCGCCACCCCGACGACGTTGATCGCGCTGCTGCGCACCGTCGCCTACACCTGGCGGCAGGAAGCGTTGGCGCGCAACGCTGCCCAGGTCCACCAGCTCGGCAGGGAGCTGCACTCGCGGCTCGCGACGATGGGCAACCACGTGGCCAAGCTGGGCCGCAGTCTCGACACGGCCATCACCAGCTACAACCAGACGGTGTCGTCGCTGGAGTCACGGGTCCTCGTCACCGCCCGCAAGCTCACCGAGCTCAAGGTCGCCGACGACGACCTGGCCGCCCCCGGCCAGGTCGACCGCGCCCCGCGCACCGTCGCCGCCCCCGAACTCGTCGCGTCGGCCGCGGACTCCCTGATCGCGTTACATCAGCTCGAACGGGAGATCGTCGGCCCGCATGCCGACGACGACGAGGACGACGCCCCGGCTACCGTGACGGGGTGACATCACCTCGCCCGGCGGGCGCCGTCCGCCACCCGGGGCGTCCCGGCCAGGGGCGGTCCGGCGGGTCCGGTTCGCAGGGGCAGTGGCCGATGCCCGACCGGTCGATCATCGGCACGGTGCTGGGCATCCCGCCGGTCGCGGCGCTGGGCGTCGCCGTGGCGTTCACCGGGCTGGGCGTGCTGATCGACGTCCTGCGGTCGGGTACCGCGGGGATCGTCTTCAAGGTCGGGTTCTTCACCGGCTGCCTGCTCGCGGTGATGTGGGTGCGCCGCCGCAGCCTGTTCCTGCCGATCGTGCAGCCGCCGCTGCTGGTCGCGGTGCTCGTCCCGGTGATGGTGCTGCTGGTCGGGCCGTCGCGCTCCGGCGGCGGGACGACCGAGACGCTGCTGCTCGTCGGGGCCCCGCTGATCAACTCGTTCCCCACGATGGCCACCACCACAGCGGTCGTCGTCGGTATCGGGATCGGGCGGCTCCTGTTGCAGCGCAACGACGATCCCGAGCTTCGGCTCGGCAGGCTCGCCGGCCGCGACCGGGCTGCGCAGGGCCGAGGCGGCCCCGCGGGCCGGGCCCCGGGACGTCGGGAGCCGAAGCCGACCGTCGCGGAGGAGGCCCGCCGGCGGGCTCGCGAGAAGCGCCTGGAGGCCGACCGTGCAGGCCGCGAGGGCGGCCGGGTCAGCGACCCGCGCGGCTCGGGCGGAGCTCGCGGGGAAGGGCGAACGTCAAGGTCTCCTCGGCAGTCGTGATCTCCTCGACCTCGCCGAACCCGTGCTCGCCCAGGTGCTCGAGCACGCCGCGGACGAGGACCTCGGGGACCGAGGCGCCGCTGGTGACCCCGACCGTCGTCACGCCCTCGAGCCAGCTCTCGTCGATCTGGCGGGCGTAGTCGATCAGGTACGACGCCCCGGCGCCAGCGGCGAGGGCGACCTCGACGAGCCGCACCGAGTTCGACGAGTTGGCCGACCCCACGACCAGCACGAGATCGCAGTGCGGGGCCATCGCCTTCACCGCGATCTGGCGGTTCTGCGTGGCGTAGCAGATGTCGTCGCTCGGCGGGTTCTGCAGCGTCGGGAAGCGCTCCCGCAGCGCGGCAACGGTTTCCATCGTCTCGTCGACGCTCAGCGTGGTCTGCGAGAGCCAGACGACCTTGTCGGGGTCGCGCACCGTCACCGACGCGACGTCGGCCGCGCTGTCGACGAGCTGGACGTTGCCGGGCGCCTCGCCCGAGGTGCCCTCGACCTCCTCGTGGCCGCGGTGACCGACGAGCAGGATGTCGTAGTCCTCGCGGGCGAACCGCTTGACCTCACCGTGGACCTTGGTGACCAGCGGGCAGGTCGCGTCGATCGTGCGCAGCTCGCGGTCCTCGGCCTGCTGGCGGACCGCGGGCGAGACCCCGTGCGCGGAGAACACGACGATAGAGCCGGGCGGCACCTCGTCGGTCTCGTCGACGAAGATCGCGCCGCGCTCGGTCAGCGTCTCGACGACATGGACGTTGTGCACGATCTGCTTGCGGACGTAGACGGGAGCCCCGTGCTGCTCCAACGCCTTCTCGACCGCCTCGACGGCCCGGTCCACGCCCGCGCAGTACCCGCGCGGCTTGGCGAGCAGGATTCGCTTGGTCTCGGCTCGGGACATGCCACCAGCGTACGGCGGTGTCGGGCGACGGGCCGCCCGACGTGACCCACGCCGTCACCCGTCGGGGCCGTGCCGAAGGGGCGCAGCCACTCCCCCAGGTGACGGCCCCGGCGGCGCAGGGGATGATGCGGGCATGAAGCCGCTGCCGATGCCGGTGCGGATCGCCGCCGGCCTTGTCGCCACCGCCGTCGAGCAGGCCCGCGACCTGCCTCGTCTCGTCACCGAGCTGCCCGTGACGGCCGTCAGCCAGGCGCTGCAGGTGTCGATGAGGGTGCAGCAGCGGGTGACCGAGCTGGCCATCAAGGGCGACCGCGCGCTCGGCGCGCTGCGACCGGTGCCCGAGACCCCGAGCTGGGCGACCTTCGACGACGAGGAACCGGCGACCGTGAACGGCGCGTCGGTGACGTCGATGCGCGGGCGGGCCACGTTCGACGACGACACCGAAGACGACGACACCGAAGACGACGACACCGAACCGGCGGCGGGGTCGACGGGTGGGGCGACGGGCGGGTCGACGTTGCCCGCCGACCCGGAGGACCCGATCGTCGCCGCCGACCCGGCGACCGAGGTCGCCGCCGAGACGATCCGCGACGCGGCCGCCGAGGACGACGGCCCGGCCGTCCTCCCCGGGTACGCCGGTATGACGATCCCGCAGCTGCGCGGGCGCCTGCGGGCGCTCGACGTCGACGAGCTGCGCGCCCTGCTGCAGTGGGAGATCAGCCACGGCAACCGCCCGCCCTACGTGACGATGCTCGGGAACCGCATCGTCACGATGACCGAGGGGTGAGCGACGCCCCGACGTCCCCGGAGTCGCCCTGGCCGGTCCGGACGGTCGCCCGCAAGATCGCCGAGTGGGTCGACCGGCTGGGCGCGGTCTGGGTGGAGGGCCAGCTCGCGCAGGTCACCGCGCGGCCCGGGACCGGCACGGCGTTCCTGACGCTGCGCGATCCCGCCGCCGACGTCTCCCTGCAGCTCACCTGCCCCGTCGGGCTGGTTCGCGAGGGCGGTCCCGCCGTCACCGAGGGCAACCGTGTCGTCGTGCACGGCAAGCCGTCGTTCTTCCTGGGGCGCGGCACGCTGAGCCTGCGCGTCGACCGGATCCAGGCCGTCGGCCTCGGTGAGCTGCTGGCGCGCATCGAGCGGCTGCGCCGACTGCTGGCCGCCGAGGGCCTGTTCGACGTCGCGCGCAAGCGCCCGCTGCCGTTCCTGCCCGGGCGCATCGGGCTGATCACGGGGCGGGCGTCGGCGGCCGAGCACGACGTCGTGTCCAATGCGACGGCGCGCTGGCCGTCGGTGCGGTTCCGAATCGAGCACACCGCCACGCAGGGGGCGCTCGCGGTGCCACAGATCGTCGAGGCGCTGGGCGTGCTCGACCGGGACCCGGACGTCGACGTCATCGTGCTGGCCCGCGGCGGCGGCAGCGTCGAGGACCTGCTGCCGTTCTCCGACGAGACGCTGTGCCGCGCGGTCGCCGATGCCCGCACGCCCGTCGTCTCCGCGATCGGGCACGAACCCGACACCCCGCTCGTCGACCACGTCGCCGACCTGCGCTGTTCCACGCCCACCGAGGCCGGGCGCCGGCTCGTGCCCGACCTCGCCGAGGAGAGCGCGCGGATCTCCGGGCTGCGCGACCGCGCGCGGCGCGCCCTGCACGGCTGGGTCGACCGCGAGCAGCGGCTGCTCGTCGCGCTGCGCGCCCGGCCGGTGCTGGCGGACCCGTTGGGCGGCCTGCAGGTTCGGCACGAGGAGCTGGAACGCCTGCGGGAGCGGACCCACGCCGCCCTCGACCGGGGGCTCGCCGCGCGGGCCACCGAGATCGAGCACCTGCGCGCCCGGCTGACCACGCTCGGCCCCGCGGCGACGCTGGCCCGCGGCTATGCCGTCGTGCAGCGGGTGCCCGACGGCGAGGCCGCCGACCGGGGTGTGGCCTGGCCGGTGCTGCGGTCGGCGGGCGAGGTCGGCGAGGGTGACCGGCTGCGCATCCGGGTCGCCGACGGCGCGGTCGCGGCCCGCGTCGAACCGGCGACGGCGGCCGGGCAGGATGGCGCGTCATGAGCGACGCACGGCCCCCGGTCGAGAGCCTCGGCTACGAGCAGGCCCGCGACGAGCTGGCCGAGGTCGTCCGCACCCTGGAGGTCGGCGGCCTCGGGCTCGACGAGTCCGTGGCGCTGTGGGAGCGCGGCGAGGCGCTGGCCCGCCGCTGCGAGGAGCAGCTGGCGGGAGCGCGCGAGCGCGTCGAGAAGGCCCTGGACGAGGCCCGCGAGCACGACCGGTGAGTCAGGACGGTGCGCTGCCGACCGGGAGCACCGTCCCGTCGACGGCGGCCTGCGCGAGCGCGCGGAAGTCCGGCTCCGGCGCGCTGCCCGTGAGCAGCAGCGACGACCGCGGGGTCGAGGGCAGCTGCGCCACCCACATCGTCTCCGACCGCGGTCCGACGCGGTAGACAACCCAGGTCAGGCTGGCCGCGTCGACGGTGCCGGTGGCCGTCTGCGGACCGCCCGCCTGCGCCGCGACGAGGTTCTCCTCGGTCGCGTCGCTCTGCACGAGCCGCACGTAGGAGCCGCCCTCGGTGAGGTAGCCGACGGTGACGGCACGGCCGCCACCGACCACCGGCCCGTCGTCGGCCGAGTTGGCCGTCCAGCCCGGCGGCAGCTGCGGGACGTGCAGCGCGAACGGGGTGTGCAGCGCGGCCTCCTGCAGCTGCGCGGCGGAGTCGACGGTCGGTGCCGAACCGGGCGCGACCGTCGGGCCGCCCGGGCTGAACGAGCAGGACCGGGTGAACAGCAGCGACACGACGATGATCAGCCCGATCGCGAGCAGCATCTCGCGCACCCTGGGCAACCCGCGGGCGGGCTTCGCCGGGCCCTCCCCGGGTTGCTCCGCGGGCGCTTCCGAGCCCTTCCCCGGATCCTCGGCGGGCGCCGCCGAGCCGTGCCCGGGGTCCTCCGCGGGCGCCGTGGAGCCGTGCGCGTCGGGCCGGTCGCCGGCGTCGGGGGCCGGGGCGGGCTGCGGATCGGGTCGAGGGGTACCGCTCACGTTGCCATCGTCTCAGGCGTCGGACGGCGCGGCGCAGTGCGTCGATCTGCGAGGATCGAGGCGGCACACCCCTGACCCCTGGAGGCGCCCCGATGTCCACCGACCAGCGTCAGCGACCCGACCGCAACCTCGCGATGGAGCTCGTCCGCGTCACCGAGGCGGCGGCGATGGCCGCGGGCCGGTGGGTGGGCCGCGGCGACAAGAACGGCGGCGACGGCGCGGCGGTCGACGCGATGCGGCAGCTGATCGGCACGGTCTCGATGCGGGGCATCGTCGTCATCGGCGAGGGCGAGAAGGACGAGGCGCCCATGCTGTTCAACGGCGAGGAAGTCGGCAACGGCGAGGGGCCGTGGTGCGACGTCGCGGTCGACCCGATCGACGGCACCACCCTGATGGCCAAGGGCATGCCCAACGCGCTGGCGGTGCTCGCCGTCGCCGAGCGCGACGCGATGTTCGACCCCTCCGCCGTCTTCTACATGGAGAAGATCGCCGTCGGACCGGAGGCCGCCGACGTCATCGACATCACCGCGCCCGTCGGCGAGAACATCCGCCGCGTCGCGCAGGCCAAGGGGTACGACGTCGCCGAGGTCACCGTCTGCATCCTCGACCGGCCGCGGCACGCCGAGATCGTCGAGCAGGTGCGGGCCACCGGCGCCCGCATCAACTTCATCTCCGACGGCGACGTCGCCGGCGCCATCTCCGCCGCGCGCCCGAACACCGGCGTCGACATGCTGTACGGCATCGGCGGGACCCCGGAGGGGATCATCGCCGCGGCCGCGCTGAAGTGCATGGGCGGCGCGATCCAGGGTCGGCTCTGGCCGTCCGACGACGCCGAGCGCGAGCGGGCCGTCGCCGCGGGTCACGACCTCGGCCGGGTGCTCACCACCGACGACCTCGTCCGCGGCGACAACGTCTTCTTCTGCGCAACCGGCGTCACGAACGGCGACCTGCTCAAGGGCGTGCAGTACGGGGCGGGCGGCTGCACCACGCAGTCGATCGTCATGCGCTCGAAGTCGGGCACCGTCCGGATGATCGACGGCTACCACCGGCTCACCAAGCTGCGGGAGTACTCGTCGATCGACTTCGACGTGCGCCCCAGCGAGGCCCCGCCCCTGCCCTGACCCCGGGCCCGACGTCCCGGCACACCGCGACGCACCGGGACGTCGACCTGCGACCTGCGCCGCGGTTGGTCGGCGCCACCGTGCGTGACCTCCGGCCGACCCCGTCGTGCGCAGGGCCGGTCACCCGGCGGCGGGCCCGACCCGGTCGTGAGCGGACCGCGAGACCGGGAGGCACCTCGCTGCAGCCGTGACCGAATCGTGAACATTCCACCACCCGAACGGGGCTGGTGGGGCGCGTGTGACGCGCCGATCCTTCGATGATCGCGATGGGGGGTACGGATGCGCGCGATTCGGGCACTTGCTGTCGTCCTCGGCCTGGCCCTGATCGGCGGCTGCGCCCATGCCGGCGCCACGCCGTCGGCCTTCCCGGGCGAGGTGCCGGCCGTCCGGACCGCGCCGGCCGCCGCCGCGCCGCCGGAACAGCCGGCTCAGGTGCCCGCCGCGCCGCCGACGACCACCCCGGCTCCGGCGACGACGGCGACGACCGCGGCAACGACCGCGGCCCCGGTCACGACGGCCCCGCGGACCGCGCCGCCGAGGACCGCGGTCGTGGCCGGGCTCGCGGCGGGCACGCCCTGCAAGGCGACCGTCGCGGCCTGCGTCCAGCTCTCGACGAAGAAGGCCTGGCTGGTCCGCGACGGAAAGGCCGTCTACGGGCCCGTCCCGATCACCAGCGGCCGTCCGGGCTGGCGCACGCCGCCGGGCACGTTCGCGGTGACGTTCAAGAACATCAACCACAAGAGCAGCCTGTTCAACAACGCCCCGATGCCCTACTCCGTGTTCTTCAACGGCGGCATCGCCTTCCACCAGGGCAGCCTGTCCGTGCAGTCGCACGGCTGCATCCACCTGTCCAAGGCCGCGGCGCAGACGTTCTTCTCGTCGTTGAGCAAGGGGTCCGTCGTCCAGGTCGTTGCGTGATCTTGTGAGTCGCCTGACCGTGTGAGTCGCCTGACCGTGTGAGTCGTGGCCCGGTGGTGGCCGTCTCGTCGCGGGGCGGGCCGGCCGGGGAGAACACTGGGGGCCATGAGCGACGGCGGGGACGGGTTCCGGATCGAGCACGACACCATGGGCGAGGTGCGGGTGCCCGCCGACGCGCTGTGGCGTGCCCAGACCCAACGCGCCGTCGAGAACTTCCCCATCTCCGGGCGCGGCCTCGAACGCGCCCAGATCCGGGCGCTCGGCCTGGTCAAGGCGGCCGCGGCGCGCGTGAACGGGCGGATCGGCGTCCTGCCGGAGGAGATCGCCGCGGCCATCGCCGGCGCTGCCGACGAGGTCGCGGCCGGCGACCACGACGCGCACTTCCCCGTCGACGTCTTCCAGACGGGCTCGGGCACGTCGTCGAACATGAACGCCAACGAGGTCATCGCCACGCTGGCCTCCCGAGCAGGTCTCGACGTGCACCCGAACGACCACGTCAACGCGTCGCAGTCGTCGAACGACGTCTTCCCGACGACGATCCACGTGGCGGCCACCGAGGCGCTCGCCGAGGACGTCGTCCCCGCGCTCGAACACCTCGCCGCCTCGCTGCGGCGGCGCAGCGCCGACTGGGCCGACGTCGTCAAGGCGGGGCGCACCCACCTCATGGACGCCGTGCCGATCACCCTCGGTCAGGAGGCCGGCGGCTGGGCGACGCAGGCGGAGAACGGTGCCGCCCGGGTCCGTGACGTGCTGCCGCGCCTCGCGCAGCTGCCGATCGGCGGCACGGCCGTCGGCACCGGGTTGAACGCGCCGGACGGCTTCGCGGCGGGTGTCGTCGAGGAGCTGCGCGCGGCGACCGGGCTCGACGTCCTGTCCGAGGCCGCCGATCACATCGAGGCCCAGGGCTCGCGCGACGCGCTGGTCGAGGCGTCGGGTGCGCTGCGGACGGTCGCCGTCTCGTTGTACAAGATCGCCAACGACCTGCGCTGGCTCTCCTCGGGCCCGCGCACCGGGCTGGCCGAGATCCACCTGCCGGACCTGCAGCCGGGCAGCTCGATCATGCCGGGCAAGGTCAACCCGGTGATCTGCGAGGCGACGATGATGGTCGCGGCCCAGGTCATCGGGAACGACGCGACGGTCGCGTTCTCCGGCAGCCAGGGCAACCTCGAGCTCAACGTGATGATGCCGGTGATGGCGCGCAACGTCCTGGAGTCCGCACGGCTGCTCTCGGCGGTCGCCCGGCTGTTGGCCGACAAGGTCGTCGACGGCGCCGAGGCGGACGTCGAACGCACCCGTGAGTACGCCGAGTCGTCGCCGTCGATCGTCACACCGCTGAACAAGTACCTCGGCTACGAGGAGGCCGCGTCGATCGCGAAGCAGTCGCTCAGCGAACGCCGCACGATCCGCGAGGTCGTCCTGGAACGTGGCCACGTCGACGCCGGAAAACTCACGCTCGCCCAGCTCGACGAGGCGCTCGACGTCCTGGCCATGACGCGCCCCCACTGACGACCCCGTTCGTTCACCCGGCCGTCGCCCGGCGGCCGCTTTCGCGTGACAAGTTGTGACCGCTCCCCCGAGTCCGTTCACCCCTGGCAGGCATGCGATGGACGTGCACGAACGGTTCGCCTTCGAACCGATCTTCAACCTGCGCACCTCCCGCGTCGTCGGCTTCGAGGTGCAGCCACGGCACGAACGCGACCGGATCGGCTCGCGGGCCGCCGGTACCGTCTGGGGCACCCGGCAGGTCGTCGAGCTCGACGCCGCGGTGGCCCTCGCGTCCCTGGCCTTCGCCACCGACGCCGACGCGTCGGTCCCGCTGCACGTCGACGTGCTCGCCGACACCGTCGTCGGGTCCCGCCGACGGTTGCGCGGCATGCTCGACGGCCTCGCCGAGCGTGGTCGCGCCGTTCCGCCGGTGGTTCTGGAGGTCGGCCCGCCCGCGTCGGCCGCGCCGACCGCGGCGCTGGTCGACGCGCTGCGCGAGCTGCGGTCCTGGGGCTTCCGGATCGCCCTGGACGCGGCCGGCGGGTTCGGCCTCGACGTCGTCGCCGCAGCACGGCCCGACCTGGTCAAGCTCGACCCGCACATCGTCGCCGGGCTCGGGCACAGCTCACTGGCCTCGACGGTCGCGCACGCGCTCGTCGAGGTCGCCGGGGCGGCGGCCGCACGGGTCGTGGCGACCGGCGTCACCGAGCCCGGGCAGCTCACTGCGCTCGGCGGGCTGGGCGTGACCCTCGCGCAGGGCCCGCTGCTGGCCACGCCGCGCAGGCGGGCATCGACCTCCGGGGTGACGCTGCCGGTCGATCTCGCGCTCGCGGGCGTCGCGGGCGGGGCCGTCGATGCGTCGCCGGGGTCCGACGGCGCAGCCGTGGCGACGCGGCACCGGCCGACCGCTGTCCGCGACCTCGCCCAGGCCGCGGTCACGTTGCCCGACACCGCGACCGCCGACGACGCCCGACGCGTGTTCGCCGACCACCCGCACGCGGGGGGCGTCGTCCTCGTCGACCCGCGCCGCGTCCCGACGTGCCACCTGGACCGAAACCGGTTCATGCTCGCGATCTCCGGCCCGTACGGCCGGGCGCTCTACGCGGCCCGTCCCGCGGCGACCTTGGGCGACCGGCCGCGCGTGCTCGACGAACACACCCCGACCGGGGAGGCGCTGCGCGCCGGTCTGTCCGGCGACCCCGCGCGCAGCTACGACGACGTCGTCCTCGTCGCCGCCGACGGAACCTGCACCGGCGTGGTGCGGATCGCCGACATGCTGCGGACGGCGACGGTGGCCGCGGCGTAGAGCCGGGCCGGTGAAAGTGCCACCCACGACCCGGGATCGGTGAGAAGTTGTCGGGGCGCGCTGCGAGACTGGCCCGGTGCTGCTCGCCGAGGTCGTGACGACGTCCGCCGCGGTCGCCGCCACCCGCTCCCGCAAGGAGAAGGCCGCGGCGATCGCGGCCCTCCTGCGCGCCGCGCACGCCGACGGCGTCGTCGAGCCGGCGGCGTCCTGGCTCTCCGGGGAGGCGCGGCAGGGCCGCATCGGTACCGGCTGGCGCACCCTGCAGGCGGCGGCCACCGAGCCCGCCGCGGAGCCGACGCTCACGGTCGCGGAGGTCGACGCGACGTTCACCGAGCTCGCCGGCACGGCGGGCGCAGGTTCCGCGCGGCGGCGCAAGGAGCTGCTCGCCGCCCTGTTCGGCGCCGCGACCGAGGCCGAGCAGGCGTTCCTCGCCCGGCTCGTCGGGGGCGAACTGCGCCACGGCGCGCTCGAGGGCGTCATGCTCGACGCGATCGCCGTCGCCGCCGACGTCCCGCCGGCCTCGGTCAGGCGCGCGTTCATGCTGTCGGGCAGGCTCCCCGAGACGGCGGCCACGGCCCTCACGGGCGGGATCGCGGCCCTCGACGCGGTGACGTTGCGGGTCGGCGTGCCGGTGCGGCCGATGCTGGCGGCCCCGGGCGACTCGCTGGACGCGGCGCTCGACAGCCTCGGGGCCGAGGTCACCGTCGAGTTCAAGCTCGACGGCGCCCGGATCCAGGTGCACCGCGACGGCGACGAGGTCCGGGTGTGGACGCGCAGCCTGCGTGAGATCACCGCGGCCGTGCCGGAGCTCGTCGAGCAGGTCCGCGCGCTGCCCTGCCGCACCGCGGTGCTCGACGGCGAGACCCTCGCGCTCGACGACGACGGCCGCCCCCGCGCGTTCCAGGACACGATGTCGCGCTTCGGTTCCGACGGATCCGAGGCCGACGACGCGCCGCGGCTGCTCAGCCCCTTCTTCTTCGATCTCCTGCATCTCGACGGCGCCGACCTGCTCGACGCGCCGCTCGAGCAGCGCCTCGACGCGCTGGCCGGGCTGCTCGCCGCCGACGCGCACGCGCACCTCCGGATGCCGGGTGTGCGCAGGCCCGATCCGGAGCAGGCCGCGCAGGTCCTCGACGACGCGTTGACCGCCGGGCACGAGGGGGTCGTCGTCAAGTCGCTGGCTGCGCCGTACGCGGCGGGACGCCGTGGCAAGACCTGGCAGAAGGTCAAACCGGTGCACACGCTCGACCTCGTCGTCCTCGGCGCGGAGTGGGGCTACGGGCGGCGGACCGGGAGCCTGTCGAACATCCACCTCGGCGCCCGCGACCCCGACGGCGGCGAGCCGATCATGGTCGGCAAGACCTTCAAGGGGATGACCGACGAGCTGCTCGCCTGGCAGACCGCGACGTTCCCCGGGTACGCGCGCGAACAGGACGGGCACGCCGTGCTGCTGCGGCCCGAGCTCGTCGTCGAGATCGCGCTCGACGGGGCGCAGCGCAGCGTCCGCTATCCGGGCGGGGTGGCGCTGCGGTTCGCCCGGGTGCTGCGCTACCGGCCCGACAAGACCGCCGCCGAGGCCGACACGATCGACGCGGTCCGCGCGCTCCTCGCGCCGTGAGCCGGGCCGCGCCGGGGCCGACGCTGCCGGTCAGAGCATCGCGAGCGGCGCGGCCATGCCCGAGTAGCCCAGCAGCTCGGCGATGTCGCTCATCGGGAGCGACCGGGGCCGCACGCCCTGTCTCGCGACGGTCGCGATCCGGGTCTGCACGGCCTCGTTGAGCGGGGCGCGCAGCCCGTGGAGCCGCGCGAGGAGAGCGATCTCGCCGTAGAGGTAGTCGCCCTCGGCACCGCGGCCACGGGCGAGGCTCTGCCACGTCGACGAGCCGCCGCGCTTGGCGCCCGGCACGTCGACGGTCTCGAACGACGCGCGGTCGAGCGCGTCGGGGACCGTCGGGGCGTGCGGGTCGAGCCCGGCGGCCTGCAGGACGGTCGTCGCCTCCTCGACCAGCTCGTCGCCGAGCCGGCTGCGCAACCGGCTGCGGCGGTAGAGGGCGTCGAGGTTCCAGTAGAGGTTGCCGAGGAGCTTGCCCGCCTTCCAACGGGCGATGTCCGGGACGACCTGCACCGCGAAGCCTGCGCTGCGCAGGTCGGCGGCCACCCGCTCGGAGTCGGGCCCGGCACCGGACGGCGCGTCACCGACGTAGAAGCCGCCCGCGAGCGGGCTCCCCGGGGAGACCACCTCGCCCGGCCGCACGTGCGAGGCCCCGCTCAGCACCACCGTGTCGACGACGCGGGTGAAGCGGCGCAACGCCGTGCGCGCGTTCTCCAGGCCGTTCTGCATGAGGACGACGGGCAGCGTGTCGGCCGCGGCGGTCTCCGCACCGGCCCCGTCGGTGACGGGCTGCCACGCCCACTGGGCGACCGCGGCCTCGGTGTCCTGCGACTTCACCGCGACGACGAGCACGTCGTCGGACCGGAGGGTGACCTCGTCGGGGCCGGCGACGACAGGGAGCCGGAGGGTGCGCGGACCGTCGGGGCGCAGGTAGCGCAGCCCCTTGGCGCGCAACGCCGCCAGGTTCGCGCCGCGGGCGACGAGGACGACGCCGATCTCGGCGAGATGCAGCTGGGCCGCGACGGTGGCGCCCACCGCGCCACCACCGACGACGACGTAGCGCCCGGGCATGTCTCCATCGTGCTCGCGCTGAGTAGTCCGCGCTCATCCGATCGTGGGAGACCCTCGTCACCCCCCCGGTCGGCTCAGAACCATGCGGCGCTGACGACCCGGGCCGACCCGCGTAGTTTCGGACCTCGTGCGTTTCCTCGACAGCGGCGGCCCCGCCCCGGCGGGCACCACCGACCTCACCTACGACGACGTCTTCCTGGTACCTTCCCGGTCGTCGGTCGCGTCCCGGTTCGACGTGGACCTCTCGACCACCGACGGCTCCGGCGCCACCGTGCCCGTCGTCGCGGCCAACATGACCGCGGTCGCCGGCCGCCGGATGGCCGAGACGCTCGCCCGCCGCGGCGCGCTCACCGTCCTGCCCCAGGACGTCGACGCCCAGGCCGTCGCCGGGATCGTCGCGTGGATCAAGTCACGGCACCCGGTCTGGGACACCCCGCTGACCCTGCACACCGACGACGCCGTCGCCGACGCGCTCAACCTCCTGCCCAAGCGTGCGCACGGCACCGTCGTGATCGTCGACGACGGCCACCGGCCCGTCGGGACCGTCGACGAGGCGGCGTGCCACGGTGTCGACCGCTTCACCCGGCTGTCCGACGTGCTCGCCCCCGCACCGGTGACCATGCCGCTCGACACCGCCCCCCGCGACGTCTTCGACGCCCTCGGCGGGCACGGCGTCGCGCTCGGCCTGGACCCCGACGGTCGCGTCGCGGGCCTGCTCACCGCGCTCGGGGCCGTCCGCGCCGGCATCTACACGCCCACCCTCGACGCCAGGGGCCGGCTGCGCACCGCGGCCGCGATCGGCATCAACGGCGACGTCGGCACCAAGGCGAAGGCCCTGCTGGAGGCCGGGGTCGACGTGCTCGTCGTCGACACCGCGCACGGACACCAGGAGAAGATGCTCGACGCCCTGCGCGCCGTCCGCCGGGCCGTCACCGAGTCCGGGACCACGGTGCCGGTCGTCGCGGGCAACGTGGTCACCGCCTCCGGCGTGGCCGACCTCGCCGAGGCCGGGGCGGACATCGTCAAGGTCGGCGTCGGGCCCGGCGCCATGTGCACCACCCGGATGATGACGGGCGTCGGGCGCCCGCAGTTCTCGGCCGTCGCCGAGTGCGCCGCGGCCGGACGCGACCACGGCGTGCGCATCTGGGCCGACGGCGGCGTCCGCCACCCCCGCGACGTCGCGCTCGCCCTCGCCGCAGGCGCCTCCGCCGCGATGATCGGCTCCTGGCTCGCCGGCACCTACGAGTCCCCCGGCGACCTCCTGCGCGACGAGGCCGGCCGGCCCTACAAGGAGTCGTTCGGGATGGCGTCGAAGCGGGCCGTCAGCGCCCGCACCCGTGGCGACGGGGACTTCGACCGCGCGCGCAAGTCGCTGTTCGAGGAGGGGATCTCCAGCTCCCGGCAGCTGCTCGACCCCGCCCGGCCCGGGGTGGAGGACGTCCTCGACGCGATCTGCTCGGGTGTCCGCAGCGCCTGCACCTACGCGGGCGCCCGCACCCTCGCCGAGCTGCACGACAACGCGGTCCTCGGCGTGCAGACCGTCGCCGGCTTCGCGGAGGGAACGCCCCACGGCCTGTGACCCCGCCGTCGGAGTGCTCCTGCGTGGCGGGCCCCCTGCTGCAGGAACGGCACTTTCCCGCAACTGGGTTGCGGGAAAGTGCCGTTCCTGCAGTTGCACGGGGACGGGCCGAGCCGCCCTACGCCAGAGGCGCGACGGTCACGGTGGTCGGCCGGGGGCGCGACGCCGCGGCCGCCAATGCACCGCGCAGTTCGTCCAGGACCGCGCGCGGCTCCCTGCGGACACGACCCGGGAGCGTCCGGACGACGACGATGCCGTGCGCGGTCATCGAGGTGTGGCGGGCGATGTTGCGCTCATGGTCTGTCGGGCTGAGGTGGAACTCGTGCGAGTCGATCTCCCAGGCCAGCGCCACCTCGTCGAACCATGCATCAGGCATGGCGATGAAGCGACCTCGATCGTCCACGAGCCGTGCGTTCCACACCGGGGCAGGCAAGCCGGAATTCGCGACCAACCGGCGTGCATACGCTTCGGCGACCGATCGGACGCCGGCCCCGATCTCTTCGAGCACGGACCTCGGTACCGCTGAGCCCCGGGAGCTGCAGACTGCCAGCTCACGCTGGAGCTCGAGTGGTCCCGCCAGGCCTCGTTGGACCACCTCTGCAAGTGCAGCCCGGACGACGTCACGATCTCGCGATCGTCGGGCGAAGTCGAGCACCGCACGTCGTACGGGCGCGAGCGGCCATCGACCGCGCGTGGCCTCCGGCATTCGCTCGGTTCGTTCTGCGAGGACCCTGCCCGCGCCGCATCGGCGCCGGTCGGCCGGGACAAGGAGGTGGACGGGACCGGAGGGCCTCGGGATGTTGCGGATGCCGTGCAGCTCCAGCGCATCAGCGCCAGTGAGCACGGCCGGCTCCCCGACGTAGACGAGAGCCGCGCGGCGGCGGTCATCTCGGGTCGGCGGCCCGTTGCGGAGGGCCACGACTCCCGGCAGGAGTGCCCGCCACGGCCCACCCGGCCGACACCGCGCGTAGGCGGTCCGTTCAGGGACGCCGATCTCGACGAGCGACCGCACGTGCACGACGCTCGACGCGAGCAGGCCCGCGACCTCGTGGATCGGCGGCCCGTCTCCCCTGCGACCCATGCACGCATCATCGCGAGCCAGTCGGCTCAGCAGCTCTGCTGATGCCGGACCTGTGGACAGCTTCCACGCATGTGCACAGGTCCGGGGACCGCCCCGGATGCAGGAACGGCACTTTCCCGCAACTGGGTTGCGGGAAAGTGCCGTTCCTGCACATCGGCCACGCCATCAGCCGGCCACACCCGAGGCAGCCCGCCTTCCGGCAGGCCGCCCGGGCGGGGTCAGGCCGGCGAGGTCAGGCCGCGGGGCCCTCCAGCATCTCCGTCACCAGCGCGGCGATGGGGCTGCGCTCGCTGCGGGTGAGCGTGATGTGGGCGAAGAGCGGGTGGCCCTTCAGCTTCTCGATCACCGCGGCGACGCCGTCGTGCCGGCCGACGCGCAGGTTGTCGCGCTGCGCGACGTCGTGCGTGAGTACCACCCGGGAGGCGGTGCCGAGCCGGGAGAGCACCGTGAGCAGGACGTTGCGCTCCAGCGACTGCGCCTCGTCGACGATCACGAAGCTGTCGTGCAGCGAGCGGCCGCGGATGTGGGTCAACGGGAGCACCTCGAGCATCCCCCGCGCGAGCACCTCGTCCATCACGTCCTGGCTGACCAGCGCGCCGAGCGTGTCGAAGACGGCCTGCGCCCAGGGCGCCATCTTCTCGCTCTCGCTGCCCGGCAGGTACCCGAGCTCCTGGCCGCCGACGGCGTAGAGCGGCCGGAACACCACGACCTTGCGGTGCTGCTGACGCTCCAGCACCGCCTCCAGCCCGGCGCAGAGCGCCAGTGCCGACTTCCCCGTCCCGGCGCGCCCGCCCAGCGACACGATTCCCACCTCGGGATCGAGCAGCAGGTCGAGGGCGACGCGCTGTTCGGCGGAGCGTCCGTGCAGCCCGAACGCCTCGCGGTCGCCGCGCACGAGCTTCACCCGCTTGTCGGCAGTGACCCGTCCGAGTGCCGCGCCCGACCCGCCGAGCAGCCGCAGGCCCGTGTTGCAGGGCAGATCGCGGGCGGTGTCGTGGTCGATGCTGCCGTCGCGGAAGAGGGCGTCGACCTCCTCCTGGCTGACGTCGAGGTCGGCCATCCCCGTGAACCCGGAGCTGACGACGTCCTGGGCGTGGTACTCGTCGGCCGGCAGACCGACCGCGGCGGCCTTGACCCGCAACGGCATGTCCTTGGTGACGAGCACGATCTCCCGGGTGCCGGCGGCCTCGGCCTGCAGGTTCAGCGCGCAGGCGAGGATCCGGCTGTCGTTGCTGTCGGTGCGGAACCCGGCCGGCAGGACGCTCGGGTCGGTGTGGTTGAGCTCGACGTGCAGGGTGCCGCCCGCGGTCCCGACCGGGATCGGGGCGTCGAGACGGCCGTGCGTGATGCGCAGCTCGTCGAGCTGGCGCAGCGCCGTACGCGCGAACCACCCGAGCTCGGGGTGGTTGCGCTTGCCTTCGAGCTCAGAGATCACCACCAGCGGCAGGACGACGTCGTGCTCGTCGAACCGGGTCAGCGACCACGGGTCGGACAGCAGCACGGACGTGTCGAGCACGTAGCAGCGGGACGGAGTGCCAGACGGTGCGTCGTTGCTCTCCGGAACGAAGGCGTTGCGACGGTCGGTCACGGGTGCTCCTTGTGGGCGCGGCACCACGCCCAACTCTCTGGTGGGCCGGCCGGCCCCTGACGGCACACTCGACGACCTGCTGCTCGTCGCCCAGCGCCCGTGAGGGCCGGGTGCCGGCCCCCTCGGGTGCAACACACCACGACCAGGGCCTCCCCGGACGGTCCGCATCGGGTGCGTACCGTCGCCATGAACGCTACTAGCGGTCACCCGGGTGCGGTCAACAGCAACGCCGCGTGGCGAAGAACGCCTGTCGTCAGATTTAACAGTTCGGCCTACCGCTCGTCGCTCTGCGCTCACCGTTCAGCTGGGCGTTTCGGGTACTTCCGCCGGGGTGGGCCCGGACGGTCCGCACCCGGGCGGACCAACGGCCGATGGACCGGACGCCGCAGTCGCCCGCAGCTGCGCCGGCGCGAGAGGCTCGTCGAACAACGTCCGGTACCGGGCGACGCGGTCGGGGGCACCGTCGAGCCACTCCCGGACGAGCGCCTCACCCTCGACGTAGGTCGTCGTGTAGCCGCGCCAGCGCGGATCGGTGACGAACCGCAGGATCCGACGAGCCCTGCCGTCCGGCACGAGCAACCATCGACGCAGGTGGGCGGCAGCGTCGTCGACGTCTCCGCCGCGGTCGTGCAGCAGCAGCGCGGCGTCCTGGCGCACCGGGGCGAGCTCGCGCAGGGCGTCCTCGACCGCCTCGGCCAGTGGACCGTCGCACCGCACGCCCACGTCGGCGAGGACCTCGGCGACCCACGGCCCCCAGCCCGGACCGCCGACGACACCGCCGACGACGTCGAGCCCCGCGTCGGCGGCCCCCTCGGTGACGAGGCTGTGCGGCGACGGGGTGACGACGAGCCCGCGCTCGGGACGGTCGGGCCGGCGCACGCCGCGGACCAGGCAGTGTTCGGTGTGGTGGCCGGGGTACGCCTCGTGGGCGACGAGCCCCGCGAGCTGCGCGGCGCGCAGCCCGGCGTCGGCACTGACCGTGACGCGCGAACGCAGGCCGCCGAGATGCGTCGTGAGCCCGGACCACGATCTGTCGACGACGAGCTCGACCTCGACGTGCTCGTCGACGGGCAGCCCGATCCGCGCCCGGGTGCGCTCGCGCAGCGCCGCGAGCAGGGCGTCGACCGCGGCCCTGAGCCGCTCGCGGGGGACGCGCTCGCGCTCCCGGAAGGCCGTGAGGCGCTGGGGCAGCGTGCCTGGGCCCGGCAGGAGCTCGTCGAGGCGACGATGGGCTGCGCGGTAGCGGTCCTCGTCCGGACGGACGCCCGCGAGGTCGACGTCGAAGCAGGCCGCGACCTCCTCGACGAACCCGACGGGCTCGCCCGCGAGCCGGCGGGCGAGGCACTCCAGGGCCCGGAGCTGGGCCGCGAGGAAGCCGGTCCGGGTGGATCCGAGCGCGGTGTCGGCCAGCTCGGTGCGCAGTCGTCGGGCGGTGCGGGCGAGCGCGGCGGGCACGG
>NZ_BPRG01000054.1:0-10723 GCF_036984265.1 Pseudonocardia sp. D17 | reverse complement strand
CCGGCGGAGCGCCGGGTCACCGGTCCAGGTGTCGACGATGCCCGGGGCGAGCCGATCGAGCCGCAGGGCGAGCAACACGTAGTCACGGGGGACCAGGCTCGGCGGCACCGCAGAACCGTACGCGCCCCCGACAGGTGATGCCGAGCCCGACGCGTGACACCGGGAACTACACAGCGTGCACCCGCGAAAGGATACTGATCCATTCAGGTGGAACAGAGTCACTTTCCGTAGACCAAGATGAGGTCGGACTGCGTGATGGCCTCACCGAACTACACACGATCGAGTGCGTAACTAAACGTAAAGTACCGGCATCACACGATGGTGGTACGGAAGTTGGTGTATGGGGAGGTGGCCGATAGTTTTCTCAGCAGTCAGCGCGGGCTCCCCGGTCGGGCGCTGGCACGGACGGCGTCGGCTTTCAGTCGGCACCAGAAGACCAACAGGAGATAAAAAGTGCTGAAGAAGGCTGGAATCGTCGCGGCCACCGCCACCGCCGGTCTGCTCGCGGTCAGCCCGCTCGCCTTCGCCGGCGACGCCGGCTGGGGCGGCCACCACCACGGTGGCGCCGACCAGGTGAACTCCAACAAGGAGATCCACCAGGGCCTCGTCAACGTCTCCGACAACAACATCAACGTTCCGGTCACCGCCTGCGGCAACGACATCCCGGTCAACGTCCTGGGCGTCCAGGTCTCCGACGTCACCGCCGACCTGACCGGCGCCCTGGGCCTGCTCGGCCCGGCCGGGGCCAAGTCGGTCGCCGACCAGTCGCAGGACCGCAGCTGCGCCGTCGCGGCCGCCGCGGGCAACGACAAGTCGCAGTCGAACGACGACTGATCTCGGTTCATCCCGAGTTCACGGAACGGCCCCGGACGATGTCCGGGGCCGTTCTTCGTGTAGGCGACGAATACGCAGCGCCGGAGTTTGCACCCGATCGGGTGCGTAACTTTCTGCGCGGCGCCGTCAACTACACGATAGGGGGACGCGGTTTGGTTCCGACTGATCCGCCCGATAGATTTTCCTCAGCCAGCACGGCTCCCCCGTCAGGTGCTGGCACGTTGAAGGAAACGGCTTCCCGCCGGTTCCCGATGACCAACAGGAGAGAACTGTGCTGAAGAAGGCTGGAATCATCGCGGCCACCGCCACCGCGGGTCTGCTCGCGGTCTCCCCGCTCGCCTTCGCGACCGAGGGGCACCACGGCGACCAGGTCAACTCCAACAAGGAGCTGCACCAGGGCCTCGTCAACGTCTCGGACAACAACGTCAACGTGCCGGTGACGGCGTGTGGCAACAACGTCCCGGTGAACGTGCTCGGTGTCCAGGTCTCCGACCTGACCGCCGACCTGACCGGCGCCCTGGGCCTGGCCGCCCCGACCGAGGCCAAGTCGGCCGCCGACCAGTCGCAGGACCGCTCCTGCGACGTTGCCGCCGCCGCGGGCAGCGACAAGTCGCAGTCGAACGACTGAGCTCTTTCGCTCAGCGCCTGACGCGAGGCAGCGCCGGACCTTCGGGTCCGGCGCTGTTTTCGTGTTCGCGGAGACACGTGCGGAGAAGCGTCACGGCGCAGACCGCCGCGCTCGCGAACCTGCGCTCCGGACCCGCGGTCAGGAGCCGAAACGACGGTGCCTCGCCGCGTAGTCGCGCAGCGCGCGCAGGAAGTCGACACGACGGAACTCCGGCCAGTAGGCCTCACAGAACCAGAACTCCGAGTGCGCCGACTGCCACAGCAGGAAGCCCGAGAGCCGCTGCTCCCCCGAGGTCCGGATGATCAGGTCGGGATCCGGCTGGCCCGAGGTGTAGAGGTGGGCGGCGATGTGGTCGACGTCGAGGACGTCGGCCAGCTCCTCGATGCTCGTGCCGGACTCCGCGTGCTGAAGCAGCAGCTTGCGCACCGCGTCGGCGATCTCCTGACGGCCCCCGTAGCCGACCGCGACGTTGACCTGCAGCCCGCTGCGCCCCACCGTCCGCGACGTCGCCGCCGAGAGCCGCGACGCGATCTCCTCGGGCAGCAGCTCCAGCGCGCCGACGACCCGCAGCTGCCACGGCCGGCCCGGCCCGGCCAGCTCGTCGACGACGTCGGCGATGATCTCCAGCAGGGGTTCGAGCTCGTCCGCGGCCCGGGTGAGGTTGTCGGTCGAGAGCAGGAACAGCGTCACGACCTCGACGTCGGCCTCACGGCACCACTCGAGCAGATCGCCGATCTTGGCCGCACCCACCCGGTGCCCGTCGTTGACGTCGACGAGCCCAGCGTCGCGCGCCCAACGGCGGTTCCCGTCGAGCATCAGGGCGACGTGACGGGGCCGCTCCGCGGTCTCCAGCCGCCGCGTCAGGCTGCGCTCGTAGATCGAGTAGAGGAGGTCGCGCACGCCCACGGGCGCTGAGCCTACGCGCGCCGGGGCCCGCTGTGGCGCCGTGGCCCACCGTGACGATGCGGCGGTCGGTGTTCACGTCCGGGGCACGCCCCCGTCATCGGGGCTGCCGTAACCTTGGCCGGGTGACACTCGGGAGCCTCGCCCAGCCACCGGCGCGCCCGTTGGTCAAGCCGCGAATGCGGGGCTGGCTGCACCTGTGGTCGTTCGCGGTGTCGATCCTCGCGGCAGCGGTGCTCATCTCGGTGGCCGCGGCGTCGGTCGGCGCGGCTGCGGCGGTGGCGACGGCCGTCTACAGCGTCACGATCCTCGGACTGTTCGGCGTCAGCGCCCTGTACCACCGCCGGACGTGGACTACCACCCGGTCCCGCATGATCATGAAGCGGCTCGACCACTCCATGATCTTCCTGTTCATCGCGGGAACGTACACGCCGGTCTCCGTGCTGGCGATGGACGCCGCGACGGCGCGCTGGGTGCTCTTCACCGTCTGGGGCGGGGCACTGGCCGGCGTGGTGCTCAAGATGGCGTGGCCGGCCGCCCCGTCATGGCTGGCGGTGCCCGTCTACGTCGCGCTGGGCTGGGTCGCGGTGTTCGTGTTCCCCCAGATGCTGCACAACGGCGGCGTCGCCGCGTTCGTGCTGCTCATCGCGGGCGGCGTGCTGTACACGATCGGCGCGATCTTCTACGCGACCAAGCGCCCCGACCCGTGGCCCGCGACGTTCGGCTACCACGAGTTCTTCCACGCCGCGACGGTCCTCGCCGCGGCGTGCCACTACGTCGCGATCTGGCTGGTGCTGTTCCCGGGCTGACCGTCCCCGGCGTCCGCGCTCAGCTGCCCTCGCCCGTCGGGCCCTGGGCGCGCAGCTCGTCGACCTTGGCCATCGCGTCGCGCAGGTCGCCCAGCCACTCCTCGGCGTGCTCCCCGACCAGGCGCACGGCCCAGGCCAGCGCGTCGGACCGCGACCGGGCGACGCCGGAGTCGACCAGCGTGTCCAGCACGATCCGCTCGGGCTGGCGCAGCCGCGTCATCACGGGGACCGACGCGGTCGTGAAGAGCTCCACGACGTCGCCGATCCGGGCGCCCCACGCGACCTTGCGCTGGTAGCGGTGCTCGGCCTGGCGTGCGATGTCGATCCGCTCGTCGCGGGTCTGCTCACGGAACCGGGAGATGCGGCCCGAGATCGCGGCAGCCCGCTCGGCGCGACCGGCCTCGGTGTCGGCGAACTCGCCGTCCAGCGGCGGGAGCTCGCCGACGATGACGATCTCCTCGCGGTCGACCGTGACGTCCGGGTTGCCGACGAACCAGCCGTCGGGCAGCCGGCCCGACAGCCAGGCGGCCGCGTCGTCGGTGTTCGGCAGGTCGGCCTGCTGCCAGCCGCCGCGCCCCGGTCCACGCCCCCGGCCTCCGCCGTGCCATCCGCGATGCATGCGTCCCGACATGACGTCCTCCTCTGCCGCGTTACATCGATTACGAGATTACACAGCAACACGGCACGCGGCCATGCGTTCGCCGACGGCGGACGCCGACCGGTCCGGGCCGGACAGCGCGATGTCAGGTCGGGCAGCGCGATGTCAGGTCGACAGCAGCGCCACCAGCTCGTCGGTCGTCGTCACCGGCCGGTCGCACACGAACCCGCGACAGACGTAGGCGGCCGCGGCGTCGTCGACCAGCGGGCGATCGGCCAGCAGCGGCACCCCGGGCGCGTCCGGCTCGCCCCCGACGACGACGGTGCCGCCCGTCGCCGCCTCCCGCGCGGCCGACACGAGCGCCTCGCGGGCCGTCGGCGAGCTCCCGACGACCGCGACCTGCAACGGCCCGGCCACGGCCGCCTCCGCAGCGGTCAGCCAATGCCCGGCAAAGCGCGGGTGCCGCTGCGCGAGCGTGCCCGCCGACGCGAGGGCCGCCTCCGCGGCGTCGCGGTAGCGGCCCGCGTCGTCGGGCCCCGCGAGGACCGACGCCGTCACCAACGCGTCGGCCAGCGCGGACGCCCCGCACGGCGAGGCGTTGTCGGTGATCTCGCGCGGCCGGTGCAGGAGCTGCTCGGCGTCGTCGGCGGTGTCGAAGAAGGCACCGGGGGCGTCGGGGTCGGCGAAGTGCGCGAGCGCGAGGTCGAGCAGGTCGAGCCCCGCGCGCAGCCGGGCCGCGTCGCCGGTGGCCTGGTGCAGCGCGAGCAGCCCGGCGGCGAGCAGGGCGTGGTCCTCCAGCACCCCCGCTGCGACACCGACCGCACCCGCGCGCGACGACCGTCGCAACCGCCCGTCGACGACGTGCAACCGCAGCAGGAGATCCGCAGCCTCCCCGGCGGCGACGACCCACTCCGGCCGACCCAGCGCGGCACCCGCCTCGGCCAGCGCGACGATCGCCATCCCGTTCCACGACGTGACGACCTTGTCGTCGCGCGCGGGTTGCGGTCGCGCCGCACGCGCCGCGAGCAGCCGGGACCGGACGTCGGCCCAGCGCTCCGGATCGGCCGGGTCGGCGAGCAGCTGGAGGGTCGACATGCCGTGCTCGAACGTCCCGCCGTCGGTGACGGTGAGCACCTCGGCGGCCCACGCGCCGTCGGCGTCGCCGAGCGCCTCGCGCAGCTGCGCGGGCGTCCACGCGTAGGTGAGACCTTCCACGCCCTCGGTGTCGGCGTCGAGCGCGGAGGCGAACCCGCCCTCGGGTGTGCGCAGGTCACGCAGCAGGAACGCCGCGGTCTCCTCGGCGACCCGGCGGGCCAGTGCCGAACCGGTGCGCCGGGCGAGGTGGGCGTACGCGCGCAGCAGCAGGGCGTTGTCGTAGAGCATCTTCTCGAAGTGCGGCACGACCCAGCCGGCGTCGACGCTGTAGCGGGCGAAACCGCCGGCGAGCTGGTCGTACATGCCGCCGCGCGCCATCCGCTCGGCGGTGATCGCGACGAGCTCCAGCGGCCGCGGCGAACCGGTCCGCTCGTGATGGCGCAGCAGGAACTCCAGGGCCATCGACGGCGGGAACTTCGGCGCGCCGCCGAAGCCGCCGTGCTGCGCGTCGAACGCGTCGGCCAGTCCCGCGGCGGCGTCGTCGAGCACCCCCTCGCCGACGACGGCGGGTGGCAGCGCGGCCCGTGCCGTCTCGGCCAGCCGCGCCGCCATGTCCCCCGCGGCCCCCCGGACCCGGTCACGGTCGTCGTTCCAGGCCGTGGTGACGGCGTCGAGCAGCTGCCGGAACGACGGCAGCCCGTGCCGCGGCTGCGACGGGTAGTAGGTGCCGCAGTGGAACGGCTCGCCGACCGGGGTGAGGAAGCACGTCATCGGCCAGCCGCCCTGGCCCGTCATGGCCTGGGTGGCGGTCATGTAGACGGCGTCGATGTCCGGCCGCTCCTCGCGGTCGACCTTGATCGCGACGAAGTCCGCGTTGACCTGCGCCGCCGTCGCCGCGTCCTCGAACGACTCGTGGGCCATGACGTGGCACCAGTGGCAGGCCGCGTACCCCACGGACAGCAGGATCGGGACGTCACGACGGGCGGCCTCGGCGAAGGCCTCGTCGGACCACTCCCACCACTCGATGGGGTTGTCGGCGTGCTGGAGCAGGTACGGGCTGGTCGCCGCGGCGAGGCGGTTCGGCATGCCGCGAGCCTGTCAAACTCCCACGGCCCGCGCCCGGTCGGCTCAGTCCTTGCGCGGCTCGGGTGCCTCGGCCGCCGTGCCGTCGCCCGCGGTGGCGTTCTCGCCGGCCGTGTTCTCGCCCGCAGTGTCCTCGGCGTTCTCGTCGTCGTCGAACGACTTCGGCAGCTTCCGCAGCCGCCGCGTCATCGACACGATCAGCAGCACCGTCGCGATGCCCAGCACGATGATGACGACGAGCGCGGTCGGCGAGGCCTCGCCGAACTCCTCGCCCTTGCCGGGAGGCGGCGGGGTGTCGTCCTGCGCAGGGGTGACGATCGCCGCGACCTGGGCCTCGGCGGGGACCACGCCGAGATCGACCAGCAGCACCACACACCTCCGACACCGTCCCGGCGCGCCGGCGCCGACCCCGTGCCGCCGCGCGGCGGCACGCCGGAACCCTACGCACCTGGTCCGACGCGCCGCGGGGCGGGCCTGCACCGGCCCGCCCGCACGGCTGTGGGACGCTCCGCGCAACGATCACCGACGCGTTCCGCGCAGCGATCATCGAACGACGGGAGGGCCCGGCGTGGGCACATCGATGTCGGCGACCCGGCGCTCCCTGCACGGCGTCGCCGAGCTGCTGCTCGCCGGGCCGCAGTACCGCTCGCACGGGACCATCCGGCTGAAGGTGACGCCGGGCGGGTTCGGGCAGGTGGCGGGCTCACTGCGGGTCCAGGGCTCCCACCTCGTCTGGGAGGACGACCAGATCCCGCTCTCGGGCAGCATCCGCGATCTCGCGCTGTGGGCGGGCGTCGAGCCCGGCGCGCCGGAGGGCCTGTACAGCGACGGATCGGGTGTCGACGTCGACGAGCACCTCGCGGTCGACCCCGCCGACGCCGACGCCATCGCGTCGTGGTTCGCCGTCGGCGACGCCGCGCTGCGGACGCTCGTCGCCCCCGGCGAGGATCCGGTGCTCTGGCCGGAGCACCTCGACCTGGCCGTCACCGTCGACCGGGTGAACTACGGCGTCTCCGCGGGCGACGCCTCGCTGCCCGAGCCCTACGCGTACGTCGGCCCCTGGGAGCGGCGCGAGGGCGAGTTCTGGAACGCCCCGTTCGGGGCGTTCCGCCCGGCGTCGGACCTCGCCGACCCGGAGGCGCTCTACGAGTTCTTCCGCGCCGGCCGGGCCGCCGCGAACGACTGAGCCCGGCTCAGCCCACGCGCACCGCGTCGGGCGACGGGACGAGGCCCGCGAACAGGTCGTCCTCCGGGGTCGGCGAGTCGACGAAGGAGCGGACCAGCTCGTAGTCCTCCGTCGGCCAGACCTCGCTCTGAATCTCCGGCGGCACGAAGAACCAGCGGCTCGTCGGGTCGATCTGGGTGGCGTGGGCCTTCAGCGCCTCGTCGCGGACCGGGAACCACTCGTCGCACCGCACGCGTGTGGTGACCCGCTCGCCCGGGTCCTTGCGGTCGCCGTCCTCCCAGCGCTCGATCCATTCGGCGTAGGGCGACTCGAGCCCGCGGGCCAGCAGTGCCTCGTGGAAGGCGATCATCCGGGCCTTCGAGAACCCGTGCGAGTAGTAGAGCTTGAGCGGCTGCCACGGCTCACCCGCGTCCGGGTAGCGGTCGGGGTCGCCCGCCGCGTCGAACGCCGCCATCGACACCTCGTGGGTGCGGATGTGGTCGGGGTGGGGGTAGCCACCGTTCTCGTCGTAGGTGACGAGCACGTGGGGACGCTCGGCACGGATCAGCCGCACCAGCCGCTCGGTGGCCTCGTCGAGGTCCGCCAGCGCGAAGCAGCCCTCGGGGAGCGGGGGCTTCGGGTCTCCCTCGGGCAGCCCGGAGTCGACGAAGCCCAGCCAGTGGTGGCGGACCCCGAGGATCTCGGCGGCCCGGGCCATCTCGGCCCTGCGCACGGCGGGAAGGTCGGCCGCGATCTCCGGCCGGTCCATCGCGGGGTTGAGGATGCTGCCGCGCTCGCCGCCGGTGCACGTCACGACGGTCACCTCGTGACCTTCGGAGACGTAGCGGGCGGACGACGCCGCCCCCTTGCTCGACTCGTCGTCCGGGTGGGCGTGCACGGTCATCAGCCGGAAGCGCGGTCCGGCCGCCTCGTACTCGCCGTCGATGTCGGGCTGGGTCATGGGTTCGACCGCCGGTCCTTCCGCGTCCGTGGTGTCGCGACGGGAGATCCTCCCGCCCGCGCTGTGCCGATGGTCGCAGACTCCACCGACACTCCTCGCGAGACCCAACGCCGTGGGCGGGCACGCTCTTCCCGGCCGACCGGGCCCGTCGTGGGAGGCGCTCGCGGGGACCCACCGGGCGGACGCCGCTCGTCGTACCGCCGGGCGTGCGCGGCGCCACCCGGACGGACCCGAATGTTGCCGTCGGCTCGTCGGACATCGACGTTCTACCAGCGGATTCAAGGGTCCCGGGAACTCTTCGGGGCACCCGGCCGTTCGTCGAATGCAGGCGACTAACGGCAAGCACCGTGTTACGGTGAGGCGCACACGGCCCGCACGGCGGGTCGTGTTTTTCCTTACTCGGGGCTATGCCACAACCGGCGGCATGCTTCGTCGCGTGCCGCGGGCAACCGGTCCGTGCCCATGTTCGGACCTGGACGGCTGGAGGAGTGATGACCGTGACGGACACCCAGGTGACCTGGTTGACCCAGGAGGCCTTCGATCGGCTGAAGAACGAGCTCGACCAGCTGATCGCCAACCGCCCCGTCATCGCTGCCGAGATCAACGCCCGCCGCGAAGAGGGCGACCTCAAGGAGAACGGCGGCTACCACGCCGCCCGCGAGGAGCAGGGCCAGCAGGAGGCCCGCATCCGCCAGCTGCAGGAACTGCTGCGCACCGCGCAGGTCGGCACCGCCCCCACCAGCACCGATGTCGCGTCCCCCGGCACGGTCCTCACCGTGCGCTACGACGACGACGACACCGAGCAGGTCCTGCTGGGCTCCCGCGAGGAGGGTTCGCACGGCGACCTGCAGGTCATCTCCCCGAACTCCCCGCTGGGCGCCGCCCTGCTGGGTGCGAAGGTCGGCGAGACGCGCGAGTACTCGCTGCCCGACGGCGGCACCATGAAGGTCACGCTCGTCGCGGTGGAGCCCTTCACCGGCTGACGGCCGTTCACCCGGCTGCCGCCACGTCCCCGGACCCCCACGGAGCTCCGGCCTCGTCGAACACGGCGTGGCCGGAGTTCCGTAGCGCGTCCACGATGGCGGCGGAGTGCGTCGCGCCGCGCGTCTCCAGGCTCAGCTGGACGTCGACGTCGCCGAGCGGGATGGCCGCGGAGATCCGGGTGTGCTCGACGTCGACGACGTTGGCGCCCAGGTCCCCGATCTGTGTGAGCAGCTCGGCCAGTGCGCCGGGACGGTCGACGACGCGCACCCGCATCGACAGGTAGCGCGCCGCGGCGGCCATGCCGTGCTCGATGACGTGCAGCAGGACCAGCGGGTCGATGTTGCCGCCCGAGAGCACCGCCACCACGGGACCCGGGAACCGCGCGGGCTGCTCCAGCAGCGCGGCGACGGCGGCGGCACCCGCGGGCTCGACGAGCAGCTTCGCGCGCTCCAGACAGTGCAGCAGCGCGCGGGCGAGGGTGTCCTCCCCGACCGTGACGAACTCGTCGACCAGGCCGGCGACCTGCGGGTACGTGACGTTCCCCGGTACGCCGACGGCGATCCCGTCGGCGATGGTCCGCATCCGGTCCAGCGCCACCGGCCTGCCCGCGAGCAGCGATGCGGGCCACGCGGCCGCCGCCTCGGCCTGGACGCCCACGACCCGCACCTCGGGCCGGCGGCCGCGGACCGCCGCGGCGATGCCGCCGAGCAGCCCGCCGCCGCCCGCCGGCACCAGGACGGTGGCGGCGTCGGGGACGTCGTCGAGGATCTCCAGTCCGACGGTGCCCTGTCCGGCGATGACGTCGACGTGGTCGAAGGGGTGCACGAGGACGGCGCCGGTCTCGTCGGCGAACCGCACGGCCTCGGCGAGGCTGCCGTCGATCGTCTCCCCCGCCAGCCGGACCTGCGCGCCGTAGCCGCGGGTCGCGGACACCTTCGGCAGCGCGGCCCGCTCGGGCATGAAGACGGTCGCGGTCGTGCCGAGCAGCCGCGCCGCCAGGGCGACACCCTGCGCGTGGTTGCCCGCGCTGGCGGCGACGACACCGCGGGCGCGCTCCTCGGCGGCCAGCCGGGAGATGCGTGTGTACGCGCCGCGGATCTTGAACGACCCGGTGCGCTGCTGGTTCTCGCACTTCAGCCACACCGGCGCGCCGACCAGCTCCGACAGCGCCCTCGCCGGCAGCGTCGGCGTCCGCCGCACGACGCCCCGCAGCAGGTCGCGGGCCGCCTCCACGTCCGCGAGGCGGACCGGCGGGCCGTCCTCGACCCGGGCGGACGACGCGGACGGACGGGGATCGTCGACCATGTCGGCATCCTCCCACCGGCGCGGGTAGCCTCGGCGACGGAGCGTCTCGCGGCGTGGAGGCGTTCTCAGGGGGAGGTCGGATGACTCGGCTGCGGGCGCTGGTCCCGCTGCTGGCCGCCGGTGTCCTGGCGGCGCTGGCGGTCCTCACCGTGCGCAGCGCGGGCTGCGACGACCCGGGTCGCTACGAACTGCGCGGCGGCGCGTACGAGCTGGTCGGGGGCTGCATCGCCCCCGGCGACGTGCTCGTCCCGCATCCGACGCCCACTGCGCCCCCGGACGCCGACGCGCCGGCCAAGAGCTAGTGCCTCGTCAGGCAACGTTCGGTAGGTAATCGGGCCTGCGGATCCTGGACTCGGGA
>NZ_BPRG01000053.1:0-4863 GCF_036984265.1 Pseudonocardia sp. D17 | reverse complement strand
CTCCGGTGGCCGCCGAGCTGCGGACCGCGGCGTGGCGGTTGATCGCGCTGCGCGCGGTCGCCGGGCCCCGCAGGGACGGCGGAATGCGGGTCGGATTTTCAGAATTGCAGGCGGAACCGGTTAGACAGGTGCCCGGTCGGACTGAAAACGTCGAGGCCGCCCCACCGAGTTCGCCCCGATGCCCCGAAGCTGCGCGGCGATCCCCTCTTAAACACTCGGGCGGATCTCATCTGATGGCTCTCGGCCGCTCTATCGGGTACATTCTGCGTCGAGCGCCTTGCTCAGACACGACGGAAGGGCCTCCGTGGACTGCAATCCCGAAGAAGTTGCTACGCCCTATCCACATTTGGCGCCCCGTCGGGACCGATCTCCGCGACAGAATCCGCGCGAAAACTGATGGTGGTCACCGGCCGAGATCAGGCCAACAGGTTGCGATCCGCCGCAAAAACCGCAGCAGCAGCGCACCCGTCGGGTGAGTGGCCGGAACGGCAGGACCAGGCCCTGACTGCGTTGCGAGGCCTAGCCGCGTTCCTTGCAATGCACCCGACAGACCCCGTCGCTGCGTCGATAGCACGCAGTCTCGCCGAATGGTAAGCCGTCTGTTTCTCGAAGAATGTTGCGCCATGGTAGGCAATAAGGGACTGGCTGCCTCTGCCCGGCTGCCGCTGGTCGAGCACCGTCATCAGATCAGGAGTGGGCGACGATGCGGACCCGGGCCGACGGCCAGAACCGATCTCTACGGACACCAACATGTACAGGTTCGGGTACCCTTCTGCGTGTGAGCATCCCGGAGGTTCTCTCGATCAGCGAGCTGCGCGAGCACCTTGCCGATGCGATGACCCAGGCACGCAGCGCGTCCGGGGGGCCCGTCTACGTCGGGCGTCATCGTCGAGCCGAGGTCGTGCTGCTCTCCGCCGACCGCTACGCCCAACTGTTGGCCGACGAGCGCCGATCAGCGGTAGCCGACGCGATCGGCTCAACCCGGGCCGAAGGCCTCGAGCTCAGCGAGTTCGGAGAAGCCGTGATGCGTGAGGTCGCCGACGGAACCCTGAGCTTCGCCGAGGCCCGAACACGCCTGCTGACCCACTACCGACGCTGACCATCCGCGTTCGTGGCGAGCTGGGACCCCTACCTTGATCCCGAGTCCGGTGTCCTGCGTAACCGTCTGGGAATCACCGACCCCCACACGCTGAGCCAAGCCGAGGCCGCCATCGCGACAAACGCGATGGCCCAGCTCACTCGCTCCCCCCTACCCGGGCACTACGACCTCCGCCACCTGCAGGCATTCCACCGCTTCATCTTCGGGGACATCTACGAATGGGCCGGGGAGCTACGCACCGTCACCTTGGGCAAGGCCGGACAGATGTTCTGCCCGCCCCACGACATCCAACGACGAGCCGGCCAGCTCTTCCTCGGCCTGGCCGCGCGCGACCACCTGCGCGGGTTGGACCGGGAGCCCTTTCTCGACGAGCTCACCGCGTTGCTCGCCGCCCTGACGTTCCTGCATCCGTTCCGCGAGGGAAACGGCCGGACACAGCGCGCGCTGCTCGCTCAGCTCTCCCGCGACGCCGGGTACACCCTCCGGTGGGCCGTCCTCGACGCCGGTGAGAACGCCAGCGCTTCACGCGCAGCCCACGACGGCGATCTCAAGCCACTGCGGACCATGCTCAGCACCGTGTTGATCAGTCCGGCCTGACCTCCGGGGGCCGGTGAGCGTCGCTGGTGGAGGAGGCCCCGGCGAGTGCGGTAGTAGCGAAGGGTGAGCGCTTGCCCGTTAGTAGCGACGGAAGTGATCAGCGTGTTGTGATGGTCGCGCTGTCATAAGAGTTCGGCTAACTACTTCACTGGATAGCCGCAGGTCGGAGCATTATGCATTATTCATCGCCCGGTATGTCCGATACTCGCGACCGACAGTAACCGTCTCCGGCGCTGGCGCAGTGGACCGCCGCCGCATGATCATGCACGACTCACGACTTGGACGGCCGCACTGACCCATAGTCTGATGCGCATACATGCAATCCGTACCGGGACCGAGGGCTGGCGGCGGCCGCGTTCACATGGCGTGCGCAGCCGCCACCTCATCCCTCACATCAGGAGGCGGGCGGACCCCGCAACCGTCGTCCCTCGCGGCCTCAGCCCCGGCGGCGTAACAGATGCAGTCACGGCTGCCCGGCAGCCTGGTGGGCGCGCAGTCGCGTCCGGAGCCTCACCAGCGACCTGAGCAGCGGCTGGCTGAGCGCTCGTGCAAGACGCCGGGGCGGGCTCACGAGCATGAGCCACGCGCCGGCGACCCTGAGGTGATGTCCGAGCCCGCGCGTCGGGGTCTTGCGGTACCCCACCATTCCGTAGCCGGCGGGGCCGATCGGTACGAAGCCGGCTCGACGTAGGTCGTAGACGGGGCGCAGGTCATCGTCATACAGGTGCCACTCCGTCTCAGGAGCGGCAGCTCTAATGTCGAAGTTGGCCACGAGGATCCCGTCGGGGCCAAGCGCAGCGTGTAGCTCGCGGCAGGTGGTGTAGACGTCCGGGACGTGGGCGAGGGTGTCGATCGCGGTGATCGCGTCGTACGCCCCTGCGGGGAGCTTGTCGGTGTGGAGATCGATGTAGGCGATCTCGTCGCCGCGGTTCTGATGGCGGAACCTTGCGAAGTCGAGCAGTGTCGAAGACAGATCCGCTGACGTGCTGGACCAGCCGTTGCGCGCGAAGAGCTGGCTCGTAATGCCGATTCCGGACCCGAAATCGAGGTGGCGGCGACCGGGCGCGTGCTGCTGGGCGAATCGAAAGGCCAACACGTTGGACGGGTCGGCTCGTCCTTCTGACTGCAGGTATGCCCACCAGGACAGGTCGAAACTCCAGGACTGCGTGGTCCGGTAGAACTCGACGCGTCCTGCGTCGCTGCCGGAGGCATTCGTCCTGCGCCATTCGTCGACGCTTGTCTCCTCCCAGTTCAGGCAGGCCTTGCGTGCCTGCTCGGGAGTCATGTCGTAGTACTCGGCGAGGTCGCCCAGGATGGAGTCGCGGACAGAGCGTTCGCCAGCGCGCAGTGCATCGACGAACGACGCCATCTCGGGACTCTCGAGCGCCTCGCGGCAGGCCGGGTCCCAGCCGTTGATGTCGACCGGGGGGAGGTCCAGAGGGTCGATGTACTCGCCTTGTTCGGCCTGCGGGGCGGCGGATTGCATTGCGCGCCACAGGCCTAGCCGCAGCGATTTGTATAGGGAGCGGTCGGTTGTCACGGACACGAGAAGTAACCCCAGGGATTCGGTGACGGATGCGTGCGCACGACGATCTGCGGGCTCACGCGAGTTCGACCTGTCCGGATGGCCGGTCAGGAAGTGTCGAAGCCGGGGTCACACAGGTGGGGCGCGTCCAGGGTTGGGGTCGATGGGGGTCCATCGGGTGAGGCCGACGACCCCGCCCATGCTGCACGCGAGCGCTGGTGGAGCCGCGTGGCTGCCGCTATAGACGGCGATCTCCGGGATCGCGCGGTCGAGGAAGATGGCCCAGAGCTGCCGTGCGACGAGGGCCACTCCCGCGTGTGCCACGCCGCCGACTACGAGAAGCCCGAACGGTGGCGCGCCATCGTGGTGAGAGCCGACGTGGGTCGCGATCTCGATGGCGATGTACACCGCGGGGGCCGTCGCGGCGAGCACCAACGTGGAGGACCCGGCCCGCGGCCGAGTGCGGCGAGCTGCTGTCGATGCGCACAGAACACCGAGAACGCTGGCGGAGACGACGAGAAGTGCAAGGGCCGCGATCGTCAGCGCGCCGATCGAGTCCGCCTGCGCGGCCGCGCCGCTATCTGTCGGCGCCTCGGCAAGCAGGGCGTGAGTGACCAGGTGAGTGAGTCCCCAGAGACCGGCGGCGAGCCCGACAGAGCGCAGCATGGAGCTCGCCCCTCGGCTTATGGCTGTCGTCACCGTGGACTCCTCGAGGAGGTGTTCGCGCCCCGGAGACTAGGTGCAGCGGATTCCGTGTGCCTCCCCGGGGCTGACCAGTCTGGTGATCGGCGCGGCATCCCAGTTCACTGACGGGCTCGGAACGGGGGCATGTGCGACGCTGAGTGCACCCCACCTACTGTTGCGACCGTGGACAAGCGACGCGCCAGCCACCGGCTTGGGCGGCTGCTCGCTGTGCTGGCGGGTCTCGTGGTTGTCGCAGCTTGCTCGCTCGTACTCTGCTGCAGCATGTCCTCGCCGGCGGACGGCTCAAATCCTTCGGTAGGCAGCGCTGGAAGCGCGCCTCACGCCCACGCCGTCCAGGACAGTACCTGGGCGGGCCTCGGCCTTCGGTCCGTGGACGCCGCCGCCGGAGCCGCATTCGCTGACCCCATGAGTGCGTCTCGGCACGGTGTCTCGCTCGCCGACGAACGAGCTATTCTAGCGTGCTCACACGCTTTCCGTGACGGCGTCTTCGCGGTTCTGACCGCGGTCATGCTATTGGTGCTCACAAGAATCCGAAGGCATGCCCTAGCCGACGGCCGTGATGTTCGTGCGAACTGGCGAGGCCGCCACTACACCAGGTGCAGCTCGCTGGCCACATCTGTCAGATTAGCCCAGCTATGCGTGTTACGTACGTGATGTGATCCTCGCCCCTCCGATGGCGCTCTTCCGCGGCTGTTCGAGGAGGCGTTCTACAGGACGGCAGCAGTCCCAGTTTCGGTTCTTCCTGCCATTTTCCTCCTTTCACGCGAGCAGCCCCTACTGCTGCCTCCGTGAAACCTTCTATCTATCCAATCTGGCGCTAATTCCGTTTGTCTTCCGAGGAGATTCAGGATGCCTTCGTCCAACATGCGCTTGTTCACCAGCGAATCGGTGACCGAGGGACACCCGGACAAGATGTGTGACGCGATCAGCGACTCCG
>NZ_BPRG01000052.1:0-22054 GCF_036984265.1 Pseudonocardia sp. D17 | reverse complement strand
AGCATGATCAGCTACCAGCGCGACTCCACATAGGATTAACACGCCGACTTCTGAAACGACGTCTAAGGGAGCGGAGCCGACGCCCTCCCACGTTCGGGAAACGGATAGTAAGAACGCGATTCGGATCGCCCGCCGAACCGTGGTGTACATAGCGTGCCGGAGTAAAGAAAGGAGCGACAATGGTCGTCGAACACGCCTACATCACCGTCGTCCCCGGGTGCGAGAGCGACTTTGAGGAGGCCTTCGCCAAGGCGCAGCCGATCCTCTCCGGGGCCAAGGGGTGTCGTGCTAGTGCGTTGCACCACGACGTCGAGCACCCCGGTGCCTACCTGCTCCGAGTGACGTGGGAGCGGCTCGAGGACCACCTCGAGGTCTTTCCGGCCAGTGAGGTGGGCAAGGAGTTCGGTACGCGCATCGCGCACTTCTTCGTCGAGGCGCCGGAGGTCCGGCACTTCGCCGATGAGTCGGTCACGGCGTAGCGGGGCCGAGACATGGACTTCACTGTCGACTCCGCGACACCGGCCGTTCAGGCGAGCTTCGACGCCACCCCCGCCCCGCGCCTGCGCGCCATACTGCAGAGCCTCACCCGTCACCTGCACGACTTCGTCCGCGAGATCGAGCCAACCATCCCCGAGTGGAACAACGCCATCGAGTTCCTCACTGCAGTCGGCAAGGCCTGCACCGACACCCGGCAGGAGTTCATCCTGCTCTCCGACGTGCTGGGAGTCTCCATGCTCGTCGAGACGATCAACGGGCAGGACGCCGGGACCGAGAGCACCGTCCTGGGTCCGTTCCACATGACCAAATCCCCGGCGCGCGCCCTCGGAGACTCCATCGACGAGGTGGGCGGCAGCCGCGTCTGCGTCGTATCTGGGACCGTTCGAAGCACCAGCGGACGTCCGCTCGCGGGCGCGACGGTCGACGTCTGGCAGTGCGACGAGAACGGCCTCTACGACGTCCAGGTGCCCGACGTCCAACCCGCGGGCAACGGACGCGGACTCTTCACCACCGACGAGCTGGGCAGATACTGGTTCCGCACCGTGGCGCCTTCCCACTACCCCATTCCGACCGACGGCCCGGTCGGCGCTCTCTTGAACGCGACCGGCAGGCACCCCTACCGCCCGGCGCACGTGCACTTCATCGCGTCCGCGCCCGCGCACGAGGAGGTCACGACGCACGCCTTCGTCGCAGGGAGCCCCTACATCGACTCCGACGCGGTGTTCGCGGTCAAGAAGGGCCTACTGGTCGACTTCTGTGAAACAACCGACTCCGAACTGGGCGTCCGTTACGGCGTCGAGCCCCCGTTCATCCACGCCACCTTCGACATCGAACTGGAGGAGACTGCGTCATAGTTGCCGACCACGCCCCCGCCGACACGATCCCGGCACTCAGCGCCTGACCGACAGGGTCTGTCTCGTGATCGGTGTTTCCGGCGTCGTGTTCAGTAGGTCTCGGCTCCCGCCCAGGACGAACCATCGCGCCCGCAGCTTGACATAGGAGCAAGTGGACGCCACTCCGACCACCGAGCCGATCGGAGGTGCGCTGCGCCGACGTTCACCGCCAGCTGGTCATTTGCGCAGGAGGGCCCTGGTGCCGCCGGCGCGGTCTCGGGCGAGTTCTTCGAGCTCGGTGAGCGAGCGATGCGTGACGCGCTTTCACACCACCAACGCGCCGCCGTCGCGGTCGACATGTGCTCGATCAGCGCCGTAATCCCCCTGCGCCGCGCTCCTAATCCCGGCCCTCGGCCTCGGGCATGCAGAGCGCCTCGCGGAGCAGCGGGTGCTTCCGCTCCATCGCCGTCCGGATCTCGTGATCCCCGGCCGGCACCGGGCAGGCGAGCACGAAGCGCTCGACGCCATTCGGCGGGGTCTTGCGCGCAGCGAGGCTAGCCAGCCAGGCGCGAGCACCGTCGTCGCCGCGCGCCAGTCCTCGTTGACCTCGATCACCCGCTGACGCTCGGCCTTCTCCTCCTCCCTCATCGCCCGCCGCTCCTCCCGGCCCTGGGCCGGGCGGGTCGGTCCGGTGGCCGTTGGCCTCGGCGTCGAGGCACACATGCACCGCCGCCTCGCCGCTATACCGCGCTCGCTCAGTCCAACCGTGCACGTCAGGGCGTTCACCGTGCTCAGGATGCTCGACGTGCGACGACAATTCGTGCCACGAACCGTGCCACGCATGTGTCTCGTCGATGATTCACGATCCTTGTGACGTACGTCCCGCTACGTCCTTCTCTGATTGCCGCCCCTACTACCCCAACACGTTAAGCCCTCGCGTTCCCGAACGGGCCGAGAGCCGCCGGAAGTTCGAGGAGCTGTGGGTCGACCGTGCTGCGACAGCGGGCCGACGTCTGAATGCCGCCGAGAACCGCGGCGGCGTCGCGCGCCGCTTCAGGCCCGGTAAATTGCACGGCTCCGCTGTCGGGGCCGTCACGATGGGCGAGGAGCCAGTCGTACAGCAGCCAGTCGACGGCGCAGGCCACGATGAGCGGGTCGCCGTCGCCGGCATGTCGAACGACCGCTTCGAGGGCATCACGGTGTTCCCGGCGCGCCGCGTCTTTGTGTACTCCTGAGCTGTCGAACAGCAGCTGGGACAAGGTTGCCGGGTACCGGCGCCCGTCCTCGGTGCGGATCACCCACCGGCCACCGGCCCAAGGCCGTTCCGGGTCGACCACGATCAGCTGTCCGTAGCCGCTGACTACACCGAGGCTCGGCTGGTCGAGCTCGCCGTCGAAGGGAGCGGGACCCAGCAGTCCGAGCGGGAACCTGGCGCGGATGCCGATAAAGGCGGCGGTACCGAGGATCTGCCCGGCCCGCGCGTCGACGACCGTGCCGAGGACCGCCGCGGCGTCGCAGTACTCGACGCAAAGCCGGTCGATGGCGCGATGCAGCTCGCGAAGGTCGGTGCGCTCCGCAGCCGTCGGCGCGCGGCTGCCGCCGAGCACCTGACCGAAGCGTCCCGCGGCGAGGACCATAGCGTCGTCAAGGGCGGCGAGGTGGGTCGGGACGAGCCGGTGCGGTTCGCTGTCGAGGTGGACGAGGTCGACGAGGCCGACCGGGGTGCCGCCGGGGGTCACCCAGTGGAATCCGATCTGCTCGTCGGTCTGCACGATCCGTGGTCTGGCCATCAGTGCTCCCGCGCCAACCTTTCGTTGGTGATGTCGATGCGCCGCAACGTGTTCTTGTCGAGATCGGCCGCCTGATCCGGGGTGAGCCGCCCGCACAGCCAGTCCCAGTGCAGCGCGACGACCTCGCCGGGCGCGGCGTCGGGCACGAAGCTCAGACCGTCGACGGCGACGGGGACCTCGCCCGTCGCCGGCTCGCCGAGCGCGAGCGCAGCGCCCTCCCAGGTCAGCCGCCGGGCCGACACCGTGATCCGGTCGCCCTCGCGGGCGCAGACGACGGCCGGCCGGATCCGGCAGCCGTCGAGGACGGTCATCGGTGGGTCTAGGGGCCCGCGCCCGAGCAGCCGGGTCCACGGGTAGACGCCGAAGACGTGGAAGCCGTGGTCGGCGGCCGCCTCGGGCAGCAGGTCCGGGGTGAGGTGGGACCAGTAGTGCCCGGCCTGCGGACCGATCCGGTCGAGCAGCCTGCGGCCGAACTCCTCGCCGTCGACCACGTCGTTGAGCCCGCCACCCAGCCAGTAGGACTCCACGACCCGCCGGTCGAGCGGATCGTCGATCCCGGCCAGCTCCGCGAGGACCACGAGGTAGTGCCATGCCCCCGAGAACCGGCGCGCCGCGGCCCGCACGGCCTGCTCGTGACCCGCCTCGGCACCAGCTGCCGCTAGCGTCGCCGACTCGGGAGGGCCGCAGAACCCCAACTTGTTGGGGGCGTAGGCGTAGCGGGCGAACAGCCACGCTCCGTCCGTCATCGGCGGGACTGCCCCACGAGCTGCGCGGCGTCGCGGTGCATCCGGCCGAAGTTGTAGTAGGCGGCGCAAGCGCCCTCGGGCGAGACCATGCAGGTGCCGATCGGGGTCTCCGGGGTGCACGCGGTGCCGAACACCTTGCACTCCCATGGCTTGAGCACGCCCTTCAGTACCTCGCCGCACTGGCACGCCTTCGGGTCGGCGATCCGCACCCCGGGCAGGTCGTAGACCTGCTCGGCGTCGAGGTCGGCGAAGTCCTCGCGCAGCCGCAGCCCGCTCTGCGAGATGAACCCCAGCCCACGCCACTCGAAGTGGGGGCGCAGCTCGAACACCTGCGCGAGCAGCGCCAGCGCCGCTGGGTTCCCCTCCGGGCGGACCACCCGTGAGTACTGGTTCTCCACCTCGCAGCGGCCTTCCCGGATCTGGCGCAGCAGCATCGCCACCGAGGCCAGGATGTCCAGCGGCTCGAAGCCCGCGACGACCAGGGGCTTGCCGTAGACCTCGGGCACGAACCGGTACGGCCGGTTGCCGACGACCGTTGAGACATGCCCGGGACCGAGGAACCCGGAGAGCCGCAGGTCGGGTGAATCCAGGATTGCCTTGATCGGCGGCACGATCGTCACGTGGTTGGAGAAGACGCTGAAGTTCCGCACGCCCAGCTCACGGGCCCGCACCAGCGTCACGGCCGTCGACGGGGCGGTCGTCTCGAACCCGACGGCGAAGAACACCACCCGCTTGTCGGGGTTGTCCACGGCGATCCGCAGGGCGTCGAGCGGGGAGTAGACGAACCGGACGTCGGCGCCGCGGGCCTTCGCGTCGAGCAGGTTGCCGTTGCTGCCGGGGACGCGCATCATGTCGCCGAACGTCGTGAAAACGACGTCGGGCTGCTCGGCCAGCCAAATCGCGTCGTCGACGCGGCCCATCGGGATGACGCACACCGGACAGCCCGGGCCGTGGACCAGCTCGATGTTCGCGGGCAGGACGTGTTCGAGTCCGTGGCGGTAGATCGTGTGGGTGTGCCCGCCGCACACCTCCATGAACTTGAACTCCTCGTCGCCTGCCAGGCCACTGATGGCGGTGAGCAGCCGTCGGGCCGCGGCCGGGTCGCGGAACTCGTCGACGAATCGCATGCGGTACTCCTCGCGTGTGGTGGGGGGGCGCGTCGGGGTCAGACGATCGAGGTGCTGTCGTAGGCGGCGAGCTCGTCGCGGTACGTCTCGCCGAGTCGTTCGATCGCCTGCAGCGTCAGCCGCGCCTCCTCCTCGTCGATGCGGGCCATCGCGAAGCCGACGTGGACGAGCACCCAGTCGCCCTCACCGGGCGGGTCCTTCTGCAGGAGCCGGACGCTGATCATGCGGCGGACGCCGTCGATCTCGACCTTGGCCAGATGCTCGGCGGCGTCGACGACCTCGACGATCCGGCCGGGGATTCCCAGACACATGTGACATCTCCTCAGCAGATTCGCGGCAGCGGGTCGCCGACGAGCATGTCGACGATGCGGGTGCCGCCGAAGCCGGTGCGCAGCGCGACGGTCGCCCCGATCGCGTCGGTCACCTCACCGATCAGGGCCGCGTCGGCGCCGAGCGGGTGGGCGCGTACCGCGGCCAGCGCCGCATCGGCCTCGCCCGGATCGAGAACGGCGACGAACTTGCCCTCGTTGGCGACGTAGAGCGGATCGATCCCGAGCAGCTCGCACGCCCCGTTGACGACCGGCCGGATCGGCAGCGACCGCTCGTCCAGCACGACGCCCAGCCCGCTGGCCTGCGCCAGCTCGTTGCAGACGGTGCCGACGCCGCCGCGGGTCGGGTCACGCAGCCAGCGCGTCGCCGGAGCCGCGGCGACCATCGCCTCAACCAGCTCGCTCACCGCGGCGGTGTCGGAGGCGACGTCGGCGTCGATGTCGAGGTCGCCGCGGGCCAGCATCACCGCGGTGCCGTGGTCGCCCATGAAGCCCGAGAGCAGCACCCGGTCGCCCGGCCGGACGGCGGCGGCCGAGAACGCACGGCCGGCGGGCACGACCCCGACCCCGGCCGTGGTCACGAACAGCCCGTCGGCGGCACCCGTCGGGACGACCTTGGTGTCGCCGGTGACGATCCGGACCCCCGCGCCTGCCGCCGCAGCCGCCATGTCGGCGACGATCTCGCGCAGCTGCACGATCGGGAACCCCTCCTCGATCACGAAGGCCGCCGACAGCCACGCCGGTCGCGCGCCGGCCATCGCCAGGTCGTTCACCGTTCCGTGCACGGCGAGATGGCCGATCGAGCCACCGGGGAACCTCAGCGGCTGCACGACGAACGAGTCGGTCGAGAAGGCCAGGCGCTCCCCTCTCGGGGTGGCGAGCACCGCGCCGTCGCCGAGCTGGTCGAGCTCGTCGTTGCGGAAGGACTCCACGAACACCGCGTCGACGAGTGCGGCCGACGCCTTGCCGCCCGCACCGTGGGCCATGGTGACGATCTCGTCGCGCAGCCGGGGCCGCCGCCGCCGGAACGCCTCGATCCGTTCGATCACCTCGTGTTCGGCGAACGACGGTCCGCCGGTGTCACGAGGAACGGTGCCGGTCATGGCTGTCCTTCCGATACTGCGTCCGGTCGGCCGAGGTGGCTGTGGACGAGCGACCACAGCCGGTGCCCGAGCAGCGCCTGCGACTCCTGGATGCGGTGCACGCTCTGCGACCGGACGACGAGGCAGGCGTCGACGTCGGGGCTGTCGGCGAACTCGCCGCCGTCGTAGCCGGCGAAACCGACGGTGTACATGCCCTGCCGCCGGGCCTCCCGCAGCGCCACGGTGAGGTCCGCGGAGCTGCCGCTGGTCGACACCGCGACGGCGATGTCGCCGCCGTCGCCACGGGCGATGAGCTGGCGGGCGAAGACCAGCTCGAAACCGACGTCGTTGCCCAGTGCGGTGAGGATCGCCTGGTCCGCGGTGAGCGACCAGGCCGGCAGCGGCGGGTGTTCGGGAGGGTGGGCGAACAGCCCCGCCAGCGTCGCCGCGTCGGTCGAGCTGCCACCGTTGCCGAAGGTGAACATCCGCCCGCCCGCGGCGAACCGCCGCGCGATCTCGGCCGCCGCGGCGGCCAGGACGGGACCGCACTCGTCGAGGCTGCGCCGGCGCAGCGCGGCGCTCTCGACGGCCTTGGCCCGCGCCGACGCGGCCAGGTCGCTTAGCAGGGCCGCGGCGTCGGTCTCCTCGGCGTCGATGAACGGGTAGAGGAACCCGGTGTCCTCGCTGGTCATCACGGCTCCTCGGGGTCGATCCGGCTGATCGCGAGCCCGGCGTGGACGAGCACCAGGTCGCCCGGCGCGACGGGTCCGACGAGAGTGGTGTCCACCCGCTCGGTGCCCTGGGCGGTGCGCGCGGTAGCCGGGTCGAGGCCCGACGCCGGGGTGAGGACCTCGGCGAGGCGACCCTCGTCCGAGCAGGTCACGCACACCTCGTCGGTGCAGTCCGGCGCCGTCGTGAGCAGTCCGGGGTGCTCGAAGCAGACGTGGGTGAGCTCCCACAACACGTGGTAGAGCAGGACGAACCCGCCGGTCGCAGGCAGGCTCGGGGCCGGGTCGTCGAGCCACAGTACGTGATCGGCGGCGCCCTGCGGGGGCCGCTCGCCGTTGCCGATCCACAGGGTCGTCACGCCCCAGGCGGGTGCGCGGCGCATCACCGAGGCGACGGCGGAGTCGTCGGCGGCGGCGACGGCGAGCACGACGTCACCGGGGCGGACCGAGATCCGGACCGACGGGACGAGGTCGGGTCCGGTGAGCGCAACCGCGGGCAGTGCCCGCTTGCCGACGACGACCGGGTGCACGAACTCGACCGCGACGTGGTGGGCGTGCGGCTCCCAGGCCGGCGCGAGACACCACAGCGTCGCCCCGGCGGCGAACCGTCGCGCCAGCGTCAGCGATGCGTCGGCGAGGTCGGCCGCGAGCGCCTCGTCGACCAGCGGGGCCGGCGCCGCGGTGCTCACGAGCCCGTCCCTGCGGGGTCCGGCATGCCGAACACTCCGTACTCACGCATCGTCGCCAACGTCACCATCGCGGACTCCTCGTCGAGCCGGGTCAGCGCGAACCCGGCGTGGATGATCGTGTAGTCGCCCACCGCCAGGTCGGGAAGGTAGGACACGCAGACGTCGCGGGTCTCCTCGGGGAACCGCACGCGCGCCATCGGAGCGCCACTGTCCGCGGTCCACACCTCGACTATCCGTCCCGGGATGCCCAGGCACATGTCACACCTCCCGCTCGACCGGCCCGTGCCGCCGGGCCCTCGCCACTGCCGCCGCCACCGCCGCCTGGCCCAGCGCCAGCCCACCGTCGTTGGGCGGCACCAGACGGTGGACGAGCACCTCGAAACCGCGGGCGCGCAGCCGGTCCCGGCACGCGCGCAGCAGCAGCACATTCTGGAACACCCCGCCGGTGAGCCCCGCCAGCCGGATGCCGTGGGCCCGCCCGGCCCACGCGACCGCCACGGCCGTCGCCTCGGCCACGGCCTCGTGCATCCCGGCCGCCAGCGCCGCGACCGGGATTCCGGCACGCAGCCCCATCACCAGGCCGAGGACCAACGGCGTCGGGTCCAGCACACCGTCGGCGCCGACGCCGAGGCGCAGCGGCGCCGAGCGCTCGGCTCCCGCGGCGAGCACCTCCAGCTCGATGGCCGCCTGCGCCTCGTAGTCCACGCGCGGGCACACCCCGAGCAGGGCCGCGGCGGCGTCGAACAGCCGCCCCATGCTGGTGCAGGCCACGGTCCCCGCACCGGAGGCCAGCTGGCTGCCGACGGCGGCGAGCTCGGCCGGCGTGGCCTGGACGACCGGGGGAAGGTCCTCGACCCAGGGCACGCCGGCCGAGCTCAGGTGGGCGAGCGCCGTCCGCCAGGGGTTGCGGACGGCTGCGTCGCCGCCGGGGAGCGGCGTCTCACGGAGGTGGCCGACGCGCTCGAAGGTCGTGATGTCGGTGCCGACCCGAAGCAGCTCGCCGCCCCAGACCGCGCCGTCGATGCCCAGTCCGGTCCCGTCGTAGGCGACGCCGATGATCGGCTCCCCCAGCCGGCCGTGCTCGGCGAGCAGGGACACGACGTGGGCGTGGTGGTGCTGGACCAGCGTCAACGGCCGCTGCCTCGCCGTGCGCTCCGCCCAGCCGCGGGTGAGGTAGCCGGGGTGCAGGTCGGCGGCGAGGGCCACCGGCTCGCCGTGCAGCGACCCGAGCTGTGCCACCGCGCGCTCGAACGCGAACGAGGTCTCCAGCGACCCCATGTCCCCGACGTGCGCGGACAGGTGGGCACGGCGGCCGTCGGTGAGGCAGAACGTGTTCTTGAGCTCGCCGCCCGCGGCCAGCACCGCGGGCGCGTCGGCACCGAGGTCGATCGGCAGCGGGGCGTAGCCGCGGGAGCGTCGGATCGGCAGCTCGCGCCCGTCGACGACGCGGACGACCGAGTCGTCGACAGGGACGTGGATGGGCCGGTCGTGGCCGAGCACGGCGTCGCACAGCGCCGGGAGCCGGTCGCGGGCGTCGGCGTCGGTGTGGCAGATCGGCTCGGCGCTGATGTTCGCGCTGGTCAGGACGAACGCCTCCGGTACCGGAGCGGTGGAGCCGGGGACCTGGGTGAACAACAGATGGTGTACCGGGGTGTAGGGCAGCAGCAGGCCCAGGTGCGGGCTTCCCGGTGCGACCTGGTCGGTGACCGGGGCCGAGGGCAGCCGCCGGAGCAGAACGACCGGCCGTGCCGGGGAGGTGAGCACCGCCGCCTCGTCGTCGTCGACGCGGGCGAACCGCCGCGCCGCCGCGAGGTCGGCGACCATGACCGCGAACGGCTTGCCGCCACGGGACTTGCGTTCCCGCAGCCCGCGCACCGCGTCCGCGGCGTCGGCGCGGCAGGCCAGGTGGAACCCGCCGAGCCCCTTGACCGCGACGACCGCACCGTCGGCGAGCAGCCGCTGGGCGGCCGCGATCGCCGCGTCGGCGTCGGTCACCACGCCGGACGGGCCGTCGAGACGCAACCGTGGCCCGCAGTCGGGGCAGCACACCGGCTGGGCGTGGAACCGCCGGTCGGCCGGGTCGTGGTACTCCCGGGCACACCGCTCGCACATCGGGAACCCGGCCATCGTGGTGGCCGGCCGGTCGTAGGGCAGCGCGGTGATGATCGTGAACCGGGGCCCGCAGTTCGTGCACGTCACGAACGGGTGCCGGTAGCGGCGGTCGGCGGGGTCGTGCAGCTCCCGGACACAGTCGTCGCAGACGGCGGCATCCGGTGGCATCAAGGTCAGCGGTCCGTCGGCATCGCGGCTGGCCACGATGCGGAACCCGGACTCGTCGGCCAGGCCGACGGGCTCGCTCCCGACGCCGGTGACGCGCGCCATCGGCGGCGCCTGCGCGACGAGGGCATCGGTGAAGGCGCGCAGGGCGTCCTCCGGGCCCTGGACCTCGATGAACACGGCCGCCGCGTCGTTGCCGACGAAGCCGGTCACCCCGAGCCCGGTCGCCAGCCGGTGCACGAAGGGACGGAACCCGACGCCCTGCACGACGCCGGTGACGGTGAGCCGGCGACGGGCCACCGCGCCGGTCCCGGTGCTCATCCGCGTCGCCACAGCACCACCCGGTTGTTGCCGGAGTCCGCGACGGCGAGCACGTCACCGTGCACCGACAGCCCGTACGGCCAGCACAACGTGTCGTGCTCGACGGCCGACCAGCGGTTCTCGCCGTTGGTGGTGAACGACGGCTGGGCGAGCACATGGTCGGCGGCGCGCCCGCCCGCCCAGTCGCCGTCCCAGGCCAGGATCCGGTTCTGCGCGGTGTCGGCGACGAAGAGCCGTCCGGCCTCGAGCGCGAGCGCGTAGGGGAACCGGAAGCGGTCGCCGCTGTGCGGACCGTAGGGCCACTCCGCCGAGGAGGACATGTCGGGCTGGCCGATGACCAGCTCCGCGGGACGGTCGCACCGGGGCGGGTCCTGCCAGCCCAGGATCCGGTGGTTGCCCGCGTCCGCGACGAGCAGCACGTCCGCGGTACCGGCGAGGTCGTGCGGCCAGCGGAAGCTGTCCGCCGCCGCCTCGCCGCCCCGGTTCTCCTCCCGGCTCGCGGCGTCGGGCTGACCGAGGACCAGGTCGGCGGGCCGCCCGTCGCCAGGGATGCCGTCGTCCCAGCCGAGGACGCGGCGGTTGCCCGTGTCGGCCACGAGAAAGCGGCCGTCGATCACCGCGACGCCGAAGGGCCAGTAGAAGGTGCAGGCGTCGCAGGCCCGGCCCGCGTTCGGTTCCACCGACGACGCGTCCGGCTGCCCGATCACCAGGTCCGGGGCGACGTCGTCGTGCCGGGGAACGCTGTCCCACACCAGGATGCGGTGGTGCCAGGCATCGGCGACGACGAGCCGCCCCTCGTGGACGAGCACCCCCGTCGGCAGGTTGAGACCTCGCTCGGGCCCGCGGCCACCCGCGGCCCGCCCCTCGGTCGTGCCGTCGGGCTGGCCGAGGACGACGTCGGCAGGCCTGCCGTCCTGCGCGGGGACACCGTGCCAGATCAGCACCCGGTGGTTGCCCGAGTCCGCCACGACCAGGTGATCGGCGTCGACGTGGACACCGCGCGGCGAGTAGCACCACGCCCGGGTGGGCGCCGCCGGCGGCAGCGCCAGCCCGCCCGGGGCGGGCGCCCCGATCCAGGTGGTGGCCCGCCAGCCGCCGCTGAGGTCCGGCCCACCCGCGGCGGCGTCCGGCCGCGCGGCGGTCGGGCCGGTGGTCGAGGTGGCGACCCGGACCCGCAGCGACGAACGGCCGACGCTCACGTGTGCACCCGGACCCAGATGCGGTCGCCGTCGACCCGCACCGGCAGCTGCTCGAGCTGCGCGCCGGGTGCGCTCAGGCACTCCCCCGACGTCGCGTCGTAGCAGAAGCCGTGCCACGGACAGGTCAGGGTCCCGGCCCGCACGTCGAGCAGGGCGCCGTCGAGCGGCAGCCCTTCGTGGGCGCAGGCGTTGCGGTAGGCCGAGATCCGGTTGTCGACATTGACGACGATCACGTCGGCGCCGGTGCCGTCGTCAGCGGCCAGCTGCACGGCCGCCAGCGCGCCGGGGGCGACGTCGTCGGTCCCGAGGCCGTCGACCCAGCCGGGGGGCAGCCCGGTGGAGCGGGGGAACATCGACTCGACCGCGATCAACGTCGGAGTCGGCTCGTTCGGCAGCACCTCGACGGAGCGGATCGCCGGCACCTGCGCGACCAGCGCCTCCTCGACCAAGTTGCGCAGTGTCACCGCGGACATCGAGCAGCCGTTGCAGGCGCCCTCCAGGCGCACGTAGGCCACACCGTCGGCCACGTGGGCGAACGCGACGTCCCCGCCGTGCGACTGAAGCTGGGGACGCACCGTCGTCAGGACCCGCTGGGCGTGGGTCGCGGGGTCGGGACGGACGATGCCGTGCAGGGACAGCAGCAGGTGTACCACGGGGTCGTCGACCAGGGTGAACAGCAGATCACGGGTCTCCGGCCGCTCCCGCATGGCGCGCACGATCGCGCGCAGCCCAACACGGTGGATCTCCTCGATCGCCGCCCGCAGCTCGGCGGCGGCCTCACCGGCCGCGCCGTCGAGGGCGGAGGCCGCCTCGACCGCCCGATCGACCCTCCCCGCGAGGTCCTCGAAGGACGGTTCCGCCTCCGTCGCGGCCGGACCGGAGGATGCCGCAGGGGTGCTCTTCGTCGAGGCCGTCATCGCCGTCTCCTCACTGTTTCCACTCGGTCCGCGCGAGCCGCTCCACGACCTTCGCCGTGAGCAGGTCGGCGAACACCGACTTCGCCAGCCGGTCCAGCACCGCCGCCACTGTCTCCTCGGGAGCGACCAGCCTGCGGTGCAGCGCCTGGAGGACGAACGCGGACCCGGCGACGTCGTCGAGCCGATGGTCGGCGAACACCGTGTCGACGAACTCGGCCAGCCTGACCCCGTCGTCCCCGCTGTCGTCGCGCAGCCTGCGCAGCGCCTCGGCCCGACTGTCGCACCTGGCCACGACGTGGGCCGCGTACCGCTCGGTCACGTCGTTGAGCAGGACGTCGAACTGGTGGCGCTGGTAGGGCTGCACGGGTCAGTCCTCACTGCGTCGCAACGCCTGCTGACGTGCGATCTCGTCGAGCACGCCGCGCACGGTCCGTACCGCCTCGACGTCGCCGAACTCCTCGAAGACGAACCGCGCGTCGTAGAGCTTCGCCTTGGCGACGTCGAACATGCCCAGGTGTGCCAGGACGTTGCCCTGGTTGGCCAGCACGCGCGCCCGCCCCATCGGGTCCTCGTCGCGCGAGCGCACCTCCAGCACCTCCTCGTAGAGCTCGACGGCCTCCACCAGGTTGTCCGCCTGGTGCGTCGAGGGCGAGTAGACGAGCGAGTTCGCGAGGTTGAGCTGGGCGCTCGCCCACTCGGTCGGGTGGTCGGCTCGCGTGTAGACGGTGAGCGCCGAGCGCAGCGACTGCACCGCGATCCCCGTCCGCAGCTGGTCGGACGCCTGGATCATCGGAGCCGTGAGGTAGGCGGCGGCGAGGTTCGCGTGCGCCGACGCCCACACCAGCGGGGCCTCCACGGAGGTGACCAACCGCAGCGCGGCGTGGTAGTGCGGGATCGCCCGGCCGGTCTGTCCCAGCTCGTGCAGGGCCAGACCCGCCGCGAGGTGGGTCTCGGACCGCGCGACCCGCATGTCCCGCGCCTCGTCGAGGCCCCGCAGCGCCGCCTCCAGCCGGTCGACGACGCCGTCGGTGGGTGCCGCGGCCCGCTGTTGCTCGGCGCCCGCGGCGGCACCGCGCAGGACCGCGGCGAGGACCGGGGTGCTGCCCTCGCACAGCGACACCGCCGCGTCAAGCAGGTCCACCGCACCCGCCGCGTCACCGTCGGCCAAGGCATGCGTCGCCCGCGCGCACAGGACGAGCGCACCGACCTCGCCGGTCGCCGCCCCGTCCACCGGGGGTCCGGCGGCGACCCCGACGGTGAAGGCGACCACGTCCACGAGCACACCCAGCTCACCGAGATCGGCGCGCAGCGTTTCGGGTGTGCCGCCCACCGGGTCCAGGACGAACCGGTTGAACCGGCTCACCGGATCGTCGCCGGTGAGCGCGGCGAGGGCGGCGTCCTGGTCGCCCTCGACGACGAGCCGGTGCGCGGCCATCCGGTCGGGCCAGGTGGTGGGGAGCCGCCCGGCGAGCAGATCGAGGCGGGCGGCCTCCGTGTCGGCACCGGCAGGGACGAGCAGGTAGCCCAACGGCAGTGGGAACGCACCGATCGGCAACGGTCGCACCGGCAGGCCGGTGCCGTCGGCGGAGTCGTTCGGCGCCGACAGCGCGACGGTCTCAGCAGTCATGGCACGGTCCTCACAGGTCACGGTCGGCGGCGCGGCGGATCAGCGAGGCGCTGATCTCGGCCCGCGCGCGGGTCGGGTAGGTGTCGATGCGCCTCCGGACGACACCGTCGCTGAAGACCACCACGATCTCGACGGCCCAGCGCCCGCGGTCCTGGACGATGACCGTCTCCACCCCGACGGCCACGGCCGGGGGCTCGGCGGGGCCGTCGGGGCGGTCCGGGTCACCCTCGGCGGGGACCGGATCGCGCGGTGGCTCGGGGACGGCGCCGGTCCCGGAGGCCGCGGCGTCCTCCGGTTCGTCCTGCGGCGCCGAGGCCGGCCGGTCGGTCACGGCGATCATCGTGCCGTGCCGAGCGGGATCCGCAAGGCCCCCTGCTCGGCGTCCCAGATCGCCTCGTGGACGCCCACCGGGACCCGGTCCTCGAGCGTCTCGCGGACGAGCACGGCCCGGTCCCCGGCGAGGTTGCGCTGCTTGAGCAACAGCCCGCCACTCTGCGGCCGGCTCAACGGCACCAGCCACAGCTCACCGTCACGCAGCGCGGCGACCGCGGCATCGGCCGGGAACCGATGCGCGGCGAGCCGGGCACCCAGCCTCAGGTAGCCGTCGTCGGTGAACTCGACGCTCGGTACGCCCGGCCCATCGTCGGCCGGTCGCAAACGCGCTAGGAAGTCGCGTTCGACGATCGCGATCACGTCCTCCATCGCCGCACGGACGGGCTCACTCAGCTCGCCCCCCAGCTCGACGCTGCCGGCCTCCACGAGGAAGACGGTCACGTCGTCGGGGCACTCGTCGCCGAGGACCCAGCGGGCGAAGCTCAGCGCGTGGTCCCAGCGGAACAGGTGGCTGTGCAGCCCCTGCAGCGGGGGCAGCTCCCCCAGCTCCGAGCCCGGCACCCGGTACACGGTGCCGGGCGCGGCGCCGGTCGCGGCCGCGTCGATCAGGACGACCTGCGCCGCGCCCCGCATCTGGAATGCGACGTCCATGCCCGCGGTGCCGCCGTCGACGATCCGTGCCCCCTCCGGGACGCCGCGTTCCCAGAGGTGGCGGACCAGGACGGGACCGACCCCGTCGTCACCGCGCAGCAGGTTGCCGCAGCCGACGACGACCACGTCGCACGGTGGCCGGCCCGAGTCCGGTCCGGCCGATACCGCCGCAGCGCCTGCCAAGGCGGTCACACCATGCCGTTGATCACGAACTTGCTCAGCTCACGACCCGTCTTGCCGTCGTAGGCGTGCACCGTGCAGACGAGGCAGGAGTCGAAGCTGCGGGCGACGTGCCCGAGCTCGACCGGGTCCTCCTGGTCGGCGATCGGGGAGCCCACGAGAGCGCGCTCGATCGGCCCGGCGATCGCGGCGCCGTCACGCGGCCCGATGTTCCACGCGGTGGGGGTGATCACCTGGTAGTTCTTGATCTTGCTGTCCTCGATGACGACCCAGTCGGCGAGCGAGCCCCGCGCCGCCTCGGTCGCGCCGAAACCGCGGCCCTCGGCGTACTCCGTCGGCTTCGTGTAGAAGCTCTCGTGCAGGTCGAGCTGGTCGAGCCAGCTGCGGACCCACTTGTAGTACTTGGCGCCCTCGTGCATCCGGGCCAGCTGCCGGGTCAGGACCGACGGCCCGATCTTGGAGAGGATGTCGACGAACAGCGGGTCGGCGTCCTGGTGGGACGCCGCGCCGGGCGCGCCCGCGGCCATCCGCCGAGCCAGCGGACCGGCCTCGAGCGGGATGTGGCCGAGGCCGGGGACGTCGTAGCGGGGCGACTTGGCCCAGCTGTACTTTCCCTGCTTGCGGCCGACCTCCGGGTCGATCGGGCGGGTCTCGCCGTCGAACGGGTGCAGCGCCCCGGTGCCCTCGTAGAAGGAGTGCGTCACGTCCTCGCGAACCCGGGACTGGTCGAAGTCGAACCACTGTCCCTTCGCGTAGATGCCCGAGCGGCCGACCAGCGCCGCGTTGCGACCGTCGATCGTGGGGTTCTCGTAGAGCGAGGGCTCGAAGTAGGTGCCCATCGCGAGGTAGTTGCCCACGCCCGCGCCGTACTTGTCGAGCCCGATCTCCAGGGCGTACCGGATGAAGAAGCCACAGTCGCTGTTGTACTGGGACTCGTTCTCCTCGACCCAGGCGAGCACGTCCTCCCAGGTCTTGTTCTCCAGCCACCGGTCGACCGAGCAGCCCAGCCACTGCTTCTCGAGCCAGTTGTCCTTCCAGTGCTCAAGGATCGAGATCGAGCGGGTGACGTCGGACAGCGTCGGCGCGCACATGACCCCGCCCGGGACCATAAAGCTAGAGTGCGGCCACTGCCCGCCGAAGATCGCGTACACCTCGACCGGCTTGTTCGACAGCACGACACCAGGCTGATAGCTCGTCCCGACGTAGGGGGCGAACCGCCGCACGGCCTCGGCGTAGTTGGGAGCCTTGGCGTAGTTCTTGTTGGTCAGGTCGATCGCGAACAGGGCGTAGAAGTAGCGCGGGATGCTCTGCAGCGTCTCCGCCGCTTGACAGATGTTGCGGACGAGGGTGGCGTTGGGCGGCATGTGCGTCTTCCACGCCACGTCGAGCGCGTAGGCCGACTTATAGAGGTGGCTGCCGCCGCAGATGCCGCAGATGCGCGGACAGACGATCAGACCGGCCTGGGGGTCCTTGCCCTGCAGGATGATCTCGAAGCCGCGGAACATCGCGGCCTCGGTCCAGGCGGAGGTAACAACGCCGTCCTCGATGGTGACGCGCACGTCGAGATCGCCCTCGACGCGGCCCAACGGACTCACGAACAGGTCGACAGAGGTCATGATGGGGGTGTCCTTTCGGGAACGGCCAGGAGTGGGTGGTGGACAGTTCGCGCCTCAGGCCCGAGGCCCTCAGACCACGAACATGTCCTCCTTCGACCACTGCGGCGCGGCGATGCGTGCGGCCGCCGCGTGTGCCATGTACGTGAGGTGGTCGCTGCCCTCCGGGACCTCCTTGGGGATCATCCCGCTGACCTTCTGGGTCTTGAACACGGTCCCCGGGGCGAGGTCGAAGAACGGGTACTCCGGCTCGGTGCACCCCATGCACGGCTGCCCGGCACGGGTCTTGGACGACTGCCGGTTCCACAGGATCCGATTGCACGGGGAGTGCGTCATCGGGCCTCGGCAGCCGAACTCGTAGAACAGGCAGCCCGTGCGGGTACCCTCGCCGAATGAGGTCGTCGTCTGCTTGTACTCGAAGAACTGGACACGCGTGCAGCCGGTCTGGGTGAACGTCTTGAAGAACGTCTCCGGTCGGTGCAGTTCGTCCAGGGCGATGTCGCCGGCGCGGCCGGTGGCGAGCGCGACGATGACCTGGGTGATCCAGTCCGGGTGCGCGGGGCAGCCCGGGATGTTGATGACCGGCAGGCCCATCTGGGAGCGGAAGTCCGGGCCGAGGAACCCGCCGCGTTCCCTCTTGTGGAACTGCAGCCCGGTCGAGCCCGACGGGTTGGGCTCCATCGCCGGGATGCCGCCCCAGGATGCGCAGTCGCCGATGGCGACGACGATCTGCGCCTGGGCGGCCAGCTCGGTGACCCAGTCCTTCATCGGCCGGTCGGCGAACATGTCAAAGCGGCCGGTCCCGTCGGGGCCCTCGATGACGGTGCCCTCGAAGACGAAGATGTCCAGTGGCCGCTTGCCGGTCGCGCAGTCGTTGAACAGTGTCTGGGCCTGACTGCCCAGCTCCATGCCCAGCGACGGGTGCCACAGCAGGTCGAGACCGAAGTCGACGATCAGGTCGACGACGTTGGGTTCCTCGGCGTTCAGGAACGACATCGTGTTGCCGCTGCATGCTCCGCCTTGGAACCACAGCACGGACGCCATGGGAACTCCTCTCGCGCGCGTCCTCGACATAGAGGTCGCTGTCGTGGTGGGAGACGGCGCTCGACGGCCGTCGGAGTGATCGCGGTGGTGGGTCTCGGTTGGGGTCGAGGGTCGGGCATGGAGCCCGGGGACGGTCAGTGGGAGGCGTCGAGCTGCTGACCGAACGCCTTGGCAACCTGCATCAGGTAGCCGAGACCACGGGAGACGTCGTCGTCCTTGAGGGCTCGAAGCAGCCCGAACACCCCGGTCGGGACGGAGCGGTCGGCGTCGATCCGCTCCCGGCCGACCACGAGCGCGTGGGCGAGCTGGGAGATGACCTCGACTGCCTTCGGGTCGGTCAGGCTGCTGCGCAGCAACGCGTCCAGCGCGGGCGTGGCCGAGCTGAGCGAGCCCGACAGCGTCGCGACGCTGGAGGCCAGCCCCTTGAGGTCGACCGAGGGCAGGTCCTCCGCGCCACCGCGCAGCTCGCCGATCGCATCGGCGAGGGACGCGCCGATGACCTCGCCGCGACTGACGAGACCGTCAAGCCCGACGACGAGGATCGCGAGCAGGTCGGCGTGGTCGAGCAGGTTCCCCAGGGCAGCCGCGACGCGCGGCTCGTCCAGCCGCGCCAGGAGTTCGTCGGCAGGGGACTGGGCGACGAGTTGGCCGTTCGGAGTCACGGGGCCTCCCGGAAGGGTGCGACGTACGGGTGAGCTGGCGCACAGGCTAAGCAGAGAAGCGCGCCGCGCCTATCGCGTTCACGCAGCAGCTGTCAGGATCACGCACACTTGCTGGCACAAATGCGCACGAACCCGCCGCGGGAGGTTGCGTGATCGCGACACTCGACTGAGTGACACGGCCGTTCGAAGGACGGCAGAGAGGGGTAGCGGGGATGTCGCGGCTGACCCGGCTCGGCTTCATCGACGTGCGCCGGACCGCGAACCCGGTGCGCCGCCGGGTGCGCTCGCGCGGGATCCCCCCCGCGCTGGACGGGCACGAGATCTTCTACACCGAGGACATCGGCGAGAGCGCCGTCATGCTGGGCAAGGCCCTGTCCCCGTGCACGCTCACCGTGGGCGACATCGGATCGCAGCAGTTCGCCGCGAGCCTGCACGGCGTGCGGCTGCGCGATGTGAGCCTGCTCTACGTCGACCTGACCGTCGCCGCGTCGCTGGACATCCCGGCCACCGGACCGTCCTTCGCAGTGCACATGCCGACAAATGGTCGCGCCGTCTGCGTTAGCCGGGGCCGCAGCTTCGAGGCCAACACGATTCGTGCGATCGTCGCCAGCCCCGGCCTGCCTCTAACGATGCGGTTCGACCACGACTCACCGCAGTTAGTGGTGCGCATCGAGCAAGAGGCACTCGAACGACACCTCACCAGGTTGCTGGGCAAAAGCCTCGGACCGCCGATCGAGTTCGAGCCCGAGATGGACCTGGCGAAGGACGCCGCCATGCGCTGGCACGGCGCGATCCAGCTGATGCACACCGAGGTGTTCTACGAGGGCTCGATGTTGCAGAGCGGCCACGGCATCGGGCCGCTGGAAGAGCTCCTGATGAGCACCCTGCTGCTACTCCAACCGTCCAACTACCACGCCCAGCTGATCCGGCCCGCCGAGCAGCCCGGCCGTCGGGTCGTGCGGGCCGCGGTGGACTACATCGAGGCACATCTGCGCGAGCGCGTCACGATGACCGACATCGCCGAGAACGTCCACATGAGCGTCCGGGCGATCCAGCAGGGGTTCCGCGAGGAGCTGGGCACCAGCCCCACCCTCTACTTGCGCGAACGCCGTCTGCAGCGAGCGCGGGAGGACCTCACCGACGCCACCTCCGCCGACGGCCTCACGGTCACCGACGTCGCCGAGCGATGGGGCTTCAACCATCTGGGCAGCTTCGCCGTGCTCTACCGCAAGCGGTGGGGCGAGTCCCCGTCGGAGACCTTGCGCCGCTGATCGCGGCGTGTACGGTCTGCTCCCACTCGAAAGGAGCGCGCCGTTGCACGAACTCTCGATCTGCCGGTCGATCTCCGACATCGTGGTACGGCACGCCGCGGGACGACCGGTACGGATCGTCCACGTCCGGGTCGGCGCGCTGCGCCAGATCGTCCCCGACACGCTGGTCTACTGCTGGTCGCTGGTCAGCGCGGACACCGCACTAGCCGGCTCGCAACTGTGTGTCGACAGCGTTCCCGCGGCTATCAGATGCATTCCGTGCGAGCACGTCACGACGCTTTCGGAACCGCTCATATGCTGTTCCCGGTGCGGGGGCCGCGACATCGAGGTCGTCGCCGGCGAGGAATTTCTCATCACCTCACTCGACCTAGCGGAGGTCTGACCGAATATGGGCCGATTCCACCGGCACGACGACGGACACGAGCACGGACAGGGACACGGACACGGACACGGACACGGACACGGACATTCCGACCTCGGCGACCATTCCGGGTACCGCACGGGTGGTGAACGCATCGAGGTGCTCGAGCGGATATTCGACGAGAACGACCACACCGCGGCAGCCAACCGAGCCGACTTCGACAGCGCCGGCGTGACCGCGATCAACGTCATGTCATCTCCCGGAGCAGGGAAGACGTCGCTTCTCGCGGCAGCGCTGCGCATACTGACGGAGACCCGGGTCGGCATCGTCGAGGGCGACATCGAGACAAGCATCGACGCCGACCGGCTCTCAGGCCTCGGGGCAACCATCTCGCTCCTCAATACCGCCAACGGCTTCGGCGGGGAATGTCACCTCGACGCACCGATGGTGCGTTCCGCACTTTCGAAACTCGATCTGACTGCGCTCGACCTCCTGCTCATCGAGAATGTCGGGAATCTTGTTTGTCCGGCCGAATTCAGCGTCGGAGAGCATGCCCGCGCGATGGTGTATTCAGTCACCGAAGGTGAAGAGAAGCCGTTGAAGTACCCCGTCATGTTCCGATCGGCAGATCTCATTCTCGTGAACAAGGTCGACCTCCTTCCTCATCTCGACTACGACATTGACATCTTCTTCCGCAACTTGCGAGCGGTCAATCCCACAGCCGCGGTCCTCGAGACGAGTACGCGCACCGGCCGGGGCGTCGCCGATTTCTGTGACTGGCTTCGTACGCGATGTACACCGGATCCGGAAGGATCGGCTGCGGCCCGAGGTGACACCACGGCCCGCTCTCAGCCGTAAAACAGACAAGTACGTCGCATCGAGCGATGGCCCACTCGAAAGCATGATGCCCCGACAGCTTTCGTCGGAGACTCGTTTACGGCAAGGGTTGATCTTCGATACACTGAACTTCTTATCGACTGTCAAAGCAGCGCCACCTGCGCGCGAGCAAACTTGCATCACTCAGTCGGGTTCCCCCCTTGTTTCCTGCCGAGCGAAACTACCCCGTCAGATGGCCGCCGGAGATTCAGATCCCTCGGCTTCGACGTGTGAGCCGAGATGTCCGCGCCGACCTTGGCCAGTATGTCGACGGACAGCGCGTTGATCTTCTCGTCGGAATCGGTGCCCGCGGAGTAGACCTCGACTCTATCACCGGCGGTCCGTCGCATCAGGCCGATGGTGGTCATCTAAGACTTTCCACCGTTTGCAGACGCACACGAACAGAACGGACTGCTTTCACTCAGTCACGAGGCGCCGGACCGTGCAGGGAGCTCGGCAGCAAGCAGCTCACGGTCGGCCCAGCGTTTCGGGGTCCGCCACGAGACCTGGAAGCGCGCTTCCGCCGCCGAGACCGGCCAGTGCTCCTCGACCAGGCACGCCAGGCGTAATCGGCCCGGTTGTGACAGCGGGGCGTTAGCGTGGACCCCAGTGTCACGCTGCCGCCGCCGCTGAGGTGGTAGATCGACTTCGGTCGCGAGGTGACTCTTACGGTGGGTGCCGCCTGCTCGGGCTGGCCTTCTCGTGAATCGTCCATCGCGGCCGGAGTCGGTCCGACCGGCGTGACTTGATAGGAGAACGAGGCGACGTCCTCCGACTGAGGTGTGTCCGCCGGCCGGACCCGTATCCCCGGTGAAGGAGACATGCACATGGTCGTGGTGGGCGTGGACCCGCACAAGCACAGCCACACCGCCGTCGCGGTGGACTCCAACGGTCGCGAGC
>NZ_BPRG01000051.1:0-26934 GCF_036984265.1 Pseudonocardia sp. D17 | reverse complement strand
GGGGGCGGAGAGGCGGGGGCGGAGAGGCGGGGCTCAGGCCAGCTGCGGGGGCTGGCCCGTCGACTCCAGGACCGACATCCACAGGTCACCGTGCGGGTCCACCTGGTTGCGCCTGCTCACCGCGAGCCGCATCGGGATGTGCACGAACCGGCGCCGGTACCGTCCGACGACCATCGCCGTCCGGCCCGACATCGCCGCGTGCACCGCCGCCTGCGAGAGCCGGGTGCAGTAGACGCTGTCGTAGGGGTTGGCCGGCACGCTGCGGATGGCGTAGCTCGGGTCGATGTAGCGGACGGCGGTCTCGATGCCCGCGGCCTCGAAGTCGTCGACGATCCGCCGGCGCAGGTACGGGCCGATGTCGGTGAGCCGGGCGTTGCCGGACGCGTCGGCGACGGTCGGGCCGGTCGCCACCAGGTCCTGACCCGCACCCTCCGCCACGACGACGACGGCGTGCCCGCGCTCGGCGACGCGCCGCCGGACGTGGGCGAGCAGCCCGCCGTCGCCCTCGAGCGCGAACGGCACCTCGGGGATCAGCACGACGTCGGCGTCGCTGCGGGCCAGCGCCGCATAGCAGGCGATGAAGCCCGAGTGCCGGCCCATCAGCTTGACCAGCCCGACGCCGTTGGCCATCGACTTCGCCTCGACCCGCGCCGCCCGGATGGCGTCGCTCGCCAGCGCGAACGCCGTCTGGAAGCCGAAGCTCTGGTCGATGTAGGGGATGTCGTTGTCGATCGTCTTCGGGATGCCGACGACGGCGATCCGCAGCCCTCGCTCCCGCACGACGCGCGCGATCTCCATGGCGCCGCGCATCGACCCGTCCCCCCCGACGACGAACAGGACGTTGACGTGCGTGTTCTCCAGGCAGTCGACGATCTCCTCCGGGTCCTGGTGGCCGCGTGAGGTGCCGAGGACGGTGCCCCCGTCGACGGGGATGTCGCGCACGGAGTCCGGGGTCAGCTCGACGACGTCGTGGCCGTAGGCGGGGACGAACCCCTGGTAGCCGTTGCGGAAGCCGATCACCCGCCGCACCTTGTAGTGGTAGGTGAGACTGCGGACGAGGCCCGCGATGACGTCGTTGAGCCCGGGGCACAGGCCGCCGCAGGTCACGATCCCGGCACGGGTCTTCGACGGGTCGAAGAAGATGCTCCGCCGCGGCCCGCACGGTTCCATCCCCGGCAGGTCCTCGAGCCGGCCGCCGCGCGCGGCGATGCCCGCGACGGTGTCGTCGAGCAGGACGCGGTCGTCCTCGTCGACGTAGTGCTCGCTGGTCCGGCGGGCGTGCAGCAGTGGCTCCAGCGGCGAGACGATGCGGCCGGGGCCGAGGGTCTCGATCGAGAGGTCGGGTGCGGTCCCGGCGCTCGTCGGGGGTGGTCCGACCAGGTCGAGGTGGGGGGCGGCTTCGCTCATGGGCGTCCCTCGCGCGCCCGTGGCGCACGCAGCTCGTCGGGGCCACGTCGCGACGCCGGGACGCGGGTCTGAACCGTTCCAGTCTGCCGCAGGACAGCCGCGCTCGACAGGGGTCAGCGCATCCCGAGCATCCGGTCGAGCGTGATCTCGACGACGACACGGCGCGGGTTGACCCGCGGGACCCGGTAGCGCTGCGCGTAGCGGTGCTCGGCGTCGGCGACCGAGTCGCGGTCGGTGCGCAGCACGGCGACACCCTCGAGGCTCGACCACCTCGGCCCGTCGACCTGCGACACGACGGCCCGCACCCCCGCCGCCCCACCCGCCGCGACGTTGCGTGCCTTCTGCGACGTCCCCGAGCAGATGACGCGCGCGATCCCCTGCTCGACGTCGAGCGTCACGCCGACCGGCACCACGTGCGGGCTGCCGTCGCGACGCGGCGTGACGAGGACGCAGAGATGGCGCTCGGTCCAGAACTGCCGGAACTCCGGCGACGGGTCGACGATCACCCGTCCAGCGTCGCTCACCCCTGACCGGTGCGCGCGTCCGGGGTGATCGTCGACGCAGCGTCGCCCACCACATCGAGCGATGCCGTATCGGGTGACATCGACGCTGGTCACGGGCCGTCGACGCTAACGTTCCGCCACCGATACCGACCCACAGCTCCCCCGACCCGACGACCGAGGAGGGGTCTCTTCGTGCTACCCGGAAACCGGACCGGACGGCTGACCGCGACGACCGTGCTCGCCGTCGTGGCCTTCCCGCTAACCGGCGCCGTCCTGGCGGGCCCGGCCGCCGCGGACCCCGCCCCCACGTCGATCCTCGCCGCCGTCGCCGCCCCCGCCACCGCGCCGGCCCTCGCCGGCACCGTCGCGGCCCCCGCCACCGCGTCGACACTCGCCCGCACCGTCGCTGCACCCGTCGCGGTCGCGGTGCTCGCCCCCGGCGCGGCACCCGCCACCGTCGCAGCGCGCGATCTCGCCGCGCGAGCCCCTGCCCAGGCGCCCGGCTGCGCCGAGTTCCCCGACCAGGCCGCAGCGCAGGCCGCCCTCGACTCCGGCGCTGGCGACCGGGCGCTCCTCGACCCCGACCACGACGGTCGTGCCTGCGAGGACCACCCGTACCCGGCGCCCGTCTCCGTGCCCCCGGTGGCCCCGTCCTCGTCCGCTCAGGTGCCGCTGATCCCGCTGGGAGCGGTCCCCGCCGGTGACGGGTCGGCCGCCGCGGCGGCCGACCCGAGCACGTCGATGACCGTGACGCTCGACCGGGCGGGCGGCGCCGCGTTCGTCGGCGGGCTCGCGATGGTCGTCGTGCTGGCGATCGTGGGGATCGCGACGGTGGTGGCGTCGGGACGGATGCTGATCGCGGGCGTCCGGGGCAGGACCGTGACCACCACGTCGCCCGCGGACCACGAGCGCCGTCCCCCGGCTGCCCCGATCCCCGCCCCGCGCCGCGGGCCCGACGACACCGCCGAACCGACGCCCGACGAGGTCGCGCCGGCGCCCGGCCAGGTCGCGCCGACGGCGCACGACGAGGTCGTGAGTGGCGATGGTCGCCAGGGCGACCATCGCCGCGCACAGCGGCCGGAGCACGCCGGGGAGCGCCGCTGAACCGTGCGTGGGCGGCGGTCCTGTGTGCCGCGGCGCTGGCACTCGCACCCCTCGCCACCTCGAAGGGGCCACTGGCGGGCGGGGTCGCCTCCCCCGAGCGTCCGACGACGCGCCCCGCCGCCGCTCCGCTGGTCCCCGCCGTTCCGGTGCGGGTCACCGCCCCGGCGATCGGTCTCGACGCGCCGGTCGTCCCGCTCGGCCTCGACGCCACCGGAGCGCTCGCCCTGCCGCCGGACGCCGCGGTCGCGGGCTGGTACACCGGCGGCCCGAACCCGGGAGCGCTCGGGCCCGCGGTCGTCGCCGGGCACGTCGACTGGCACCACCGGGTCGGTGCGTTCGCCCGGATCGGCGCGTTGACCCCGGGCGACCTCGTCGACGTCGCCCGGCTCGACGGCTCTGTCGCGACGTTCGAGGTGCAGACGGTGCGGCGCGTCGCCAAGGACCGCTTCCCCACCGCGCAGGTCTACGGCGACCTGCCGGGCGCCGGGCTGCGGCTGGTCACCTGCGGGGGCCGGTTCGATCCGGGGACGCAGGGTTACGTCGACAACATCATCGTGTGGGCCGCGCTGGTCGGAACGTGACCTTGTCCGCGATGCCGGTGCCCGAGTTGTGCGGAGTGTGCGGGACATGGTCCTCTATCAGGTGAACTCGTGTTCACCCGAATTGGAGCACATGTGGCGACAGTCGCGCCCCGCCGAGCTCGTCCCGCCGTCGTCACCGCCGTCCTGTGCTCGAGCGGCCTCGCGGTCGCGCTCGTGCAGACCCTCGTCGTGCCGCTGCTGCCGCAGTTCCCGCAGCTGCTGCACACGACCGGCTCGACGGTCTCGTGGCTGATCACGGCGACGCTCGTCGCGGGTGCGGTGTCGGCCCCGGTCCTCGGCCGGCTCGGCGACATGTACGGCAAGCGCCGGATGCTGCTGTCGTCGTTGGTCCTGGTCACGGCGGGATCGGTGCTGGGCGCCGTCGCCCCGACCATCGGGGTGCTGCTGGTCGGGCGGGTGCTGCAGGGGGCGTCGTTCGGCGTCATCGCGCTGGGGATCAGCATCCTGCGCGACGAGCTCCCCGAGGAGCGGGTCGGCGGCGGCATCGCGCTGATGAGCTCGTCGCTGGGCATCGGGGCGGCGGTCGGGCTGCCGCTGGCGGGCGTCGTCGCGGAGGTCGTGTCGTGGCGGTACCTGTTCCTCGGCGTCGGGCTGCTCGGGCTGGCGCTGACCGTCGCGGTGAGGACCGTCGTCCCGGAGTCCGCGGTGCGCAGCGGCGGCCGGTTCGATCTGCTCGGGGCCGTCGGTGTGACGCTCGGCCTGGTCTGCGTGCTGCTGCCGATCTCCAAGGGCTCGGAGTGGGGCTGGCGCAGCCCGGCCGTGCTCGGGCTGCTCGCGGCGGCGGCCGTCGTGTTCCCGCTGTGGGGCCGTCACCAGCTGCGGACGCCGGGCCCGCTCGTCGACCTGCGGGTCACCGCACGCCCCGCGTTGCTGCTCACCAACATCACGACGGTGCTCGTCGGCTTCGCGATGTTCGCCTCGTTCGTGATGACGACGCAGATCCTGCAGGCCTCCCCCGCGAGCGGCTACGGGTTCGGGCTCTCGCTCGTGGCCGCCGGCGTCGCGATGCTGCCGATGGGCGGTGCGATGGCGCTGCTCTCGCCGGTGTCGGCGCGGATCTCGGCCTGGCGCGGCCCCCGGACGACGCTCGTGCTCGGCGGCATCCTGCTGGTCGCCGGCAACCTCGCCTCGGCCGCCCTGCCCCGGGGACTGGGCATGGTCATCGTCGCGATGACGATCATCGCGATCGGCTGCGCGATGGCCTACTCGGCGCTGCCGCTGCTGGTCATCCGGGCGGTCCCGCAGTCCGAGACCGCCGCGGCCAACAGCCTCAACACGCTGATGCGCCAGCTCGGGACGTCGACGTGCACGGCTGTCATCGCGGCGATCACGTCGGCGATGACCCTGCACGCGGGCGGGCTCGCCGTCCCGCCGCGGGCGTACACGATCGTCTTCGTCGTGGCCGCGGCGACGGCGCTGGTCGGGACGGCGCTGGCCGCCGTCACCCCGTCCGCCGCGGGCGAGGACACCGGCGACGACCACACCGGTAGCGACGGCCCCGGCGACTGCACCACCGGGCACGGCGGCACCGGACACGGTGGCACCGGACACGGCGACCCGGCGCGGGCGACGCTGAGGGCGGCATGAGCGGCACGGTCGCGGCCACCCGGCCGGCCGGGGAACGCCGCTGTGCCGCCGACACCCGGGAGGCGCTGCTGCGCGCCGCGCGCCGGCACTTCAGCGTGCACGGCTACGCCGGTGCGACGTTGCGCGCCATCGCCGCCGAGGCCGACGTCAGCGCGGCGCTGCTGGTGAAGTACTTCGGCAGCAAGGAGGGCCTGCTCACCGCGGCGGCCGACCTGGAGGCCGAGACCGCCGCGCTGCTCGACGCCCCGAACGCCGACCTCGGCCGGCACCTCGTCGCGGCGCTGCTCGACATGCACGACCGCGCTCAGGTCGATCCGCTGCTGCGCGTGGTGCTGACGGGCCCGCGGCCGGGCGGGGAACGCATCGTCGAGGAGCTGGAACGGCGGCTGGTCGGTCCGCTCGCGGCCCGGCTCGCCGGCCCGGACGCACGGCTGCGCGCGGAACTGGTGTGCGCGCAGCTGATCGGGCTGGGTGCCCTGCGACTGCTGCTGACCGCGCCCGGGATGGTCGCCGAGTCGCCGGCGGCGCTCGTCGAACGGCTCGGACCGATCCTGCAGGCCTGGATCGACCCGCCCGCGTAGGGCGGTTCGCGGCCGGCGCTCGGGGTACCCGCGGGCCATGGGCGACTACGAGCACCGCACCACCGTCGCGGCGGACCCCGACGCGCTGTTCGACTACCTCTCCGACGTGCACCACCTGCCCGACTACTTCGCGGCGATGCGCGAGGCCGAGCCGACCGGCGAGCGCTCCCACGGCCACGAGGAGGTGCGCGTCGTCGCCGAGGTCGAGGGGACCCGCCGCGAGGGCGAGGCGTGGATCGACGCCGACCGCGACGCCCGCACGCTCTCATGGGGCTCGGAGGGCCCGAACGGCTACGGCGGCGCACTGGAGGTCGGCGGCACGCCGGGGGACGCGACGGTCACCGTGCGGCTGCACACCGAGCGGGCCGACGGCCCCGGCATCCGCGCCGGCCTGGAGCAGACGTTGGCCGAGATCAAGACCGCGGTCGAGGGTACGTCGACGTCCTGAGAAGCGGCGACGTGCCCAGGTCGTGCGTGGCGATGGTCGCCCTGGCGACCATCGCCGCTCACAGCGGGCTCAGCGGACGTCGCGGCGGATCGGGTGCTCCGGCGGTACCTCCACGATGACGATCCGGGTGCCGTCGGGGTCGGCGATCCACATCTCGTCGAGACCCCAGGGCTCGCGGCGGGGTTCGCGCAGTACGCGCACGCCCCGGTCGGCGAGCCCGGTGTGGGTGGCGGCGAGGTCGCGCACCTGCAGCCACAGCCGCAGCCCGGCCCCCTCGGCGTCGGGGGTCGCACCCTCGGCGCCGGGTTCGGCGGCGTGCGCGGACACCTCCAGCAGCCCGTTGCCCAGGAAGAACATCGTGCCGCCGGGGAACTCGCGGTACACCGCCAGCCCGAGGACGTCGCGGTAGAAGCGCAGCGCGGCGTCGGGATCGGCGGGCCGCAGGATCGCGCGGCTGCTCAGGATCTCCACGCCGCCAGAGATTAGGGGGCTCAGTACGACCGCGGCAGCCCCAGCACGTGCTCGGCGACGTAGTTCAGCACCATCTCCTGCGAGATCGGGGCGATCTTCATCAGTCGCGACTCGCTCCACCAGCGCCCGACGTCGTACTCGTCGGCGTAGCCGAAACCGCCGTGGGTCTGCATCGCGCGGTCGGCCGCGTAGTGCCCGGCCTCCGCGGCGAGGTACTTGGCGGTGTTCGCCTGCTCGCCGCACGGCAGGCCGGCGTCGTAGCGCCACGACGCCTCACGGATCGCGAGCTCCGCCGCCCGCAGCTTCATGTGCGCCTCGGCCAGCGGGAACGCGATGCCCTGGTTCTTGCCGATCGGACGGCCGAACACCTCGCGGCCGTTCGCGTACTCGACCGCCCGCCGCACCGACACCCGCCCGATGCCGAGGGCCTCGGACGCGATGAGGATGCGCTCGGGGTTGAGCCCGTCGAGGAGGTAGCGGAAGCCCTTGCCCTCCTCGCCGACGCGGTCGGTGACGGGGACGCGCAGGTCGTCGTACCGGGTCTCGTTGGACGCGACGGCGTTGCGACCCAGCTTGGGGATCGGCCGGATGTCGACCTCGGGGACCTGCAGGTCGGCCAGCAGCAGCGTCATGCCGTCGGTGCGCTTGGCGCACTCCTCGATCGGCGTGGTGCGCACCAGCAGCAGGACCTTCTCGCAGTCGCCGGCCTTCGACGTCCACACCTTCTGGCCGCGAACGACGTAGTGGTCGCCGTCGAGCCGGGCCCGCGTCGTGATCGACGTCGTGTCGGTCCCCGAGTCCGGCTCGGTCACCCCGAACGCGACGTGCAGGTCGCCCGACGCGACCCGCGGGAGGTAGCGCTCCCGCATCTCCTCGCTGCCGTACTTGACGACGGGGTTCATCCCGAACACCGACAGATGGATCGCGCTGGCGCCGTTCATCCCGGCGCCGGACGCGGCGACCTCCTCCAGCACGATCGAGGCCTCGGTGATGCCGCGCCCACCGCCGCCGTACTCCTCGGGGATCGCGATGCCGATCCAGCCGCCCTCGGCCATGGCCTTGTAGAAGTCCCACGGGAAGCGGTGCTCGGCGTCGCAGGCGCGCCAGTACTCGTCGCCGAAGTCACGGCAGACGGTGCGCACCCCCTCACGGATTGCACGGTGATCGTCGTCCTCGGCGAAGTCCACGCCGCCGATGATGCACGCCCGGCGTCCGCGACGCAGCCTCCCGACCGACCGGACGGTCCGTTGTTGCGCGACGGTGCCCGATTTGGTGGGGTCGGGAGCCGACAGGGGGTGACCGGAGTGACGGTCAGGGCGGAGAAGACCGGGTTCTGGCGGTCGCACTACGCGGTGACGCTCGACGGCCGGCCCGCCGCGACGTTCGACAGCAGCACGTGGAGGGGCGGCGGCACGTTCGAGACGCGCGACGGACGGTCCTACCGCGTGGTCGCCCGCCGGTTCGGCAGCCACTACGAGCTCTGCCGCGTGCTCGGATCCGACGACGTGCTCTCCGAGCCGCTGGCCGTCGCCGAGCGGGTGGGCCGCAGGAACTGGTCGATCAGCGAGTCCGACGGCACGACCTACCGGTTCCGCCGCCGCTCGTTCTGGGGCAGCGAGCAGGACCTGCTCGGCCCGGACGGCATGCCGGTCGGTGAGGTCCGCAGGCTCAGCGTGTGGCGCGGCGGGGCGCGCGCCGAGCTGCCGGGGATGGCCGAGGAGCTGCAGGTGTTCGTCGTCGCCGTCGTCATCTGCATGTGGGACGCACAGGCCGCGGGAGCGACCGCGGCCGCGGGATGACGCGTCCCGCGACCGGGTGCCCGGGCGCCGGGCGGTCAGGTGCTGGCGCGGATCGCGCCGAGCTCCGCGGCGTCGTCCGGGTCGATGCGCAGGGCCGTCATCATCCGGGCGAGCCCGAGGTAGTGCCCGGCGAGCAGCATGACCTCGACGATCTCGCGCTCGTCGAGGTGGGCCGCGAGCGCGGCGTAGCGGTCGTCGGGGACCTGCCCGTCGCGCACGAGGTCGGCGACGACGTGCAGCGTCGCGGTCTGCCGGGCGTCGAAGCAGGGCGCGGTGAGCTCGCCGCGGTCGAGTGCGTCGACCTGCTCGTCGGTCGCACCCGCGGCCCGCGCGATGCCGACGTGCTGCTCCCACTCGTAGCGCGCGGCGAGACGGCCGACCTGCATGATCACCAGCTCCCGCAGCAGCGGGTCGACGGACAGGTCGTTGAGCAGGACGCCGCCGTAGCGCAGCCACGGCCGCAGTGCCGAGGACGCGTTCGCCACCATCCCGAACACGTGCAGGTCGGGGAGCCTGCGCAGGGCGGCGGCGACGCCGTGGGGGTCTCCGTCGGGGACGGCGTCGGCGCTGACATAGGACACACGGGCCATCGCCGCAGACTATGTCGCGCCCGGCCGGGGTCGCCCACACGGACGGTTGTGCGACCCCCGTCACATCGGCTCGGGTCGCCGGAGCGGCCCGTCAGGGCTACCGATCAGTACGGACGTGAGCTGCGCGGGCCGGGGTGCCACCGGGGACCGATCCGTAGGAGCATCACCGTCGACTCGACGAACACACCAGGACGAGCCCGAGGATGATCGCTGCATGAACCCACGGACCAGCCGACCCTTTTCGCGACTGGCCGTCGTGAACCGCGGAGAACCCGCGATGCGACTGATCAACGCCGTCCGTGAGTGGAACGCCGAGGGGCACCCGCAGCTGCACGTGATCGCGGTCCACACCGCGGTGGACGCGCGGGCGATGTTCGTGCGGGAGGCGGACGAGGCCGTCCTCATCGGGCCCGACGACCCCGACCACATGGGGCCGAGCCCGTACCTGGACTACGCCGAGCTGGAGCGGGCGCTGCGCGCCTGCGGTGCCGACGCGGTGTGGCCGGGCTGGGGCTTCGTGTCCGAGCGGGCCGACTTCGTCGCGCTGTGCGAGCGGCTCGGGATCACGTTCGTCGGGCCGTCGTCGCAGGTCATGCACCGGCTGGGCGACAAGATCGAGTCGAAGCTGCTGGCCGCGCAGGTGGGCGTCCCGATGGCCGCGTGGAGCGGCGGCCCGGTGGCCGACGTCGCCGAGGCGCGCCGCCACGCCGAGACGATCGGCTACCCCCTGATGGTCAAGGCCACCGCGGGCGGCGGCGGGCGCGGCATCCGGCTCGTCACGTCACCCGACGAGCTCGACGAGGCCTTCACCCGCGCGTCGTCGGAGGCGTCGAAGACCGCCGGTGACGCGACGGTCTTCCTCGAGCGCGCGATCCGCGGCGGCCGCCACGTCGAGGTGCAGGTCGTCGCCGACGCCACCGGCGACGTGTGGACGCTCGGCGTGCGCGACTGCTCGGTGCAGCGGCGCAACCAGAAGGTCATCGAGGAGTCGGCGTCGACGGCGCTGGACGCCGAGCAGGAACAGCTGCTGCGCACCTCGGCGGCCGAACTGGTGCGCGCGGCCGGCTACGTCAACGCGGGCACCGTCGAGTTCCTCTACGAGCCCAAGGAGCGGCTGCTGTCGTTCCTCGAGGTCAACACCCGGCTGCAGGTCGAGCACTGCGTCACCGAGGCGACGACGGGCGTCGACATCGTCAAGCTGCAGCTGCACGTCGCGGGCGGCGGGACGCTGGCCGAGATCGCCCCGTCGGCCCCGCCCCCGCGGGGGCACGCCATCGAGGCCCGGCTCACCGCCGAGGACCCCGAGCGCGGCTTCGCCCCCGCCCCCGGCCGCATCGAGCACCTCGCCCTGCCCAGCGGGCCGGGCGTGCGCGTCGACACCGGCGTCGCGGCGGGCGACGTCATCCCGTCGCAGTTCGACTCCATGATCGCCAAGGTGATCGCGTGGGGCCGCGACCGCGACGAGGCCCGTGCCCGGCTCTCGCGGGCGGTCCGGCAGACCGCCGCGGTGATCGACGGCGGGACCACGAACAAGGCGTTCCTGCTCGACCTGCTCGACCGGCCCGAGGTCGCCTCCGGCGACCTGGACACGACGTGGCTCGACACGATGATGGCGGGCGGCTACACCCCGCCCCGGCGCCTCGACGTCGCACTGCTGGCGACGGCGGTCGAGGCGCACGACGCGCACGTCGAGCGGCAGCAGCAGCGGCTGTTCCTGTCGGCCGAGCGCGGCCGTCCCGAGGTCGGGCACGAGACCTGGTACCAGGTCGACGTCCGTGCGGGCGGCCAGTCCTACCGGCTGCGGGTGGCCCGGTCGCGACCGCGGCGCTACCGCGTCGAGCTCGACCTGCCCGCCGCGCCGGGGCTGCGCGACACCCAGGCCGTCGACGTCGACGTCGAGCGCTCCGGGCGGTTCGAGCGGCGGCTCACCGTCGCCGGGCACACGTACTCGGTGCTCTCGGTCGCGCAGGGGCCCGACTACCTCGTCGAGGTCGACGGGGCCGTGCACCGCATCTCCGGCGGCGAGGCGGGCCTGGTCCGCGCGCCGGCGCCGGCGATGGTCGTCGCGATCCCGGTGTCGGTGGGCGACGTCGTCGCCGAGGGCGACGTGCTCGCGGTCGTCGAGTCGATGAAGCTGGAGACCGCGCTGCGCGCGCCGGTGTCCGGAACGGTCGCGGAGATCCTGGTCGCCGCGAACACCCAGGTCGAGGGCGGCACGAAGCTCGTGCGGCTGGAGCCCGACGAGTCCGGCGACACCGCGGGCGACGCGGTCGACCGCGTCGACCTCGCCGCGTTCGACGACCGCACGGCGACCGCCGACCCGGCCACCCGCGCCGCCGACGCCCTCGCCGCGCTGCGCGCGCTGGTCCTGGGGTTCGACGTCGACGAGCGGGAGGCCCGGCCGCTGCTGGCCCGGCTGGCCGCCGCCCGCGAGGAGCTGCCGGCGGGCGACCCGCGCACCGTCGCGGGCGAGATCGACGTCCTGCAGATCTTCGCCGACCTCGGGGCGCTGTCGCGCAACCGTCGCGCGGCCGACGGCGAGGCCCCCGACGGCTCGACGATCGACGCCGAGGCGGCCCGCAACCCCCAGGAGTTCCTCTACGCCTACCTGCGTTCGCGCGACGCCGACGCCGAAGGGCTGCCCGAGTCGTTCCGGACCCGCCTGCGCCGCGCGCTGGCGCACTACGGCGTGACCGACCTGGAGCCCTCGCCCGACCTCGGCCCGGCGCTCTACCGGATCTTCCTGGCCCACCGCCGCGCCCGCGCGCAGGCCGCCGTGCTCTCCGAACTGCTGCAGTGGCGGCTGCACCATCCCGACGCGCTGCCCGCCGACGCCCGCGACCGCTACCGGCAGATGCTCGACAACCTCGTCACGGCCACGCAGCTGCGCTTTCCGGTCGTCGGCGACGTCGCGAGGCAGGTGCGCTACCGCTGCTTCGACGCGCCGCGGATCACCGAGGCCCGCCGCGCGGTGCAGGAGGAGGTCGCGCGGCGGCTCGTCACGCTGCCCGCCGAGGGGCCCGAGCGGGCGGCCGCGATCGAGGAGATCGTCGCCGCCGGCGAGCCGATCCTCGAGGTGTTCACCGAGCAGCAGCACGCGGCGATGCTCGAGGTGATGACGCGCCGCTACTACCGGATCCGGCCCGTCGCCCCGGTCGAGGTCGCCCACCACGACGGCCGGCCGCTGCTCACGACGTCCTACACCGCCGGCGGGCACGCGTACACCGTCCTCGCGACGGTCGCCAGCGGCCGCGCCGGCGTCGACGACCCGGGCGCCGACGCGCCCGCCGCCGTCTCCACCGACCTGCACCGGATGATCGGCACGCTGCCGCCCGGCAACATCGCGCTCATCGACCTCTACGTCACCTCCGACGACTCCGCGGGCGCCGAACCCGACGCCCGCGCCGAGCGGATCGCGGCGAAGGTCGGGCAGATCCCGGCGGCGGTCGGCCGCGTCGCCGTCGCGGTGCGCCGCGCCGACGGCGACGGCAACGGGACGACGATGTGGTTCACCTTCCGGGCCGGGCCCGACGGCGCCCCCGTCGAGGACCGCACCCTGCGCGGGCTGCACCCGATGGTCGCCGAGCGGCTCGGCGTGTGGCGGCTGTCCGGGTTCGAGCTGACCCGGCTGCCGTCCGCCGTCGACGTGCACCTGTTCCGCGCCCAGGGCCGCACGCTGCCCGAGGACCAGCGGCTCATCGCGTTGGCCGACGTCCGGGCGCTGACCCTCGACCGCGACGAGTCCGGCACGATCAGCGGACTGCCCGAGCTGGAGCGCACCCTCGACGCGTGCCTGGACAGCATGCGGGCGGCACGGGCGGCGGACCCGCGGTCGGCCAAGCTCGACTGGAACCGGGTGCTGCTCTACGTGTGGCCCGTCGTCGACGTGCCGCTGCAGGACCTCGACGCCGTCGTCCGCACGCTCGCGCCGCGTACCGACGGGCTGGGCCTGGAGCAGGTGCTCGTCCAGTTCCGCACGAGCATCCCCGGTGAGGAGGGCACCCGCGAGCTCATGCTGCGCATGTCCCGCCCGCCCGGCGCGGGGCTGACGCTGCGCGTCACCGAGCCGCCGACGCTGCCGCTGCGCGAGCTCGACGCCTACACCCAGAAGGTCATCCGGGCGCGCCGGCGCGGCGCCGTCTACCCCTACGAGCTGGTGCCCCTGGTCTCGCGCAACCCGGACCCGGTCGGCTCGCCCGGACGTTTCGTCGAGTACGACCTCGACGAGTCGGGCACGGCCGTGCCCGTCGACCGCGCCCCGGGCGGCAACACCGCCAACCTGGTCCTCGGCGTCGTCACGACGGCGACCGAGCGCTACCCCGAGGGCATGACGCGCGTCGTCGTCATCGGCGACCCGACGAAGGCCCTCGGCGCGCTGGCCGAGCCCGAGTGCGCCAGGGTCGTCGCCGCGATCGACCTGGCACGCCGGCTCGACGCGCCGGTCGAGTGGTTCGCCGTCTCGGCGGGCGCGAAGATCGCGATGGACTCCGGCGTCGAGAACATGGACTGGATCTCCCGGGCGCTGCGGGCGATCGTCGAGTTCACCCAGGACGGCGGGGAGATCAACGTCGTCGTCACCGGCATCAACGTCGGCGCCCAGCCGTACTGGAACGCCGAGGCCACGATGCTCATGCACACCAAGGGCATCCTCGTCATGACGCCCGACTCCGCCATGGTGCTCACCGGCAAGCAGTCGCTCGACTACTCCGGCGGGGTCTCGGCCGAGGACAACTTCGGCATCGGCGGCTACGACCGGATCATGGGCCCCAACGGGCAGGCGCAGTACTGGGCGCCCGACCTCTCCGGGGCGGTCGACGTGCTGCTCGCCCACTACGCGCACACCTACACCGCGCCGGGCGAGCGGTTCCCGCGCCCGGCGCCCACCTCCGACCCGGTGGACCGCGACATCAGCGACTCCCCGCACGTCGGCGCGGGCTGCGAGTTCACCCGCCTCGGCGAGGTGTTCGCCCCGGCCACCAACCGCGAACGCAAGAAGCCCTTCGACATCCGCTCGCTGCTGCGCGGCGTCGCGGACGCCGACCACCCGACGCTCGAACGCTGGGCCGACATGCACGACGCCGAGTCCGTCGTCGTGCTCGACGCCCACCTCGGCGGGCAGCCCGTCGCGCTGTTGGGGATCGAGTCACGGCCGCTGGCGCGGCGCGGGCTCTCACCCGTCGACGGCCCGTCGCAGTGGACGGCCGGGACGCTGTTCCCGCGGTCGTCGAAGAAGATGGCCCGCGCGATCAACGCCGCCAGCGGCAACCGGCCCGTCGTGGTGCTGGCCAACCTGTCGGGCTTCGACGGCTCCCCCGAGTCGCTGCGTGGCCTGCAGCTGGAGTACGGCGCGGAGATCGGGCGGGCCGTCGTCAACTTCGACGGGCCGATCGTCTTCTGCGTCGTGTCGCGCTACCACGGCGGCGCGTTCGTCGTCTTCTCGAAGACGTTGAACGACAACATGGAGGTCGCCGCGATCGAGGGCTCCTACGCCTCGGTGCTCGGCGGCGCCCCCGCGGCCGCCGTGGTCTTCTCCGGCGAGGTCAACCGGCGCACCGCGGCCGACCCGGCCGTCGCCGCACTCGAGGCGGCGCTGGCGGAGGCCGTCGAGACGGGGGTGCAGACGGAGGTGGCGCGGCTGCGCTCGGAGCTGGCGCAGACGCGGGCCCAGGTCCGGTCGGTGCAGCTGGGGCAGGTGGCCGAGGAGTTCGACGCGAAGCACAGCATCGAGCGCGCCCAGCAGGTCGGGTCGGTCGACCGGATCGTCCCGCCCGCGCAGCTGCGCCCCTACCTCGCCGACGCCGTCCAGCGCGGAATGGCGAAGGCCCTGCGCTCGTGACCCGGTGAGTGGCGAGGTCCGGCGGGGTGGGCCTGCCCGCACTGCAGGAACGGCACTTTCCCGCAGTCCAGTTGCGGGAAAGTGCCGTTCCTGCAACGCCGTGGGGGCGGGCCGGGCCTCAGCCGCAGAGGCCCTTGTTCGCCAGGATGCGGGCGACGGCGCGGTCGTTGGCCTGCGCGGTCAACGTCCCGTCGGCCAGCGCCCGCTGCAGCGCGTCGAGGGTCGGCGTCACCGGCCCGACGTCGGACGACAGCGCCATGTCCGCCCCCGCCGCGAGCGCCTTGACCGTCGCCTGCGGCAGCGCGAACTCCCCGGAGATCGCCTTCATGGCACCGAGGTCGTCGGTGACGACCATCCCGTCGAAGCCGTAGTCGGTGCGCAGCAGGTCGTAGACGGCGGGGGTGAGCGAGGACGGCAGGTCGGTCGTCAGGCCGGGGACGTCGAGGTGCCCGACCATGACCGCGGCCCCCGTGGCGTGCAACGGCTTCCCGGGCCCGACGAGGTTCGCGTAGGGCAGCAGGTCGTCGGTGCGCAGCTGCGCGAGCGGCGGGACGCTCACCCGGCCGAGGTGCGAATCGCCGGTGGAGTGGCCGTGCCCGGGGAAGTGCTTGAGCACCGCGGTGATCCCGCCGTCGTGCAGCCCCTCGGCGAACGCCTGCGCGTACCGGGTGACGACGGCGGGATCGTTCGAGAACGAGCGGTCGCCGATGACGGCGTTCGCCGGCTGGTCGCTGACGTCGGCGTCCGGGGCGAAGTCCATCGTCACGCCGCGGGCCACGAGCGCCGCCGCCCGCGTCTTGGCGATGGCCCGCACCTGGTCGGGCGTCTTCGTCTTCGCCATGACGCGGGCGCTGGGCATCGAGCCGTCGAGCGCGTCGATGCGCTGGACTCGACCGCCCTCGTCGTCGACCGCGACGGCGACCTTCGTCGGTGACGCCGCCTGCACCGCGGCGAGCTTCCCGTTCTGCAGCAGGGCGGTCGGGTTGCCGCCGACGAAGATCCCGCCGACGTGCGAGCTCTTCACGAGCGCGACGGCCGCGGCCGGGTCGGACGGATCGACGCCGACCATGAGCCGTTGTGCCAACCGGTCGCGGGTGGACATCGCGTCGACGAGCCCGGTGCAGCTCGGCGCGGCCGGTTCGGCGGCCGCCGTCGTGGGGGCCGCCGCGGCCGGTGTGCCACCGGGCTGGGCGGCGCCGGTCGCCGGCACGGCCTGCGACGTCAGCGCCGGGCCGCCCGCTCCCGCCGCGACCCCGATGCCACCGAGCAGGGCACCGCCGACGAGTCCGACGAGGATCGGGACGACGGCACGCGTACGGCGGGGGCGGAGCGTTCGGCGCGGGGACATCACCTCGATGGTCCCAGGCGCCGCGGCCGTGGGGCATCCGGCCCACTCCCGTGGGCGTGTCCGGTCACGACAGCGGCGGGACCCGCTCCCCCTCCCGGACGGGGCCCGGCGGGGTCCCGTCGCCGAAGGGGCGCCCGCCCAGCTGTTCCCGGTCGTGCGGGTCGAGCCAGTTGCGCAGGTCGGGCCCCAGCGGCACGACGCCCGACGGGTTCACCTGGTGGTGCACGCCGTAGTAGTGCTGCTTGATCTGGGCGAAGTCGATCGTGTCGCCGAAGCCGGGCGTCTGGAACAGGTCGCGGGCGTAGGCCCACAGCACCGGCATCTCGGAGAGTTTCGACCGGTTGCACTTGAAGTGGCCGTGGTAGACGGCGTCGAACCGCGCGAGCGTCACCCACAGTCGCACGTCGGCCTCGGTGATGGTGTCGCCCATCAGGTAGCGACGGGTCGCGAGCCGGTCGGCCAGCAGGTCCAGCCGTCGGAACAGCGCGGTGTAGGCCTTGTCGTAGGCCTCCTGGCTGGTGGCGAACCCGCACTTGTAGACGCCGTTGTTGACGTCGTGGAACACGCCCTCGTTGATCTCGTCGATCTCGGCGCGCAGGGCCTCGGGGTAGAGGTCGGGGGCGCCGTCACGGTGGAACGCCGTCCACTGGGTGGAGAAGTCGAGCGTCATGTTCGCGTAGTCGTTGCTGACGACCTTGCCGCTCGCGATCTCCACCATCGCCGGCACCGTGACGCCCGCGGAGTAGTCGGGGTCGGCGGCGCGGTAGGCCTCGCCGAGGTACTCGATGCCCAGCACCGGGTCCTTGTCGCCGGGGTCGTTGTGGAACCGCCAGCTGCGCTCGTCGTGCAGCGGCCCGGCGATCCCCAGCGAGAACGCGTCCTCCAGGCCGAGGAGCCTGCGCACGATCACCGTCCGGTTCGCCCACGGGCACGCCCGCGCGACGACGAGCCGGTAGCGGCCGGCCTCCACGGGCCACGGCGACGAACCGTCCGCGGTGATTCTCTCCTGCACGCCCAGCGGTGCCCGGACGAACGCGCCCTGCTCCGCCTGATCGGTGGTCATGCCCCGAATCTAGGCCGGTGATCCGGACCACGCCGGTCCGAGCGCGCGGCTGTGGTCGAATCGGCGACGTGCCCGTCACCCTCACCGACCTCGTCCGTCCCGGCATGCGCGTCGGGCTCGCCGACGGCTGCAGCTCACCGCGCCCGCTGCACGCCGAGCTGTCGCGGGCCGCCGCGGCGGTCGGCGACGTGTCGCTGCTGCTGGGCTGGCTGCCGGCGCCCGCGCCCGAGCTCGACCCGGCCGCCTTCGCCGACGCCGTGACCGTCGCGGGCGGGCCGACGCTGCGGCCGTGGATCGACTCCGGCGTCGTCCGGTTCGTGCCGAGCCGGCTCTCGGCGGTGCCGTCGCTCGTCTCTGGCGTGCTGCGTCCCGACCTGCTGGTCGCGACGCTGGTGCGCGACCCCGACGGCTACCGGATGGCCGGTGACGCGGGCTGGGCGCGGCGGCTGGTCGAGGCGGGGGTGCCCGTCGCGGCGCTGGTCTCGCACACGGCCCCGCACGCCGACAGCGGGCCCCCGCTGCCCGACGCCGCGATCACCGTCGTCGCGGAGTCCGACGACCCGGCCGCCGGTCCCGCCGAGGTCTCGACGCCCGACCCCACCCCCGACGACGTCGCCATCGCCGAGCACGTCGCGGCACTGGTGCCCGAGGGCGCCCGCGTCCAGGTCGGACCGGGCCGGCTGGCCGCGGCGATGGTGTCGGCGCTGCGCGCGCCCGTCCGGATCGACTCCGGCCTGCTGCCCGAACCCGTCGTCGACCTCGACGCCAAGGGGCTGCTGCTCGACGATCCGGTGTGCGCCTACCTGATCGGCTCGCGGCGGCTCTACGACTGGGCCGACGGCCGTCGGCTGCTGCACCCCGTGGAGGTCACCCACGACGTCGGGCGGCTGTCGGCGGCCGCCCTCCCGCCGCTGGTGGCGCTCAACGCGGCGCTGGAGATCGACGTCGACGGCCAGGTCAACGTCGAGGGCATCGGCGCGCGCACGACCGGACTGATCGGCGGGCATCCCGACTTCGCCGCGGCCGGTGCGCGCTGCGTCGGCGGCCTCTCGGTCATCGCGCTGGCCAGCCGCCATCGCGACCGTCCGACGCTGGTCTCCCGGCTGTCCCGGCCCGTCACGACGGCCTCGCACGACGTCGAGGTCGTCGTCACCGAACGGGGTGTCGCCGACCTGCGCGGGCTGGACCGGCCCGCCCGTCGCGCCGCCCTCGTCGAGCTGTGGGGCTGCGACCCGCTGTGAGCGCGCCACGGGCCACGGCCGCCGACGCCACTCACGAGGGCGCGGCGACGGGCAGGGTCACGCCCGTGAGCCGCTCGGCCTCGGCCCACAGCCGGGACGCGACGGCGAGGTCGCGCCCGTGCCGCGGCAGCCGGGCCGGGGCGGTCTCCCCGACGAGTCCGAAGGCACCGTCGGGACCCCAGTAGCCGCCGTTTCGCGCACCCGGATCGGCGATCGCGTACAGCAGCGGCTCGGCCCCGACGACGACGTCCTGCGACGGCACGAACGGCGGCACGCCGGCCATCGGCGAGGTGCGGCCGCCCCCGAGCGTCGGACCGGCCGTCTGCAGGTTCGTGCGGGTGAAGCCCGGGTGCGCGCAGGTGCTGCGCAGGTCCCAGCCGCGGCGGCGGGCGATGTCGGCGAGCTGCTGGGCCATGAGCATGTCGGCGAGCTTGGACTGCGCGTAGGACCGCATCGGGCTCCACCTGCGCCGGGTCCACTGCAGGTCGTCGAACCGGATGCGGCCGAGCCAGGCGGCGCTGCTGCTCATCGTCGCGACGCGGGGCGCGTCGGCCCGCAGCAGCAGCGGGAGCAGCCGCACCGTCAGAGCGAAGGGGCCGAGGAAGTTGCTGCCGAACTGCAGCTCGAACCCGTCGGCGGTGGTGAACCGCCGCGGCGGGGCCATCACCCCGGCGTTGTTGACCAGGACGTGCAGCGGCTCGCCGTCCTCGACGAGCCCCTGGGCGAACTCCGCGACCGAGGCCAGGTCGGCGAGGTCGAGCCTGCGGACCTCGACCTCGGCGCCGGGGCGTCCGCGCAGGATGTCGGCGCGCGCGGCCTCGCCCTTGTCGGTGTTGCGCACGGCCATGACGACGCGGGCGCCCGCGGCCGCGAGCCGGGCGGTGGCCTCGCGGCCGGTCCCGCTGTTGGCCCCGGTGACGACGATGCGCCTGCCGCGCTGGTCGGGGACGGCGTACATGGGCGACCTCTTTTCAGACCGTCGGTCTCTTAGTCCGTCCGACGTTAACGGACCGCCGGTCCGAAAACAAGGCACCGTCGGTCTGTAATCTGTGACGCATGACGTTCCAGCGGGCCCGCAGCCCGGAGCAGCGCGCGGAGCGCAGGCGGTCGATCCTCGACACCGCCTCGGTGATGCTCGCCGAGATGCCGGTCGCGGACGTGACGCTCAACGAGCTGGCCCGCCGCGTCGGGCTCGCGAAGTCGAACGTGTTGCGCTACTTCGACTCCCGCGAGGCCGTCCTGCTCGAGCTGCTGCACGCCGCCCTGCAGGAGTGGCTCGACGCGCTGCGCTCGGACCTGCCCGCCGCCGTCGACTCGACCGGCCCCGCCGAGCGCGCCGAGCAGCTCGCGACGGCGCTCGGCGCGTCGCTGCGGGGACGACCGGTCCTGTGCGACCTCCTCGCGGCCCAGGCGTCGGTGCTGGAGCACAACGTCTCCCCCGACGTCGCGGCCCGGTTCAAGCGCACGTCGCTCGGTGACCTCGGCACGCTGGCCGACGTCGTGGCGGGCGTGCTACCCGAGCTGGGCGAGGACGCGGTCGCGTTCGCCGCGGCCGCGCTGATGGCGGCGGGCGCCGTCTGGTCGCACAGCTGCCCGTCGCAGGCCATGCGTGCGGCGTACGAGGCCGACCCGTCGCTCGCGGTGCTGGCCCTGCCGCTCGACGAGACGCTGCGGACGCTCTTCGCGGTCCTGCTGGCGGGCCTGCTCGACCGGCGCGCGCGGGGCCTGCCTGCGGGCGTCCCCGAGCCGTGGCACGTCGTCCGGGCGCACGACTCCACGCACCGGCACGACTCCACCCACCGGCACGACGGCACTCACCGGCGCAACGGCACGAAGACCCAGTAGCGCATCGCGAGGAAGCGCAGCAGCCCGCCGAGCACGCTCGCGGCGGCCACCGCGGCCGCCTCCTCCCACGCGGCCGCGGCGGGATCGATCCAGTCGAGCAGGAGCAGCACGCCGGAGCTGTAGAACGCGTAGAAGACGACGGTGCACACGTCCTGCACCGACGCCCGCCACCGTGGCGCGACCACCCCGTCGAAGGTGAACCGCCGGTTCATCTCGGTGGTGAGCGCGGTGCTCACCAGCAGCGCGACGATGTTGGCGGGCACCGGCGGCAGCCAGGTCCGCATTGCGAGGTAGAACAGGGCGTTGAGCCCGGTCCCGGTGGCACCGACGACGGCGAAGCGCACCAGCCGGCGCAGCTCCGGGTGCCGCTCACGCAGCCCGTCGAGGCGCCGCAGCGCGGCCGGCGACGGCGTCGGCGGGTGCAGGCGCAGCCCGCGCCTGCCCTGCTCGACCGCACCGTTCGCCATGCCGCGCCCCCCACCACCGTCACACCGGGCTCCGTCCTTGATCCCAGTGTTCCCGCTCGGGATGGATCTGCGCTCGCGACGAGCTGTGGATCGCCTGTGAGAAGCGCCGCTCAGACCTGGAAGAACACGGTCTCGTCGTTGCCGCGCAACGTGATGTCGAAACGCAGCTCTGCCGGCGCCGTCGCCGTTGCGACGAGGGTCGCACGCCGGTCGGCCGGGACGGTGGCCAGCACCGGGTCGGCCGCGTTCGCGGCCTCCTCGTCCGGGAAGTAGATCCGGGTGACGACGCGGTCGAGCAGGCCGCGCGCGAACACGCTGACGTCGACGTGCGGGGCCTGCCCGTCGACCGCGCCGGGCTTGAGGGTCCGGATCTCCCAGTGCCCGTCGCCGTCGGTCGGGCAGCGGCCGAACCCGCGGAAGGTGCTGCGCTCCGCCGAGTCCGGGTGGTCGAAGTTGCCCTCGGGGTCGGCCTGCCAGGTCTCGACGAGCGCGTCCGGCACGACCTCGCCCGCCCCGTCGCGCACGACGCCCCCGATCCGGATCGCACCGTCGGTCCCCTCGGCCACGACGTCGCCGCCGTCGGGCCAGGGCAGGCCCAGGCTCAGGAACGGCCCGACGGTCTGCGACGGGGTCAGGCCGAGCGGACGGCGCCCGGACACGGACTGCTCGGACACGGGCTGCCCGGACACGGACTGCTCAGTCATCGTGCGGCTCCTCGAACGGGGTCTGCTCGCGGCCGCGCAGGACGATGTCCCACCGGAAGGCCAGCGCCCACTCGGCACGGGTCGCGTCGAGGTCGAAACGCGAGATCATCCGCTCGCGCGCCTTCGGGTCGGGCACCGAGTTGAAGATCGGGTCCTGGTCGAAGAGCGGGTCGTCCGGGAAGTACATCTGCGTGACGAGGCGCTGCGTGAAGGCCGTCCCGAACAGCGAGAAGTGGATGTGCGCGGGACGCCAGGCGTTGTGGTGGTTGCCCCACGGGTAGGCGCCGGGTCGGATCGTCGTGAACGAGTAGTTGCCCGACGAGTCCGTCACGACCCGGCCGCCGCCGGTGAAGTTGGGGTCCAGCGGCGCGGGCCAGTTGTCCCGGGCGTGGGCGTAGCGGCCCGCCGCGTTGGCCTGCCACGCCTCGACGAGGGTGTCGGGCACCGGGCGGCCGTCGGAGTCGAGGACCCGGCCGGAGACGATGATCCGCTGGCCGATGGGTTCGCCCGCGTGCTGGGCCGTCAGGTCGTGGTCCGACGGCCCGATCCGCTCGGCCCCCAGCAGCGGCCCGGTGACCTCGGTGAGCCGGTGCGGCAGCACGATCGGCGGCTGCGACGGCGCGCGCAGCCCGGTGCTGCGGTACGCGGCGTAGTCAAGCGGCGGGTGGGTGCCGTCGGGCGGCGGGGTGAACGGTGCGGGGCGGGCTCGGGTCACGCGATACCTCCGTGCGGCAGTCCGGTGTAGTTCTCCGCCAGGCTCGTCGCCGCGGCGCGCGACGAGACGGTGTAGCGCAGCTGCGACAGCTGCAGGGCGCGGCCGAACGCGTCGCCGCGTTCGGTGCCGGGGTCGAAGCGGTGCAGCATCTCGGTCATGTACGACGAGAAGTGCTCCGCGCGCCACACCCGGCGTAGGCAGGTGGCCGAGTACTCGTCGAGGCCGCGGTCGGAACCGCGGTGGAAGAAGTGCTCGAGGGCGTCGGCGAGGACCGCCACGTCGGCGACGGCCAGGTTCATGCCCTTGGCGCCGGTCGGCGGGACGATGTGCGCGGCGTCGCCCGCGAGGAAGAGCCTGCCGTGCCGCATCGGCTCGGCCACCATGCTGCGCATCCCGGTGATCGACGGCTTCTCCAGGAACGGCCCCTCGTTGAGCGCCATCCCGCCGAGCCGGGTACCCAGCTCGTCCCAGATCCGTGCGTCCGACCACGCCGCGACGTCCTCGTCGGCCGGGACCTGCAGGTAGAGCCGCGTCACCTGCGGGCTGCGCATCGAGTAGAGCGCGAACCCGCGGTCGGCGGCGGCGTAGACGAGCTCCTCGTGCGTGGGCGCGGCCTCGGCGAGGACACCGAGCCAGCCGAACGGGTAGGCCCGCTCGACGACGGTGGGCGCGAACGCCTGCCGGCTCGGGCCGTGGAAGCCGTCGCAACCGGCGACGACGTCGCACTCGATCTCGCGGGTGATCCCGGCGACGTCGGTGAAGGAGACCGAGGGACGGTCCGTCGTCAGCCCGTGCAGGGCGACGTCCGCGGCCTCGAACTCGATCGTCCCGCCGTCGCGCAGCCGCGCGGCGATGAGGTCCTTGACGACCTCCTGCTGCCCGTAGACGACGATGCCGCGCCCGACGAGGTCGGCGAAGTCGATGTGGTGCAAGGTGTCGTCGAACAGCAGCGAGATGCCCTCGTGCGGCATGCCGTGGGCGTCCATGCGGGCGCCCACGCCCTCGGCGCGCAGCAGCTCGACGGTCGGGTGCTCGAGGACACCTGCCCGGACCCGGTGCTCGACGTAGGAGCGGCTGCGCGCCTCGACGACGACCGAGTCGACGCCGCGCCGGGCCAACAGGTGCGAGAGCAGCAATCCCGCAGGCCCGGCGCCGACGATCGCGACCTGGGTGCGCATGAGGGGCAGCGTCGCCGGTCGGCGCCCCGGACTCGACCCGACTTCCGCCCACCGGAAGGATGTCCGACATGTCGACGGTGACCGCGCGGGTGCTCGACCTCCTCGCCGCGTTCTCCGCCGACCGCCCGCGGCTCACGCTCACCGAGCTCGCGACGCGGGCGGGGCTCCCGCTGAGCACCGCGCACCGGCTCGTCGGCGAGCTGACCGCGTGGGGCGCGCTCGAACGCGGGGACGACGGTCGCTACCACGTGGGACTGCGGCTCTGGGAGGTCGGCGCCCTGGCGCCGCGCTCGCTGGGCCTACGCGAGACCGCCATGCCGTTCCTGGAGGACCTCTACGAGGTGACGCGGCAGAACGTCCAGCTCGCAGTGCTCGACGGCACCGAGGTCGTCTACCTCGAACGCCTGGCGGGCCGTGCCTCGGTGCACGTCCTCACCCGTGTCGGGCTGCGGCTGCCCTTGCACGCCACCGGCGTCGGGCTGGTCCTGCTCGCGCACGCCGACCCGGAGCTGCGTGAACGGGTGCTGGCCGGGCCGCTGCGCCGCTACACGGAGAAGACCGTCTGCGACCCCGAGGAGCTGCGCCGCATGCTCGCCGACGTCCGTACCACCGGCGTCGCCATCAGCGACCGGCAGATCGAGCTGATCTCGCTGTCGGTCGCCGCGCCCGTGTCCGGTCCGGACGGGACGGTCGCCGCCGCGCTGTCGGTCGTCGTCCCGGCGGAGGGCACCAACCCGCACTCGTACGTCCCCGTCGTGCGCGCGACCGCCCGGGCGATCTCTCGCGCCCTGGCGGAGAGCGACGTGACCGTGAGTAAGTGAGCACACGATCGAGAGTCACGCTGCGTGGCAATATTGGACAGCTATGTCCGATTTTCTCGGAAAATCAGTGACCTGGACCACATCCCAGAATCGTTCGTAACCCCATCGTGTGGGTCTCGTTGGAGTGATCGACACGGTGGTCGACTCGCCACCGTCCGTAACCCCCCGCCGGAGGAACCCGACCCGACACCGGACTCCCCCGTTCGTCCACAGTGGACGACGGTCGGATGCCGGGCCGGCCCGGTGACGCACACGAGGAGAACGTCCGATGCAGCTCAGCACCACCGCCCGCCGCGCCGTCGCCGGGGCAGCCCTGGCCCTGCCGATCGTCGTCGCGGTCCCGGGTGTCGCGTTCGCGGGTGACGACGACAACTACGGGGGCCCGGGCGGTCACGGCCACCACCACGGCGGCAACGGCGGCGACTGCGGCGACCAGACCGCGGTCCAGGGCGGCAGCCTCGTCGACGTCGTCGCGGGCGTGAACCCGGCGGCCAACGTCGGCAACATCCTCAACCTGTTCGGGGCCCAGGCGCAGAACGCCCAGGCCGGCAGCAACACCAACGGCGGCATCCAGCAGGCCGGCTGCGGCACCGGCGGCCAGCACGCGTTCCAGGCGGGGGACCTCGTCGGGGCCGTGCTCGGCGTCGACCCGGCCGCGAACGTCGGCAACATCGGCAACGTCGGCGGCACGCAGCTGCAGAACGCCCAGGCCGGCAGCAACACCAACGGCGGCATCCAGCAGGCCGGTGGCGACGAGCGCGGGCGGCACGAGAGCGGTCGGCACCACCGCGGCGGCGGCGACCAGGTCGCGGCCCAGGGCCCGAGCCTCATCGGCATCACCGCGGGCGTCGCCCCGGCCCTCAACGTCGGCAACATCGGCAACATCGGTGGCACGCAGGTCCAGAACGCTCAGACCGCGAGCAACACCAACTCCGGCGTCCAGCAGTCCGGTGGCGACGAGCGCGGGCGCCACGAGAGCGGCCGCCACCACCGCGGCGGCGACGCCGACCAGGTCGCGGCCCAGGGCCCGAGCCTCATCGGCGTCACCGCGGGCGTCGCGCCGGCGCTCAACGTCGGCAACATCCTCAACCTGTTCGGCACGCAGGCCCAGAACGCCCAGACCGCGAGCGAGACCAACTCCGGGGTGCAGCAGGCGCACTGATCCCACCCCACCACGGCGCGTCGGCGGGGGCCGCCGCCCGTCCACCGGACCCGGTCCACCTTCGGGGTGGACCGGGTCCGGCCGTGTCAGGCCCTGGTCAGGCGGTGCCGCCGCGCGGGGCCACCGCGCGCAGCAGCAGGTGCATCGCCGTGTCGACCGACCGCTCCCGGATGTCGGCCCGCGACCCCCGCAGACGTGGATCGCGGGCGATGACGACGCCGTCGGCCGTCGTCACGCAGAAGCAGACATAGCCGACCGGCTTGGCCTCGGTGCCGCCGCCGGGGCCCGCGACACCGGTGATCCCCACCCCGACATCGGCGCCGAACCGCCGGCGGGCACCGTCGGCAAGCGCCCTGGCGACCTCGGGCGACACCGCCCCGTGCGTCTCGATCATGTCGGCGGGCACGTCGAGCAGCGCCGTCTTCGCCTCGTTCGAGTACGCGACGACGCCACCGGCCACGTAGGCCGACGACCCGGCCCGGTCGACGAGCCTGCCCGCGAGCAGGCCACCCGTGCAGGACTCCCCCGTCGCGACGGTCAGCCCGCGCTCCAGCAGGGCCTGCGCGAGCAGCTCGTCGACCGTGGCGCCGACGTCGGAGACCAGGCGGCCGGCGTGCCGCGCGACGATCTCCCGGGCCACCTCCTCGGCGACCGCCTCCGCCCCGGGCCGCGGTCGCAGGTCGACCTCCAGCTCCGAGTGCCGCAGGCACGTCCCGATCTCGACGCCCGACACGTCGGTCGACGCCTCGATCTCGCGCAGCGTCGCCGCGATCTCCGACTCCGGCAGCCCGAAGAAGCGCAGCAGGCGAGGGTGGGCCGGTGGCACGGTCGCCAGCAGGGCCGCGAACGCCGGCGCCTCCAGCGCGCTGGGCCACATGCCCTGCAGCTCGCGCGGCGGCCCCGGCAGCACGACGGCCAGTGGCCCACCCGGCCGGTCGACGACCAGCCCCGGCGCGGTCCCCACCGGCGGCAGCGGCGTCGAGCCCTGCGGGATCGTCGCCTGCTTGCGGGTGGCCTCGTCGAGGGCGGGGCCGGCGAACCCGGTGCGGGCGCCCCAGTCGGCGAGGATGACGTCGATCTGCGCACGCACGTCCTCGTCGACGACCATGTCCAGGCCCGCGAACCCGGCCACGACCTCGGCCGTCAGGTCGTCGGCCGTCGGGCCGAGCCCGCCGCTGGTGACGATCAGCGCCACGCCCGCGCCGGCGAGGAAGTCGAGCGCCCGGACCAGGTCCTCGGGGCGGTCGCCCGCCGACACGACGTGCGCGACCTCGAAGCCCAGGTCGGCGAGCCTGCGCGCGAGCCACGGACCGTTGGCGTCGCTGATCGCGCCCGTCAGCAGCTCGCTGCCCGTCACGACGATGCCGGCACGCGGCCGGTCGGGACCTTCACCCATGAGTTGCTCCTATGTCAAGCGGCGACCGGTTGGGGACCGGTCGTTGTGCTTGTGGTGGTGTGCAGG
>NZ_BPRG01000050.1:190496-306453 GCF_036984265.1 Pseudonocardia sp. D17 | reverse complement strand
CGCGATGCGCGGCGGCCGCCCGGCGCGCCGCGACCTCCCGCACCCGAGCCTCCTGGGCGGCGGTCTCGTGCGCGGCGCCCGTCGCGGTCAGCTCCGCGACCCGCTCGGCGTGCTCCGCGGCCGCGGCCTCGGCCCGCGCGGCGGCGGCGGCGAGCGCGGTGGCCAGGTTCGTGGCGCCGGCCTCGGCGGCCGCGACCGCGGCCGTGGCCCCGGCGTGCGTCGTGCGGGCCGCGGACAGCTCACCGAGCAGCGGACCCGCCTCGTCGGCGAAGGCCAGGTCGGCGAGGATCTCCGGGCGCGCGGCCAGGCCCTCGCGGACCTTCTCCAGGATGTCCGAGACCTGGCCCGGCACCTCGGGATCGACGATCAGCTCCAGCAGGTACCGCACGAACTGGTCGGGCCCGCGGAACTGGAACTGCCCCTCGATGCCGCCCTCGGTGGCGTTCATCTGCAGGATCGCGGTGAAGATGGCGGGATCGAGGCCGTGCTCGTCGAGCAGCCTGCTCCAGCGGTCCTGCGAGTCGGTCACGGCGACGCCGCAGTTCGGGATCGCGTCCCAGCGCTTGACCGCGGCGACGAAGTCGCGCAACGGCGTCGGGGCGTCGTCGGGGCCGAACGGGAGCGTGTCCAGCGACGCGCCCGACCGCGTACCCGGCTGGGCTCGGAACACGTACCAGCGGGCGCCGAGGCGGTCGTGGTCGCGGTTGGGGTCGGCGGGCTGCACGCGGTCGGCCCACTCGTAGACCGCGCCGGTGACGAGCGTCTGCCCGCCCGGCCCCGACCACTCGACGACGACGTGCGCGGTGTCCGAGCCCAGCACGTAGTCCTCGAGGTGCTTGCCGGTCGAGGACGTCGCGAGGAAGTCCCGGCGGTGCGGGCGGACCAGCGCGCAGATGAGCGAGAGGACCGTGGACTTCCCGCCGCCGTTGCGCAGCCACAGGATCGAGTGCAGGGCGCGGCCGTCGGCGTCGGTGAGATCGAGGGTCACGTCGACGAACCGCGCGGCGCGCGGCCCGATCCGGTGCAGGCGGACGCGGCGCATCGTCCACATCACGGGCACGGCCGGGCTCACGGCACGTCCTCGCGCCGCAGGTCGCGCAGCGCGTCGAGGGCGCCGCCGCCCGCGCTGTCGGCGACCAGCAGCCGGAACCGGTCGGTGAGGTGGAACGTGTCGGGCCCCAGCGACGCGGCCTCGCGCGCCGCGCCCTGCTCGACGAGCCAGCCGCACACGTCCTCGACGGCCTTGAGCGTGCAGCCGCGGGCCCGGCGGCCGGTCTGGGTCGTGATCAGCTGCGGGAGGTCGGCGTACACCTGCGCGGCGGCCCGGGCGCGTTCCTCGGCGCTGCCCTCGACCCCGGCGAGGGAGCCGAGCGTTCCGAGTGCGGCGCGGATGAAGCCGTCGATCGTCGCGACCTCGACGAGCTTGGTCTCGGGGTCGTCGAAGTCGGCGTCGGTCGGGTAGGCGTAGGCCGCGATGCCGATCAGGACGAGCCCGAACACGAGCCGGTCGTCGGCGTCCATCGTGGACCGCAGGTCGCCGAGGCGGGTGGCGAACGGGCCCGCCGGGTCCGGGGCGAGCACGAGTCCGGACCGCGGTGTGCCGAGCACCTCCAGCCCCAGCCCCTCGGCCATCGTGTCGACGACGTCGCGGAAGCGCAGCTCGCTGCGGTAGCGGTCGAGCAGCGCCCGGTACTGCCCGCCCTCGACGGGTCGGGCGCGCCGCGCGAGCGCGAACCCGAGCAGCTCGGCAGCGGCGCGGACCTCGGTGAGATCGGCGGCGACGCTGGTCACGACACGGTCTCCCTGCTGTAGGCGTCGCGGTAGGCGTCACCGTGGACGTCGACGAACAGGACGTCGGCAGGCTCCGCGGGCATCTCCGTCGCCCCGGTCGCGCCGCCGCGCAGGCGCACGACCAGGTCGGGCCCGCCGACACCCGGGACGTCGAGGAGCTCGTCGGCGCGCTCGGCCTCGATCCCGCCCGCGAGCACGTCGACCTCGGCGGCGACCTCGCCCTCGGCCTCGGCCGCGACGTCGGGGGCGAACGCCCACAGCGCCGACAGCAGGACGAGCTCGGTGACCTCGGCGGCGTCGGGGCCGTCGGGGACCGCGGCGAGCAGCTCCGAGAGGCGGACCTCGCCGTCCGCGGCGGCTCCCAGCACCTCGCGGGCGGCCGCCACGACCTGCTCGGGGTAGCGCTGCACGTCGTCGGAGACGTCGACGTCGGGCACGAGCTCGATCTCCGGCTCGGCCGCCTCGCGCGCCCGCGGCGGCGCCCACAGCGCATCGACCAGGTCGTCGAACCGGACCAGCCGCGGCACGCTCACCCCGAGCGCGCGGTCGGCGAACGCGGAGGCGACGAGGGCGGCTTCCGCCCGCGGCAGCTCCAGCACCGGCAGCAGCAGCTCCTCGCGCAGCGCGAGCATCCGCAGCCGGCGCCGCCGCGCCAGCCGCTGACGCACCTGCGCCGACAGGAACACCTCGCGCGCGCCGACCAGCCGCCGCTCCAGGTCCAGGTGCACCTGCCGGGCCCGGCCGAGCAGGTCGACGATCCGGCCCGACACCGCCCGCACCTCCGGCGAGGTCTCGGCGTCGAGCCCGCCCTGGACGTGCTCAAGCAGCCGGTCGTCCTCGGCGATGCGGGACTCGACGTGCCGGCGGGCGCGCAGCAGCCGCTCGGGGACCTCGCGCTCCCAGTCGTGCGAGCCGACGTCGCGCCGCGTCGCGTCGAGCAGCTCGGCGAGCATCGCCGACATCCCGACGCTCGTCCGTTCCGCCTGGGCGGCGGTGCGCGCGGCCGCGTCGAACCGGCGGTCGTCGAGCTGGCGCTGCAGGACGTGGGCGAGCGCGCGGTCGGCGTCCTCGAGGTCGACGTCGAGCCCGTGCAGGAACAACGTCACCGCCTGGTCGCTCGCGACGAGGACCGGCCCGTACTCGGCCTCGCGCAGCGACAGCAGCCGGAAGCTGTAGGCCTCCCAGCGCGCGGGCTCGCCGGGCGCGCCGAGATCGGCGAAGCGGTAGGTGAAGCGCCGTTGCTCGTGGGCGTCGTTGAGCAGCCCGCGCACGACCGTCTGGGCGACGTCACGGGCCTGGTCGGGCCGGTGCGGCGCCATCCGGGCGGCGAGGCCGGCGAGCTCGTCGACCACGTCGTCGAGGGTGGCCTCGCGGGCGAACCCCATCGATCCGACGACGATGTCCACCGCCGCGAGCGCGAGCAGCCGCAGGTCGTACTCGTCGTCGTCGATGCCGGCGTGGGCGGCGTTGCGGACCAGCCGCGACACCGGGTCGGTCAGCGCCAGCGCCCGCCACCGGTCGCGTGCGGACGCGTCGGCGGCGGGCGAGACCACGCCCCCGTACGCACCTGTCATGTCCCTCGCCGGCTGTTCGGTCCTGCAGCGCCGCGTCCTGCAGCGCCGAACGGAGGGTAGCCACCGCGTCCGACGGCCACGGCCGGAGGTCGCGCGTGGCAGTAGTCGCTGGAGCGACCTGCTGGGGCGACCTGCTGGAGCGACCATTCCGCGCACAGGCGCCGCTAGGGTGATCGCGGGCGGCGGAGCTCCACGTCCGCGCGCCGGCGACCGGACGTGGCCCGGCCACGTCCGTCACGGCGAGGAGGACCATGACCAGCGACTCCTGTCCCGACGTCCCGCTCGACGAGGACGTCGACCGTTACGACCCCGGCCACCGGGCGTGGGTCGTGCAGGCGGTCGCGCGCATCAAGGCCGAGACGAACCGCTCGTCGGACACCCACCTGCTGACGGTCCCGCTGCCGCCGGAGTGGGACGTCGACCTCTACCTCAAGGACGAGTCCACGCACCCGACGGGCTCCCTGAAGCACCGGCTCGCCCGCTCCTTGTTCCTGCACGCGCTCTGCAACGGCTGGATCCGGCGCGGGCGACCCGTCGTCGAGGCCTCCAGCGGGTCCACGGCGGTCTCCGAGGCGTACTTCGCGCGGCTCGTCGGCGTGCCGTTCGTGGCGGTCGTCGCGCGGACGACGAGCCGGCAGAAGATCGAGCTCATCGAGCTGCACGGCGGGCGGTGCCATCTCGTCGACCACCCGTCGGAGGTCTACGCGACGGCGGCGCGGCTGGCCCGCGAGACCGGTGGGCACTACATGGACCAGTTCACCTACGCCGAGCGTGCCACCGACTGGCGGGGCAACAACAACATCGCGGAGTCGCTGTTCGCGCAGATGGCGCAGGAGCGCCACCCGGAGCCGGCGTGGGTCGTCGCGACGGCGGGCACGGGTGGCACCTCGGCGACGATCGCCCGCTACTGCGTCTACACCGGACGGCGCACGGCCGTCTGCGTCGCCGACCCGGAGAACTCGGCGTTCATGCCGGGCTGGCGCGACGGCGACACCGCCGTGACGACGCCGGTCAGCTCCCGCATCGAGGGCATCGGCCGGCAGCGGGTCGAGCCGAGCTTCGTCGGCGCGGCGATCGACCGGATGATCCGGGTGCCCGACGCGGCGGCCGTCGCCGCCGTCCGGCACCTCGCGACGGTGTCCGGGCGCCGCGCCGGGGGCTCGACCGGGACGGGCCTGTGGGCGGCGTACCGGATCGTCTCGGAGATGGTCGCGGCCGGGCGGGGCGGCAGCGTCGTCGCGCTGCTGTGCGACGCGGGCGACCGCTACGCCGACACCTACTACTCCGACGAGTGGCTCGCGGGGGCCGGGATCGACGTCGCCCCGTACCTGCGGCGGCTCGACGAGTTCTGGCGGACGGGCACGTTGCCCTGATCCCGTGTCGGGCGGGTCCGTGACGGGCGGGTCCGTGATGGACTGGAACCATGACGACCTACGTTCTCGTGCACGGCGCCTGGGGCGGCTCCTACGGCTTCCGGCACGTCCGCCGGTTGCTGGCCGCGCAGGGCCACGAGGTGTTCACCCCCAGCCTCACCGGTATCGGGGAGCGGTCCCACCTCACCGGTCCGCTGGTGTCGCTCACCACGCACGTGCTCGACGTCGTCAACACGGTCCGCTACGAGGACCTCGACGACATGGTGCTGCTCGGCTTCTCCTACGGCGGCATGGTGGTGACGGGCGCGCTCGACGCCATCGGGGACCGGGTCCGCGAGCTGGTCTACCTCGACGCGTTCGTCCCGGCCGACGGGCAGAGCGTCACCTCGCTCTCCCCGGCCCGCGAGGTTCCGCAGGGCCTCGGGGCGCCGTGGCTGATCCCGCCGAACGAGCGCGCCTACGAGTCGCCGGAGATCGCGGCGTTCTCCCAGCCGCGGCGCACCCCGCAGCCCGCGCGGACCTTCACCGAGCCCGTCCGGCTCGGCGCGCCGCTGGAGGAGTGCGGGTTCGGGCTGACCTACATCCGCGCGACGGCCGAGCCGAGCGTGGCGTTCGAGGCGGCCGCCGCGCGGGCGAAGGCCTCGCCCGCGTGGCGCTACCACGAGATCGACACCGGCCACATGGTCCCGGAGAACCGGCCGGAGGAGCTGACCGCGATCCTGCTCGGCCTGGCCTGACCCGGACCGCGACCCGGGCCGGGCCCGGCGCGTCAGAGCTTGTCGGCCTCCGGGATCACCTTCTCGCCGAGGATCTCCAGCGGCGTGATCGCCGAGACACCCGGGACCCAGCCGTGGACGTGCGTGACACCGAGGGTCGCCAGCCCGGCGAGCTGCTCGAGCATCGGGTCGACGTTCTCGCCGTCCGCGCCAGGGTCGAGCGGGAACATGACCGTCTTCTCGATCTCGTCGTAGTCGCGGCCGACGGCCTCGCAGTGCTCGCGCAGGACGTCGAGCTTGCGCGCGACCTCGGGGCCGCCGAACAGGTTGCACGCCTGGGCGTACTGCGCGACCAGCCGCAGCGTCTTCTTCTCCCCGCCGCCGCCGATCAGGATCGGCGGGTGCGGGCGCCGCAGCGGGTGCGGCGAGTCGAGGGTGCGCTCCAGCGTGTAGTGGGTGCCGTTGTAGGGGCCGTCGTCGTCGCTCCACATCTGCAGACAGATCTGCAGCGTCTCCTCCAGCCGCTCGAAGCGCTCGGCGGTCGGCGGGAAGTGCAGGCCGAGCCCGCGGGCCTCCTCGTCGTTCCAGGCGGCGCCGATGCCCAGCCAGGCCCGGCCCCCCGACAGCACGTCGAGGGTGGAGATCTGCTTGGCGAGCAGGCCGGGCGCGCGGTAGCTGACCGCGGTGACCCAGGCGAGCAGCTCGACGCGCGACGTGCGGGCCGCGAGGTAGCCCAGCGTCGTGTACGCCTCGAGCATGTCGTTCTCGACGGGTCCGACGCCGCGGATCTGCCAGACGTGGTCCATGACGCTGACCTTGGTGAAGCCGACGTCCTCGGCGGTGGTGACGACGCGGGTGAGGTCGGCGGCCAGGTTCTGGGGGCCGCCCGGCCAGGTGAAGTCAGCGACGTGGAGGCCGATCTTCATGCTGTGGTCTTCTCCCTCGGAGGTGGGTGTTCCCCTCCGACGCTAGCCCGGCACGCCACCGCTCCCGTGCGGCGCCACCTCCCACAGGGGCCGGTTCGAACCGGACATAACCGAAAAAGCAAACCGAATTCCGCGAATCCGATCTGCCATTCGGGTTTGGTTCCCGGGGAGCCGTGTGACGGGACACAGCGCTTGGGTACCGCACGTCGACTCACCGGATGAGGAGGCCGATGTGGCGAGCCCGGAAGCAGAAGTCAGACGAGAACACCCGATCCGCAGCCTGATCCCCGCGCGGATCGACAGGTTGCCGTGGTCGCCGTTCCACACCCGCCTGGTGGTCGCCCTCGGCGTTGCGTGGGTGCTCGACGGGCTCGAGATCACCGTCGCGGGCTCGGTGGCCAGCATCCTGCAGAAGCCCGAGGGGCTGAGCATGTCGGCGGCCGCGGTCGGCGCGGTCGCCACGGTCTACCTCGTCGGCGAGGTCGTCGGGGCGTTGTTCTTCGGACATCTCTCCGACCGCCTCGGCCGCCGCAACCTCTTCATCATCACGCTTGCCGTGTACCTCATCGGCAGCGGCCTCACGGCGTTGACGCTCGGCAACGGCGTGGGGTGGATCGTCTTCCTCTACTTCACCCGGTTCATCGCCGGCATGGGCATCGGCGGCGAGTACGCGGCCATCAACTCCGCGATCGACGAGCTGATCCCGGCCCGCTACCGCGGGCGCGTCGACATCGCCGTCAACGGGACCTACTGGTTCGGCGCGATCCTCGGCACGCTCGGCACGTTCATCCTGCTCAACGCCGTGCACCCGTCGCTGGGCTGGCGCCTCGGGTTCCTGCTCGGCCCGGTGCTCGGCCTGATCATCATCGTCGTGCGGCGCAACCTCCCGGAGAGCCCGCGCTGGCAGATCATGAACGGCCGCCGGGACGCGGCCGAGAAGTCGATCACCTACATCGAGGAGGAGGTCCGCAAGACCGGGCGCGACCTGCCCGCCGTCGACGAGTCGAAGGCCATCGCGCTCGTCCCCGCCTCGGAGATCGGCTACCTGCGGCTGCTGCGGCTGCTGTTCCGCGAGATGCCGGGGCGCGCCACGCTCGGCGCGACGCTGATGATCACGCAGTCGTTCCTGTACAACGCGATCTTCTTCACCTACTCCCTCGTGCTCACGACCTTCTTCCACGTGCCGTCCGGAAACGTGCCGCTGTACTTCATCGCGTTCGCCGTCGGCAACTTCGTCGGCCCGCTCGTGCTCGGCCCGCTGTTCGACACGATCGGGCGCCGCAAGATGATCGGCGGCACCTACCTGCTCTCCGGCGTCCTGCTGGCGATCACGGCGGTGTTCTTCAACGCGGGGATGCTGGACGCGCTGACGCAGACGATCGCGTGGACGGTCATCTTCTTCTTCGCCTCGGCCGGCGCGAGCGCGGCGTACCTCACGGTGAGCGAGATCTTCCCGCTGGAGGTCCGGGCGAAGGCGATCGCGGTGTTCTTCGCCGTCGCGCAGTGCTTCGGCGCCGTCGCACCGCTGATCTACGGGGCGCTGATCGGCGACGGATCGCGGCCCTTCCTGCTGTTCATCGGCTACCTCATGGGCGCGGTGATCATGGCGATCGGTGGCCTGGTCGCGTGGTTCCTGGGTGTCGACGCCGAGCGCAAGTCGCTCGAGGACGTCGTGTCGCCGCTCGCGGCGCGCGCGCCCGCAACCCGGGCCCCGGGCGCGGGTTCGCCGTCGGCGGGCTGAGCCGCCCGCGGCCTCAGCCGACCAGGGCGGCGAAGCGGTCCAGGTCGACGTTCCCGCCGCTCACGATGACACCGACGCGCTGTCCCGCCAGGCTCTCCCTGCGGGACAGCGCGCCGGCGAGCGCGAGGCAGCCCGTCGGTTCGACGACGAGCTTGAGCCTGCTCGCCAGCAGCCGCATGCAGTCGACGAGCGCCTCGTCGTCGACGGTGAGGATCTCGTCGACCCCCTCGCGGATGATCGCGAACGGGTAGCGGCCCAGGTGCTGGGTCTGCGCCCCGTCCGCGATGGTCCGAGGGACGTCGATGTGCACGATCTCCCCCGCCCGCCACGACCGCAGCCCGTCGTCGCCCGCCGCCGGCTCGACGCCGTGGATGCGCACGCCGGGCGACGTGGCCCGGGCCGCGAGGATCGCCCCCGAGAGCAGCCCGCCGCCGCCGAGGCAGACGAACAGCGCGTCGAGCTCCCCGGCCTCCTCGATGAGCTCGAGCGTCGCGGTGCCCTGACCGGCGAGCACGTCCGGATGGTCGTAGGGCGGGATCACCGTCAGCCCGCGCTCGGCCGCGATGGTGGCGGCCAGCTCCTCGCGGTCGACGGCGTAGCGGTCGTAGGTGACGATCTCCGCGCCGTAGCCGCGGGTCGCGGCGACCTTCGAGGCGGGCGCGTCGAGCGGCATCACGATCGTCGCCGACGTCCCCAGCTCGCGGGCGGCGAGCGCGACGGCCTGCGCGTGGTTGCCCGACGAGAAGGCCAGCACCCCCGCGGCGCGCTGCGGCTCCGGGAGCCGCGACAGCGCCGTGTAGGCGCCGCGGAACTTGAACGCGCCGCCACGCTGCAGGTTCTCGCACTTGAGGAACAGCGATGCGCCGGCCATCGCGTCGAGCGTCCGCGAGGTGACCACGGGCGTGCGGTGCGCGACGCCCGCCAGCGCCCGGGCGGCCGCCTCGACGTCGGCGAAGGTCGGGACGGGCCGTTCGAGCGTGCTCAGGCCTGACCCCCGGCGGCGGCGTCGAGCGCGTGCGGCGGGACCTCGCCGGCCGGCGCGGCGCCGTCGCGGGCGGCGTCGTCGGGGTCCTCGACGACGAACAGCACGTCGACACCGGTGAGGCGCAGGATGCGGCGCAACGTGCCGCGCGGCCCGCGCAGCGTGACCGATCCGCCGCGGCGGCGGGTGCGACGGTGCGCGGCGAGCAGGGCGGACAGCCCCGAGGAGTCGCAGAACGTCACCGCGGACACGTCGATGACGACGTCGGCCGGCCCCGTGCCCGGCCCGGCCAGGGCCCGCAGCTGCTCGTCGAGCACCGGGGCCGTGGTGTGGCTGAGCTCGCCGCGCACCGACACGCACGGCGTGCCGTCGGCGCCGGTCGTCGTGTCGAGATGGAGTGGCTCGGGATGGCCGCTCACCGGTCGTCGCCTCCGATCGTCGGCTCCCGTCGCAGCAGCGCGCGGCCGTCCCGCAGGCACCGCAGGGCGAACGGGAAGTCGTGCAGTCCCGCGGCGAGCGCGTCGAGCACGGTGCGCAGACCGCCGGTGGTGATGCCGCGGGCCGTGAGCGCGGCCGCGAGCCAGCGCAGGTAGTCCGCGAACAGCTCGGCGTCGTCGAGGTAGACCGCCGCGGCGAGGAAGTCGACGACCTGCCCGACGTCCTCGAACGGATCGGTCTCCAGCGGGTTGGCCAGTGCCCCGCCCGCGAGCGGGGAGAACCCGTGCAACGCCGTGACCGCCGCGCCGACGAGCTCACCGCGGCGCTCGCGCAGCGCCGGGTACTCCGCGTCCGCGCCGGTCGAGGCCGCCTGCTCGGCCGCCGCACGGCCCCGCCACGGTTCCCGCTCGAGGATCTCCAGGGCCTCGACCGGGCCGGGCGCCCAGGCGTCGACGCCCAGCCGCCGGGCCCAGCGGCCGTCGACGCCGAACCCGGGCCCGCCCGCGATGACCGGTGTCCCGGTGCGCTGGGCGGCCTGGATCGTGCGGTGCGCCGCCGGTAGGTGGATGGGCAGCGCGCAGCTCAGCGCGACCGCGTCGGGCCCGTACTCGTGCAGGTAGGAGGCCAGGTGCTCGGCGGGCACGCTGGCGCCGAGGAACGTCACGCCCCAGCCGTCGGCGCGCAGCACCTCCGCGACGATGCGCGCGGGCAGCGCGTGCCACTCGCCGTCGAGACAGCCGACGACGACCGAGCCCCGCGCGCGGCCCGCCGGGATCCGGGCCCCGACCGCGGCGACGACGCGCTCGTTGACGGCGGTGGCCGCGTGCTCCTGGGCGACGCTCCACTGCCCGCCCTGCCAGAGCTGCCCGATCCGCCGCGCCGCGCCGCCCACGAGACCGACCAGCACCTCGGACACCGGGACACCCGCGTCGAGCAGGCGCACCGCGATCTCGCAGGCACGCCACTCGTCGGCACGGCCCAGCGCGTCGAGGAACTCGGCGGCCGTCGCCTCGTCGTACCGGGCGGGGAGCGTCGGGGGTGGTGCGGTCACGCAGGTCCCTCTCTGTCGGCCGGCGGCGTCCCGGTCGCGGTGCGGACCGAGTGCAGGTGGCGGCGCGGAGCGCTGCCCGGCAGCGGCGCCTGTACGACCAGCACGGCGATGTCGTCGCGGCTGCCCGCGCTGAGCCAGTTGGTGGCGTGCAGCGTCACCCGTTCGGCGATCGCGGCCGCGGGCATGACGTGGCAGCCGCCGAGCAGGTCGACGAGCCGCTCCTCGCCGAACTCCTCGCGCCCGCCGACGCCGCCGCGGGCCTCGGTGACACCGTCGGTGTAGAGCACGCAGGACTCGCCCGGGGCGAGGTCGATCGTGCGCGCCCGGAAGCGGGCTCCCGGGATGGCGCCGACCAGGGTCCCGCCGACCTCGGCGATCTCCGCGCCGTCGGCGCGCACGAGGACGGGGGGCGGGTGCCCCCCGCCGGCGAGCCGGAGCCGCAGCCCGCCCGACTCCAGCGGCACTGCCGAGCCGACGACGACGGTGACGAACCCCGGGTCGTCCTCGTCGGCGGCGGCCTCGAGCATCGTCTCGTTGAGCAGCTCGAGCAGCCGGACCGGATCGCTCTCCAGCCGCCGCAGCGCCTGCACCGAGTGCCGCAGCCTGCCCGTGCTGACCGCGGCGTCGACACCCTTGCCGCACACGTCGCCGAGCATGAAGGTCGCGGAGCGACCACCGGGCTCGGCGTGGACGTCGTAGAAGTCGCCGCCGATGAGCAGTCCCTGCTCGGCCGGCCGGTAGGCCGCCGCGAACGACACGCCCTCGACGAGCGGCAGCTCGGGCTGCAGCAGGCTGCGTTTGAGCACGGCGGCGGTGCGGGCCTGCGCCGCGTAGAGCGAGGCCGCGGCGAGCGCGATCCCGGCCCGCTGCGCGAACTCCTCGACGAGCGCCGCGTCGAGCTCGGGGGAGACCGCCGTGGCCCGCGTGCCGTCGGGGCCGTCCTCCGGCGGCAGCAGTACCAGCGCGCCGGCGGGCTTCCCGTTGCCCGGCAACGCCATCAGCGCGGCCCCGCTCGCGCCGGTGCCGGTGCGTCGCCACGGCTCGGAGTCGAGCTCGGCGGCGACCAGCAGCTGCGGACCGGTGTCGAGGCCTGCGAGCGCCCTCGCGACCGGCGCGGGCAGCGCGCGGGCCGGGGCCTGCCCCGCGCTGGAGGGCCCGGCGTGCTCGCAGCGGTACCAGTCGACGGTGCCGGCGTGCACCGGCAGCACGACGATCGCGGCCTCGGCCAGCTCGTCGGCGGCCAGCTCGGCGACCGCCCGCGCCGTCCGCCCCGGGTGCAGCGACAGTCCGAGCCGGCGGCTGGCCGCGGCCAGGAACCGCGACCGCGCGCGCTCGGCCAGCAGACTGTCGAGCCGGGCACGTTCCTCGGTGACGTCGCGCACGTGCCACGCGGTCCAGCCGCCCGGGAGGCTGCGGCGGCGGACGGCGAGGGCGCGCCCGTCGACGGCGACCTCGGCCTCCGCGGTCCCGGCCCCTCCGCCGCCGGGGGCGTCACCCTTCCCGCCGCCGGCCCGGCCGCTGTCTTCGCCGCCGTTCTCGGCGCCGCACGCGAGCGTCAACGGCGACATCGCCGCCGCCGACAGCTCGCCGACGCGCAGGCCGGGCAGCAGCCGCCGCGCGACGACGTTGGCCGAGCGGACGACGCCGCGCTCGTCGCACGCGAGGACGCCCTCCCCCGCCCCGTCGAGCAGGCGCTCGGCCAGGCTCGGCTCCGGTGCAGCGGCGGGCGCCGCGGGTCCCGTCGGGACGAGGGCCGCCGACCGTGCCGGGAGCGGCACCAGGGCGCCGTCGACCGCACCACCACCGATGCCGGTGGCGGCGCGGTCCGTGTCGGCGTCCTTGCTGCGGCTGATCACCCGCGAATCACACACTCTCGGTAGTCGGCACGGACCCGCGGCGGGACCGCCACGGCGGGACCGCACAGCTGGAGGCCGCGAATGACGACGCCGTTCGTCCGAGGGTAGAGGTCTCCGGGGGATTCCTCAGCGTCCGACCGCGTCGAGGGGAGCTGGTGCGTCGGGTGGCGCGCCCCGTGGGGCGAGCCCCGACGCGGGCCGGACGGGCGGTCGGTCAGCGCCTGCGACGGTTCCCACGGTTCCAGCCGGCGACCACGGACAGGCCCTCCACCAGGCCGTTCACGGCCGATCCCAGCCGGCGACGCAGCTTCTTCATGATGTCCACTCCTCGTGTCGGGGTTCTCGGGGGACGCCCCCGACCGTCTCAAACCGGTAACGGTGCGCCACGTCCGGGTCCACCAACGGGTGACGACGCAGGTCGGCGCGGGCGCGACGGCGCGGGCGGGGGCCGGCGCGGGCCGCGCACCCGGTAGCGTCGAGGACCGATGAGGCGATCGTTGCGCTCGCCGCTGCCGCAGCGGCACGGTCTCGACGCGGTCCGGCTGCGCACCCCCGCCGACGGGCCGTGGACCCTCATGCGCGACCACCTGGTCGAGAGGCTGCCGCGGGTCGCTCCCGAGCGCATCGACGAGATGCTCGCCCGGTCGGAGATCGCGGGCGTCGACGGGCCGCTGCGCCCGGACTCCCCCTTCGTCCCCGAGACCTTCGTCTGGCTGCACCGGGACCTGCCCGACGAGACACCCGTCCCGTTCCCGATCCACGTCGTGCACCGCGACGAGCACCTGCTCGTCGTCGACAAACCGCACTTCCTGTCGACGATCCCGCGCGGCCGCCACGTCGTCGAGACGGCGCTGGTGCGGCTGCGGCGCGACCTGGACCTGCCCGAGCTCAGCCCGGCGCACCGGCTCGACCGGGTCACCGCCGGACTGCTGATGTTCGTCGTGCGCCGGGAGGACCGCGGCGCGTACCAGACGATGTTCCGCGACCGGCGGGTCGCGAAGACCTACGAGGCGATCGCCCCCCACGACCCGGCGCTGCTGCTGCCGCGCACCGTGACCAGCCGGATCGTGAAGGAGCGCGGGATCATCGTCGCGCGCGAGGTCGACGGGCCGCCGAACGCCGAGACCTACGTCGAGCTCCTCGAGCACCGCGACGGGCTCGGTCGCTACCGGCTGACGCCCGCCACCGGGCGCACCCACCAGCTGCGGCTGCACATGGCGGCGCTGAACGTCCCCATCCTGGGCGACCACTTCTACCCCGAGCTGCACGACAAGCCGCTGGACGACTACACCCGTCCGCTGCAGCTGCTCGCCCGCACGCTGGCCTTCACCGACCCCCTGACCGGCGAGAACCGGCGGTTCACGAGCACGCTGGCGCTGCAGGCCTGGGACGACTACGCGGCCTGGGCCCTGTGAGCGGCCCTCGGCAGCCGCCCACGCCCCCGGCGCCGCGACACCGCTTCCGAGGCGGACCTCTCCGCCGCGAGGATGTCGTTCGCGCCCGCTCCTCACCCGCCGGGTGGTGATCCACCTGCCTCGCCTCGACGGCTACGGCGTCGAGGCCGTGCGCGACGCGCTCACCGCCCGGATCGTTACCTGCCTGAGCAGCTACACCGCGAGTAGTGGTTCACGCACGGGGTGGACGCGCTGCCTGTGACATGGTGATCTCGCCAGGCGCGGCCGAGCGAGAACGACCGCGGCGCCGCGCGGGCCGCTCGTCAGGCGCGCGCAGCGGTGAGGGTCGGCCCCGCCGCCGCCCGGTAGAGCGCCAGCACGTCGTCGAAGAAGGACGAGGAGCCCGGGGGCCACGACCCGATGATCGCCATGACCGCCTCCCGCCGCACGACGACGGCGTCCGGGTCCGTGTGCGCGAGCACCTCCTGCAGCTGCGCGGCGGTCAGCTCGGTGCAGTAGCCCGGTGCCCCGGCCTGCATTCGCCAAGTGTCGTCGACGGTGCCCGCGTCGACCGGATCGAACCCGGTGTCGTCGACGAGGCCCATCACGATCTCCTTGGCCCCCGGGCCGCCGCCCGCGACGGGGACGGCGAGCCGGTCGGCGGCCCCCTGCGGCCGCGCCCGGCCGGCGAGCGTCGTGCTGAGCAGCGCGTTCCATGCCCGAACGACCGGGCGGCCGAGGTGCCGCTCGATCCAGACGCCCTCAGCCGTGCCGTCGTCGATCTCCGCGATGCGCCCGTCTCGGTGCGGGTAGTAGTTCGACGTGTCGGCCACCGGGACGTCGGCGGGGAGGCGGTCGATGATCGGCCGCAGGGTCGGCGTGCTGCCGAACGGGATCGAGGTGATGAGCACGTCGACGTCGCAGCAGACCTCGTCGAGGGCGGTGGGGGCCGCGCCCGACTCGGCCGCCAGTCCGGCCAGTGACCCGGGTCCGCGGGTATTGGCGACCTGCACGGCGTGCCCGGCCGCGCCGAGCTTCCGCGTGAGCTCGGCCCCGATGCTCCCGGTGCCGATGATGCCGATCCGCACAGCCCTCTTCCCTTCGTCGTCCTGATCACGCCTGTCATCGAGCGTCGCAGGCCCGATGCCGCGGAGCGATGCCGGAAACAGGCACGATCATTACCCTGGGGGTCATGGCTCGGATCGAGGTCCGCGAACTCGAGTACTTCCTCGCTGTGGCCGACACGCTGCACTTCGCCCGCGCCGCAGACCAACTCGGGATCGCCCCTCCCCCGCTGTCGCGCGCGATCGCACGGCTCGAACGGCGGTTGGGCACGGCGCTCTTCGAGCGCTCCAGCCGCCGGGTCGAGCTGACCGCGGCCGGCCGCGTGTTCCGCACCGAGGCGCGGGCCACCCTGCGCGCCCTCGACCGCGCCGTCCGGCGGGCGCAGCAAACCGGCCGCGGCCCGCTGCGGATCGCCACCCCGTCCGGCACCGGCGCGGGCCTGCTGCGCGAGGTGGTGCGCGGCTACGTCGCCCGCTCCGGCCGTGACGCGATCGAGCTCGTCTTCACCAGGGACCAGGTCTCCACGGTCCGCGACGGCCACGCCGACGTCGCGCTGGTGTGCTCCTCGGCGGACGACCTGACGGGCCTGCAGGTCCGGCACGTTGCCACCGAGCACCCGGTGGCCCTCGTGCCGCTCGACCACCCCTTCGCGGGCCGGCCCTCCCTCACGGCCGCGTGCCTGAGCCGCGACCCGGCCTACGTCACCGAGCCCCCACCGGTCGGGCTCGACGCGCTCATCGATCTGGTCGCCACGGGCCAACTGATCGCGGTCGTCGGCGACAGCGCCCTCGACCGGCTCGGCCGGCACGTCGCCGCAGTCCCCGTGACCGGCCTCCCGGCGACGGACGTTCTGCTCGCCTGGCCGGCGGACGGGCCGGACCCGCGCGTCGCCGGGCTGCTCGACCTGGTGCGGGAGCGCCGCTCGGCATGACGGACGGGGCCCCGCGACGACGCGGTTGAGCACCGCCACGTGGCTGTGCAGCTGTGGGTCCTGGTTGCGGTTGGTCGCGTGATCCCACCGCGTCCACACCAGCCCGGTGGCCTCTTCACGTCCCTCGGCTGCCGCCCACGACGTAACTCGGTCGACCGGGGCGGGTCGTTCGGCGAGGCTCCTCGTCGTGGAGCTCGACGACACCCTGGTCGACCGGTTCGTCGCCGACGGGTTCGTGCACCTGCCCGGCGCGTTCGGCCGCGACGTCGCCGACGAGTGCCGTGACCTGTTGTGGACCGCGACCGGCTGCGCCGCAGACGATCCCGCGACGTGGACGCGGCCCGTCGTGCGGATCCCCGGCATGGCCCAGCCGCCCTTCCGCGCGGCCGCGACCACGCCGGTGCTGCACGCGGCGTTCGACCGGCTCGTCGGGCCGGGCCGGTGGGTGCCGCGCGCCGGGCTCGGCACGTTCCCCGTCCGGTTCCCGCATCCCGACGACCCCGGCGACGCCGGGTGGCACGTCGAGGCGAGCTACGCCGGTCCCGACGGCGCGCCGCGGACGAACCTCCGCTCCCGCGGCCGTGCGCTGCTGATGCTGTTCCTGTTCTCCGACGTCGGGCCCGACGACGCGCCGACCCGGATCCGGGTGGGCTCGCACCTCGACGTCGCGCCGCTGCTCGCCCCCTACGGCGACGACGGCGCGGAGTTCGTCGCCCTCGCCGGCGATGCGGTCCCGGCGAGCGACGGGCGGCCCGTCGCGTTCGCGACCGGCGCCGCGGGCGACGTCTACCTGGTGCACCCGTTCGTCGTGCACGCGGCGCAGCCGCACCGGGGCACCGCGCCGCGGTTCATGGCCCAGCCCCCGCTGGAGCCCACCGGCCTGCTCGACCTGTCCGGCACCGATCCGACGCCCGTCGAGCAGGCCGTGCTGGACGGCCTCACGGCGGCGGGGCTCAGCCCTTCCAGGACCGGGTGAAGTCGGGCGGGATGACCAGGTCGTCGCGGCTGAGCTCGTGGATCGACGACCTGCCCAGCCCGAGCAGGGCCGAGTCGATGCCCTGGCGCAGGATCTGCAGCACGTTGGCCACCCCGGCCTCGCCGTTCGCGGCCATGCCCCACAGGTAGGCGCGCCCGATCAGGACCGCTCGGGCCCCGAGCGCCAGTGCCTTCACGACGTCGCCGCCGCGCCGGATGCCGCCGTCCATCAGGACCTCGACCTGGTCGCCCACCGCGTCGACGACCGCCGGCAGCAGCCGGATCGCCGCCGGCGTCCCGTCGAGGTTGTTGCCGCCGTGGTTGGACACCGAGATCGCCGTGGCGCCCGCGTCGACGGCACGCCGGGCGTCGTCGGGGTGCGTGATGCCCTTGACGGCGAACGGACCGCCCCACTCCTGGCGCAGCCAGGCGATGTCCTCCCACGTCGGCAGCGGGGTGCCCATCCACTCCCCGTAGGCGCCGAAGAACGTCGGGGCGGGCTCGCCGGGTGCGGCGAGGTTGGGCGTCGTGAGGTCTGGGAGCTTGCCGTGCTTGAGCCAGCCGGCGAGGTAGCGCGGCCGCAGCACGCCCTCGGGGGCGAACCGCAGCATCGCCTTGAGGTCGAGCTTCTCGGGGATCATCGGGCTGCCCCAGTCGCGGCCGTTGGCGAACGACCAGTCGAGGGTGACGATGAGCCCCTTCGCGCCCGCGGCCTTGGCCCGTTCGGCGCGCTGCAGGATGCGCTCCCGCGTGCCGACCCAGTACATCTGGAAGAAGAGCTTGTCGTTGGCCGCGGCGACGTCCTCGACGGCCCGGCTCGCGAACGACGACAGCCCCATCGCGGTGCCGGCCCCGGCGGCGGCGCGCGCGACGGCGACCTCGCCCTCCGGGTCGACGGCCTGCACGCCCGTCGGGGAGATGACGACCGGGAACGCGATCTCCTGGCCCATCACCGTCGTCGTCTGGGAACGCTCCTGGGGCAGGTCCGCGATGCGCGGCCGAAAGCCCAGCTCGCTGAACGCGGCCACGTTGTCCTCGGTCGTGATGCCGCGTTCGCTGCCGGCGACCAGCGCCATGTAGACGGACTTCGGCAGCCGCCTGCGCGCCCGCCGCTGTGCCTCGGCGACCGTCTCGAACCACTCGCCCGTGCTCGCCATTGCCCGCTCCCTTGCAGCCCGGCCCTCGTCGTCGTCCGCGGAGCCTAGCGTTTCGGCACCGAGTGCCGAAAGTGGAGGGTGCGTACCGCGGCGTCCATCCCGACGAGAAGCACCCTCCCGCAACCGGGGTCGCGGGAGGGTGTGCGTACGGGATCAGACGCCGTCAGTCGTCGACGGTCTCGTCGCCGCCCGCGCGGTGGCGACCCTCCTGCAGACCGCGCTGCCAGCTCGACAGCCGCATCCGCACCCGGTCGGGGGCGCGCTCGGTACGCGTCGCGCCGACGCCCACGCCGTCCTCCCCGGGTTCACCGCGGGGCGGCGGGACGACCTGACGGCCGGGCTGCCGGCGCGGGAGCCCGCTCGCCGTCGTGGACAGCTCGTCGGACTCGGCCGCGAGCTGCGCCGCGGCGGCCCAGCCACCGTCGTCGCCCCAGTCCTCGGCGCCCGCGCCGGGCGCGTGGTGGGCCCCGCCGGTCCGGAACCAGGCCGACGCCATCTCCTCGTAGATGGGGCTGCCGGCCTCGTCGTCGGTGCCCATCGTGCGCGGGTCGAGCGGGCCGAACAGCGCGTCGGCGCCGTGCGAGACCGCGGCACTGGCCGCGGCGAACAGCGGTGTCTCGTCGATGCGGATCGGCGGCAGCCCGTCGGGCGCCGGGGTGTCGGTCACTGGCCGCCCGCCCAGCGGGTCGACGACGGGCAGCGCGCCGGTGGGCGGGTCGACGGCCTCGGCGGACAGCGGCTCCGCCGGCGGACGACCGGCGAACATGCTGGTCGGCGAGTCGGCGAACCCGGCGTCCGCACCGACGGCATCGTCGAGGTCGGCGAGCCCGGCGGGCGACGACGACGCCGGGAACGCCCCGGTCCCGAACCCCTCACGGTCGAACCCTGCCGTGGCGGTGACGGGCAGCGGCCCACTCTCGGCGGGCCCGACGAGCACGTGCGCCGGACAGTGCACGGCGGCGACCAGGGCGAGGCCGGGCGCCGGCGGATGCGCCGGATCGACCCGGACGCTGACACGCAGGCCTGCCCGCCGGGCGAGCCGGGCCGCGACGAACAGCCCCACCCGGTCAGCCGGGAGCAGGCCCTCCTGTGCGGGGTCGTCGAGGCGGAACTGCAGCTCGTCGGCCTCCTCGCCGCGCAGCGCGACCCCCGCGACGAACACCTCGACGGCGAGCCCGCCGTCGGCCGTCCAGTGGCTGGCCAGGTCGATGCGGGCGCCGGGCGCCGTGGTCGCGCCGGTGTGCGCCAGCAGCTCGGCGAGGACGGCTCCCAGACCGTCGGCCGCGGCGGCCGCCAGCACGGCCCCGGCGGGCGGGGCGACGACGACGCGCGGCGCGTCCTCGACACCGGACATCACCTCACCGAGCAGCTCGCCGAGCAGGACCGGCCCCTCGGCGCGCCGCACCGGCTCGGCACCGGCGAGGGTGAGGACGGTGTCGCTGTCGCGGCGGGTGCGCCGAGCGACGGCGGCGAGCTCTGCGAGGTCGGCGAGCGGACCGGGGCGGGTCTCGTTGGCGCGCAGGCGTTCGGCGAGCGCCGCCTGCCGCGAGGCCTGCGCGCGCAGCCGCCGGATCACCCCGAGCAGGACGCCGTCGACCGCCACGCCCGGCGTGACGACGGGCAGCGGGCCCGACAGCGGCTCGGGCTCGGCGGGCACAGCACGCTCCCGCGCGACGGGCGAGGGCCGCGACCCCGCTGCCGGCGCGGCCGCCGCCGCGTCGTGGCCCGCGGGCGGGAAGGACGGGCCGGGGACCTGCGCGAACCCGCCCGCCGGGGTCGAGGGGCGGTGGCGGACCTCGGGCGCCCACGCGTCGTCACGGCCACGGTCCTCGACGACCGGGACCCGCGCGGCGCCCAGCGGCTGCCACGACGCGGGCCGCCGGCCCTCGCCGGCGCCGGACACGTCCCCCCAGAGGTCGGTGGAGCCGCCGAGCGGCTCACCCTGCTCCGAGTTTCGCACCACGCGATCCCTCCGAACGGCTTGCGATCGCCGCCCCGTCCCACTCCACGCGGGAGCCGGGACGCTGGTGCCGACGGGGGAGCTGCGATCCTGCGTCGTGAAGGCTGAAGGCTACCCCGCCACGCAATCGCCGGCGGCGCACCCGAGGGGAATCAGGCATTCGCGCGGCGACACGCCGACGGGGTGCTTGCCAACGGCACCTCGGCCCGATCTTCGAGCCGCGCCCCGCGCGGCGACGACCGGTCGGCGACGAGAACGACCTGCTCGACGGTCCACCGGAGGTCGATCTCCGCACCGGCCAGGTCGGCGGGCACCCGGCCGCGGGCCAGCACCAGGTCGGCGCGGAACGGCTGCGGATGGGTCACCGGCACGATCGGTGATGTGGCGTCGAACACGGCCGCGCCGAGCTCGTCGAGGCCCCGGGCGGGCGCCGCGAGCCACTGCCCGCCGAGGCGCACGGTCCGCGGGCCGAGCACGCACTCCACGGGCCCCGCGCCCTCGACCGCGTCGGCCACCGCGTCGACGAGCGCGGCCTCCAGCCCGCCCCCGGCCGCCGGTACGGTCAGGTGCCCCAGCGGCCGCAGCTTCACGATCCACTGCTCCGGGACCGACCACGTGACGCCGCGGACGACGGGCCGCGGCAGGTCCCGCAGCGCGTCGAGCACCGCGGCGGACGGCCGGACCGCGATCGACATGCGCACGACCGACATCGTCCCGCCTCGTTCCGCCCGCCGCGATCCCCCGCCCGCGCACCGGGCCGACCGCGCGTGCGCCGGGCTCATCGACCGCGCGTGCGTCGGACACATGATCGACGCCTGCGTCGGCGATGAGTACGTGGCGACCGCGTCGTCCTACCGTCGGAGTCCCGGTGCCCGGGACCTGACCGAGAGGACGACGATGACCGACCTGTACGCGACCCTCGCCGAGCACGTCGAACGCGGCGCCGTCCCGGGCCTGGTCGCCGCGGTCGCCCGCGGTGGTGTGACCGAGGTCGAGGTCCTCGGGTCGACCGGGTACCCCGGCGCGCAGGGCGCGCGCCCGATGACGCGCGACACGCTGTTCCGGATCACGTCGATGACCAAGCCCGTCGTCGCGGCCGCGGCGCTGTCGCTCGTCGAGGACGGGACCCTCGGCCTCGACGACGCGGTCGACGACCTGCTTCCCGAGCTCGCCGACCGCCGGGTGCTGCGCGACCCGCAGGGCCCGCTCGACGACACCGTCGCCGCCGAGCGTCCGATCACCGTCGAGGACCTGCTGAGCTTCCGCGCCGGCCTGGGCTTCGACCTCGACGTCGGCTTCCCGACGAGCCCGCTGTTCGCCGCCGCGGCCGAGCTCGGCCTCGCCATCGGGCCGCCGGTCCCGCCGTCGCCGCACTCCCCCGACGAGTGGCTGCGCCGTCTCGGCACGCTGCCGTTGCTCGCCCAGCCGGGTGCGCGCTGGCTCTACGACACGTGCGCCGACGTGCTCGGCGTCCTGGTCGCCCGGGCCGGGGGCGCGACGCTGCCCGACGTCCTCGCCGAGCGCGTCCTGACCCCGCTGGGGATGCCCGACACCGCGTTCCACGTCGAGGGCGCCGACGTCGACCGGCTCGCGGCCGGCTGGACCGACGGACCCGACGGCACGCCCGTCCCCCTGCAGGACGGCGGCGCATGGACCCGGCCCCCGGCGTTCCCGTCGGGCAGCGCAGGGCTCGTCTCGACCGTCGACGACTACGTGCGGTTCGCGACCGCGCTGGCGGCGGGCGAGCTGCTGGCCCCCGCGACGGTGGCGCGGATGGCCACCGACCGGCTGACCGGCCCGCAGCACGGCTCCGTGCTGCTCGGGGACCGCGGCTGGGGCCTGGGCCTGGCCGTCGACCCCGGGGGCCGCTACGGCTGGGACGGCGGCTTCGGGACGACGTGGCTGACCGACCCGGGCTCCGGGACGGTCGCGGTCCTGCTGACCCAGCGCACGTTCAGCGGGCCGGTGTTCGAGCTGATCAGTGCGTTCCGGGCGGCGGTCTGAGCCGGCGGGCCGTCACTCGAAGAGGTCGGTCGGGCCGGCCCCGCGGCGGACGATCTCCGGCTCGGGTCCCGAGAAGTCGATGACGGTCGTCGGCTCGACCCCGCACTCCCCCGAGTCGACGACGGCGTCGACCAGGTGGTCGAGCCGTTCCTTGATCTCCCAGCCCTGGGTGAGCGGCTCGGGCTCGTCGGGCAGCAGCAGCGACGAGCTCAGCAGCGGCTCCCCCAGCTCGTCGAGCAGCGCCCGGACCACCGTGTGCTCGGGGATCCGGACACCGACCGTCTTCTTCTTGGGATGCAGCAACCGGCGCGGCACCTCGCGCGTCGCGGGCAGGATGAAGGTGTAGCTGCCCGGCGTCGCCGCCTTGAGCGTGCGGAACAGGCTGTTCGACACGGTGACGAACTGGCCGAGCTGCGCGAAGTCGCGGCAGACGAGGGTGAAGTGGTGCTTGTCGTCGAGATGGCGGATCTCGCGGATGCGGGCGATCCCCTCGGCGTTGCCGAGCCGGCAGCCGAGCGCGAAGAGCGAGTCGGTCGGGTACGCGATCAGCCCGTCCTCGCGCACCATCTCGACGACCTGCGTGATCGCGCGCCGCTGGGGGTCGACGGGATGGACGTCGAAGTACCGGGCCATGGCGCCGCAGCCTATGCCCGCCCGCCCGCGGGCGCGGCCCTCACCCGCCGCGTGCGAGACTCGCGCCCGTGCCGGCGGGGGCGTGGGTGCGGGACCTCCGCACGGAGGTGCGGACGACGCTCACCGGTGTCGACCCCGGGCTCGGCCGGCTGCGGATGGCCGCGACCGCCACCGCCGCGATGGTGCTCGCGGCCGCCGTCATGGCCGGGGTCCGCGAGCTCACCGGCCAGCCCGTCACCGTCCTGCTCTTCGCCGCCGTGCTCGCCATGGTCAGCAACCTGTCGGTCAACGAGCCGGAGCTGCCCGCCCGCCGGATCACGACGGCACTCATGCTGCTGCCCGCCGCCCTGGCGATCACCGCCGGCACGCTGCTGGCGCCCGCGCGGCTCCTCGCCGATGTCGTTTTCGTGCTGGTCATGGCGGCCGCGGTGTGGGTGCGCCGGTTCGGCCCACGCGGCTTCGCGCTCGGCATGGCGGCGTTCATGCCGTACTTCTTCACCCAGTTCCTGCAGACGGGCGCCGCCGAGCTGCCCTGGCTCCTGCTGGCCGCGGGCGTGGGGATCGCCTCGACGCTGCTGCTGCGCGGCTGGCTGCTGGCCGAGCGTCCCGAGCGGGTGCTCGACCGGCTCGTGCGCGCCTTCCGGGCGCGGGTGCACGCCGTCGTGGAGGCGGTGGGCGACGTGCTGGCCGCCGAACCGGGCGACGTCGCCGACGAGCTCGCCGCCGTCCGCCGGGCCCGGGTCCGGCTCAACGACACCGCGCTGCAGGTCGTCGACCAGCTCGAGCACCTCGACCGCGACTCCCCCGAACCCGGCGACCTGCCGTTGCGCGTCATGGACACCGAGCTCGCCACCGAACGGCTGGCGATCTCCACCCGGCGGCTCATGGCCGAGGACCCGCCGCCCGACCGGCTGGTCCTGCGCCGGCTCGCCGCGGGCGTGCGCGGGCTGGGCCGAGCCACCCTGACCCCGACGCCGACCGATCGCGTCCCGGCCCTGCTCGACGGCGCGCGACGCAGCGTCGACGCCATCTCCGCCGACACCGAGGGCGGCTCCGAACGCGCGCAACGGGTCGCGTTCGCCGTCACCCGGCTCGCCGATGCGCTCAGCCTGGCCCGGGAGGCCGCGGGCCACGACCCCGCGCCGGACGGCGCCCGCCCCGCGGCGCCCGACCCCACCGCCGCGCCCGACCGCTCCGATCCCGACCACACCGACCCCGACCACACCGACCCCGACCACACCGACCCGGCATCCGGCAGCACCGACCCGGCATCCGGCAGCACCGACCGCACCACCGGCACCCCGGCCGACGGCAGCGCCGCCGAGGACGACGCGCCCGACGCCGGCGACGGCCGGCCGGGACTGGACCTGACCACGCGCCAGGCCGTCCAGGTGCTGGTCGCGACGAGCCTGGCGATCGTCGTCGGCGACCTGATCTCCCCGTCGCGCTGGTACTGGGCGGTGATCGCGGCCTTCGTCGTGTTCGCCGGGACGGCGAGCCGCGGCGACGTGGTCAACCGCGGATCGCAGCGCGTCGTCGGCACGATCGGCGGGGTGGCGGCCGGGATGGGGCTGGCGTGGCTCGTCGGGGACCATCGGCTCGTCGCACTGGTCCTGCTGTTCGGCTGCGTGTTCCTCGCGCTCTACCTGGTCCGGATCTCGCAGGCGCTCATGGCGTTCTGGATCACGACGGTGCTGGCGCTGCTGTACGGGCTGATCGGACAGTTCTCGGCCGAGACACTGCTGGTGCGGATCGAGGAGACCGCCGTCGGGGCGGCGATGGGGATGATCGCGGGCTACCTGGTGCTCCCCAAGCGCACCCGGGAGGCGTTCGGGGAGGCGCTCGACGACGCGGTCGACGCCTCCGACGCCGCGCTCGCCGCGGCGATCGACCAGCTGTGCGGCCTCGGGCCCGAGACGTCCCCGGTCGAGCTCGCCCGCGACCTCGACGACGCGCTCGCGACGCTGCGGCAACGGGCCAAACCGCTGGGCAACCCGCTGCCGCGCAGGCGGGGGCGCTCGGGCTACGAACGCATCCTGCGGGTGCTCACGGCCGTCGACCACTACACCCGCGACCTGGCGCGGACCTCCGACGGCGTCACCGACCCCGACTGGGAGCCGACGCTGCGGCCCGCGGGCGACCGGGTCCGCGCCAACCTCGACGCGCTGCGCGACCACCTCGTCGCGGCCATCCCGCAGCAGAGCGGGCCGTCGACACGGGACGTCGACACGCTCGAACCGCCCGCCGACATCGGGTCCGCCGAGGACCTCGTCGACGCCGCGGAGGCCCACGCCGCGCGCTGCACGGAACCCCGCAAACGCTACGAGATGCTCGCCGCCGCCCGCTACCTGCGGCGGATCGACCAGGCCGTCGTCGGGCTGGCCGTCGACCTCGGCGTGGCGCCCGACCCGGCGGACCGCCCGCGGGCTGCCGCCCGCTGACGCCCGCCCACCCCGCCCGCCCGCAACCTCACGGTTCCCGCGGGCGCTCGGGCCGACCCTGAGGTTGCGCTCGGAAGGCAGTCTCGAGCTTGCGGTCAGGTTCCGGCCACAAGGTCTGGCAGGCTCGCGTCATGGACCCGACGGCTCGCATCCTGCGGCTGCTCTCGCTGCTGCAGACCTACCGCCACTGGTCGGGCGACGAGCTCGCGCAGCGGCTGGCGGTCAGCCCGCGGACACTGCGTCGCGACGTCGAACGGCTGCGTGAGCTCGGCTATCCCGTCCTGACCAGCCGCGGTACCTACGGCGGCTATCAGCTCGCAGCGGGCACCCGGATCCCACCCCTGCTGCTCGACGACGAGGAGGCCGTGGCCATCGCGGTCGGGCTGCGCACCGCGGCGAACGGGTCGGTGGCGGGCATCGAGGAGACGTCGGTCCGGGCACTGGCGAAGCTGCAGCAGGTCCTGCCGACGCGGTTGCGCCGACGCGTCGAGGCCCTCGCGGTGGCGACGGAGGCCGTGGCGGGCTACGGGGAGTCCGTCGACCCGGACGTCCTGCTCACCATCGCCCAGGCGTGCCGCGGCTCCGAGCAGCTGCGCTTCCACTACACGGCCACGGACGGGTCCGAGACCTCCCGGCTGGTCGAGCCGCACCGACTGGTGTCGCGGTACCGGCGCTGGTACGTCGTCGCGTGGGACGTCGACCGCGGCGCGTGGCGGACGTTCCGCGTCGACCGCGTCACCCGTCCCTTCGCCAACGGTGTCCGGGTCCCGCCGCGCGAGCTGCCCGCCGAGGACGCGGCGAGCTTCGTCGCGGCGGCGCTGCGGTCACGCCCGCAGCCGTTCACCGCGGTGCTGCGGCTGCGCGGGACGGCCGACGAGCTGCGCGACCGGGTGCCCGGCTGGATGGGTGAGCCCGTTCCCGACGGCGACGGCACCTGCCTGCTGCGCACGGGCGCGGACAACCTGGAGTGGCTCGCGCTGAGCCTGACCCGGCTCGACGCCGACGTCGAACTGGTCGAGGGATCCCCGGACCTCGTCGCGGAGCTCAACCGGCTGCGCACCCGCGCCGAACAGCTGACCGCCGCACCCTGAGAACCGGCGGCCGCCGTCCGGGTGCTGCCGGTGCCGAGGGCAGCTGCCACGATTGATCGCGTGACCAGATCGTCGTCGACGCCGGGGACCTGCCCGTGCGGCCTCCCCGAGCCGTACGACGACTGCTGCGGCCGGTTCCACACCGGCGCCGCGGCCGCGCCGACCGCGGAGCTGCTCATGCGCTCCCGGTACACCGCCTTCGCCGTCGGCGACACCGGCTACCTGCGGCGCACGTGGCATCCGCGGACCCGCCCCCGGCGTCTCGCGCTCGAGCCCGAGCAGGTCTGGACCCGGCTGGAGATCCTCTCCCGCAGCGGCGGCGTCCTGTTCACCACGCACGGCATCGTCGAGTTCGCCGCGCACTACACCCGCCGCGGGCGGCCCGGCGTGCTGCACGAGCACAGCCGCTTCGTCCGCGAGGACGGTGTCTGGCTGTACTTCGACGGGACCGAGGACTGAGACCCGGGCACCGGTCGGGAAGAGAGCCCACATGACCGGGCCGGCCTGGTCCTCGACGGTGGTTCGCCCCCTCCCTGACCTGCGCAGACACATCCGGAACCGTCAGGTACGACCGGATCCTGCCGGATCTACCGGGTCGCACGGCGTGGGTGGGCCGACCTAATCTCCGCCCGTGACGACGATGGGCACCCGCACCGCGGTCGGCAGCTTCAGCGGCGACCCCGGCCGGCGGGCGTCGGGGCGCGAGGTGCTGCGGCTGCTGGCCGCGACGAGCAGACCGCTGGCATGGGCGACGGCCGTCTGGGCGGCGGCGACGACGGTCGCCCCGGCCGGGGTCGTCGTCGCGCTGGGGGTTGTCGTCGGCGCCGTGCCCGCGGCCGCCGAGCACGGCCTCGGCTCTCCCGACGGGCACCGGCTGGTCGTCGGGCTCGTCGTCGCGACCGTCGTCTACGCGTTCTCGCTCGTGCTCGATCCCGTCGGCAGCGCGATCGGCATCGCCGCCCGCACCCGGATCACCGGCGCGCTGCAGGGCAGGCTGCTGCGCGCGGTCTCGCAACCGGTCGGCGTCGCGCACCTCGAGGACGCCGACGTGCTCGACAGGCTCGCCCGCGCCGAGGGCAGGCTCACCGGGATGTTCCCCGGCGACGCGCCGGTGACCTGGGCGGGCTCGGTCGCGACGCAGGCGTCGGGCTGGCTGGCCTGCGGCGTCGTCGCGCTCTACCAGTGGTGGGTCGGGCTGGTCCTGCTCGTGATGTGGGTCGTCGTGCGGCGGCTGATGCTGCGCACCGTCGTCGTGCTCGCCACCGAGCACCGCGGCCAGACGACGGCGATGCGACGCGCGGGCTACTTCGCCGCGCTCGGCACCCGGGCCGCGGCGGCCAAGGAGATCCGGGTCTTCGGTCTCGACGGGTTCGTCGCCGACCGCTACGGCGCCGAGTACGGCGCAGCGCTGGACTCCGCGGTCGGCGGGATGCGCCGGCTGCACCGCCGGGCACTGGGCTGCGTGGTCGTCGTGGCCGTCGGGATCGTCGGCGCGCTGCTGGTCATCGGGGGCGACGCGCACGACGTCGGCCTCGCCGCGCTCGCGACGCTGCTGCCGATGCTGGCGGTGACGATGTCGGCGGGTTCGGTCACCTTCGACGACCTGACGGTCGCGTGGACGATGTCCGGGCTGCCCGACGTCGAAGGCCTCGAACGCGACCTGGCCAGGGAGGCCGCACCGCCGGGTGGTGCCCGCGAGCCGGCCGGGCTGCCGCGGGCGTCGATCCGGTTCGCCGACGTGCACTTCCGCTACCCCGGCCAGGACGACGACGTCCTCGCCGGCATCGATCTCGAGCTGCCGGCGGGTACGTCGACCGCGGTGGTCGGGGTCAACGGCGCCGGCAAGACCACGCTCGTCGGGCTGCTCTCGCGGCTGCGCGACCCGGTCTCGGGCCAGGTGCTCGTCGACGGCACGGACGCCCGGGAGCTCGATCCGGCCCGGTGGCAGCGGCAGGTCGCGGTGGTGCCGCAGGAGCCCGTGCACTACCCCGCGACGGCCTACGACAACGTCGCCTACGGCGCGCTCGCACACCTCGCCGACGCCGACGGCGTCCACGCGGCCGCCGCGCAGGCGGGGTTCGCGGCCGTCGTCGAGACGCTGCCCGACGGCTGGGACACCGTGCTGTCGCCGGAGCTGCCGGGCGGGGTCGACCTGTCCGGCGGCCAGTGGCAGCGGCTCGCGCTGGCCAGGGCGTTGTTCGCGACCCGGCACGGCGCCCGCGTCCTGGTCCTCGACGAGCCGACCGCGGCGCTCGACGTCCGCGGCGAGGCCGAGTTCTACGCACGGTTCCTGGAGATCACCGCCGGGCTGACGACGGTCGTCATCTCCCACCGCTTCTCGACCGTGCGCCGGGCCGACACGATCTGCGTCCTCGACGGCGGCCGGATCACCGAGCGGGGCTCGCACGACGAGCTCGTCGCGCTCGGCGGCACCTACGCGCACATGTACGAGGTACAGGCGGCCAGGTTCCGCGACGGCCCGCCGGGCCGGCGGGACGCGGGCCGGCCGCGGCGCCGGGCGGGTGGCCGCCGATGACCGCGCTGGCCGACCCGCCCGCACCGCGCCGCGACAGGCCCCGCTCCCCCGAGCCGGGCGAGCGCGTCCCGCGCCGGGCGATCCGGCTGCTGCACCTCATGCTGCTCGACGGCTTCCGCGCCGCCCCCGGCCTGATGACGGCGGTGACGGCGCTGCTGGTCGTGGGCGGGGTCGCGGCGACCTGCTACCCGCTCGGGTTCCGCATCCTGCTCGACGGCGCCCTCGCCCACGACACCCGCCAGCTGGTGCTGGGCGCGCTGTTCGTCGGCGGGCTGCTCGCGCTGACCTGGGTGCTGCAGGCGATCGGCGCCACCGAGGCGATGGCCCTGTCCGACCGCGTCAGCATCTTCCACACCGCGCGGCTGGTGCGGCTCGTCAGCGGCGTCCCCGGGCTCGAGCACCTGGAACGTCCGGAGTACCTCACCGAGATCGAGCAGATCAGTTCGCGCCGCCGGGCGCTGGCAGGCGCTCCGCGGCAGCTGATGGGCAGCGTCGCGTCGGTGGCGCGGATCGTCGCGCTGCTCGTGCTGCTCGCGTCGGTGTCGCCGTGGCTGCTGCTGCTCCCGGTGGCCGCGGTCCCGCCGCTGCTGGCCGACCGGTGGGCCAAGCGCATCATCCGCACCAACGAGGACGAGGTCGCCCACGACCAGCGCCGCGCGGGCCTGCTGTTCTCGTTGGCGACGACGACCGGCTCCGCCGCCGAGCTGCGCTCCTACGGGTTGGCCGACCACGTCGGCGCGGAGCACGCGCGGCTCGCCGCGGCGGTCGACAGGCGGACCGGCGGTGAGGCGCTCAAGGTCCTCGCCATCCAGGCGACCGGCTGGACGATCTACGCGGCGGGGCTGATGGGCGCGATCGCGTTCGTCGTCGTCGAGACCACCCACGGGGTGTTATCGGCCGGTGCCCTGCTCATGGCGGTCACGCTGATCCGGCGGTCCCGCGCGCAGCTCGCGACCGCGGCCGTCCGCTCCGGTGCCCTGCTCAGCACGCTCACGGTCGCCGACCGGATGTTCTGGCTGGAGGACCACGCGGCCGCCGAGGCCGCGGCGCGCGGCCACGACCCGGCGCCCGACGCGCTGCACGACGGGATCCGGCTGCGCGACGTGTCGTTCACCTACCCGGGCGCCGAGCGGCCGGTGCTCACCGGTCTCGACCTGGACCTGCCGGCCGGCTCGACGGTGGCGATCGTCGGGGAGAACGGCGCGGGCAAGACGACGCTGGTCAAGCTCCTGCTCGGGATGTACAGCCCCGACGCGGGCACCGTCGAGGTCGACGGCCGGCCGCTGAGCGGGATCGAGCCCGGCGCCTGGCGGTCGCGCACCACGGCGGCCTTCCAGGACTTCGCCCGGCTGCACCTGCCGGTGCGGCACACCGTCGGCGTCGGCGACCTCGCCCGGCTCGACGACACCGACGCGGTCGCCGGGGCGCTCGACCGGGCCGGCGCCACGTCCGTCGCCGAGACCCTGCCCGACGGGCTCGACACCCTCGTCGGCTCGACCTACACCGGGGGCCGGGGGCTCTCCGGCGGGCAGTGGCAGAAGCTCGCGCTGGGCCGGGCGATGATGCGCGACGACCCGCTGCTCGTCGTGCTCGACGAGCCCACCGCGAACCTCGACGCCCCGACCGAGCACGCGATGTTCGAGCGCTACGCCTCGGCGGCCGCGCGGGGGGCCGAGCGCAACGGCGCGGTGACCGTCCTGGTCTCCCACCGGTTCTCGACGGTGCGCATGGCCGACCTCGTCGTCGTGCTGGAGGACGGGCGGGTCCGCGAGCGCGGCACGCACGCCCAGCTCGTCGCCGCGGGCGGCCGCTACGCCGAGCTCTACGAGCTGCAGGCGGCGTCCTATCGGTAGCGAGAGCGGCCCGGCTCACGATCGGGGCCGGGGCACGCACGCGGAGTGTTACGTTCGGACGCGTGGGGGCGGCGCTGACAGGACCGGACGTCGAGGCCGGGCGGTGACCGCCCCGGACGCCGGGACCGCGTCGCCGACCGTCTCCGGACGCGCGCCGCTGGGGGTGCCGTGGTGGACCACGGCCGCCATCGTGCTCGTCGCGCTGAACCTGCGCCCGGCCATCGTCGGTGTCGGGCCGCTGCTCTCGGAGATTCGCGCCGACCAGGCGCTCTCGGCCACCGCGGGCGGGGTGCTGACCGCGCTGCCGGTGCTGTGCTTCGGCCTGCTCGCGCCCGTCGCACCGCGGATGTCGCGGCTGATCGGCATCGAACGGTCGCTGCTCGCGGTGCTGGGCGTCATCACCGTGGGCTGCGTGGTCCGGCTCGTCCCGGCGGTGTGGGCGCTCTATCTCGGGACGGCACTGATCGGTGCCGCGATCGCGTCGGGCAACGTGCTGCTGCCCGCCCTGATCAAGCGTGACTTCGCACACCGCACCGGGATGATGACCGCGGTCTACTCGGCGGCGATCTCGCTGGGCGGCGCGCTGGGCGCGGCGGTCACCGTGCCGCTGGCCGACGCGGCCGGGCTCGGCTGGCGGCTCGGGCTGGGCGTCTGGGTGATCTGGGGCGTGCTGGGCATCCTGTGCTGGCTGCCGCAGCTGCGCCGGGTGGCGCGACCGGCGGTGCGCGCCCCGCGGGTGCGCGGTCTGGGCCGGCAGGCGCTGGCGTGGCAGGTCACGGTGTTCATGGGCCTGCAGTCGCTGGGCTTCTACGCCGCCTCGGCGTGGTTCGCGGAGATCTTCGTCGAACGCGGCTGGTCGCCCGCAGCGGCGGGAGCACTGGTCTCGACGGTGAGCCTCACCGGCATCATCGGCAGCCTCGGGACGCCCGTCCTCGCCGCCCGCACCCGCGACCAGCGCGGGCTCTCACTCGTCGTGACCGCGATCGGCGTCGCCGGGGTGGGGGCGACGTTGGTCCCCGGCCTGGAGGTCGTCGCCTCGGTCGTCGCGGGGATCAGCTACGGCGCGGCGCTCGGGCTCGCGCTGACCTACGTCGGGGTGCGCAGCCCCGACGCGGCGCACGCGGCCCAGCTCTCCGGCATGTCGCAGTGCGTCGGCTACGTGCTCGCCGCGGCCGGCCCGTTCGCCGTCGGCGCGCTGCACGACCTCACCCACGGGTGGACCGTCTCGCTCGTCGCACTGCTCGCGCTCTACGTCCCGCAGGGCATCGCCGGGTTCCTCGCCGGGCGCGATCGGGTACTCCGCATCGCACCGCCGGACGCCACCGCCGGCTGACGTCGCCTGCGCCCGCGGCGACCGTTCGGCGACGGCGAAACGCGGGTCCGGCCATCGCGGTGGGCGCGGTCCGCACCGGTACCTTCACCCCTGCGACGGGCCCGGTGCGACGGCCCGTCCGGCGCGGCGATCTTCCGGAGTCCCCACATGTCAGTCGAGCAGTCCCCCGAGCACGAGCCGAGCGAGATCACCTACGCCGAGCACTACCATCCGGCGCGCCCACGCAGCCTCCGCCATCGCGCCCGGGTGAAGAGCCCGGTCCCCCGCCGCTCGGTCACCCAGGACGGCGAGCCCACCGGCACCAACCCGGCGTACGTGTCGTGGCTGCTGTCGCAGTCGATGCTGGCCGACGCCAACGAGATCGCCCGCCAGTTCTCCGGTTCCGGGACGATGTGGCAGAACCCCTTCGCCAACCCGGGACCGCGGCAGGCCGTCGAGACGGCATCGGTGTGGTTCACCGCCTACCCGCTGTCGCTGATCACCCGGCCCGACGAGTCGTTCCTCGCGGCACTGGCCGACGAGGACCTCTGGAAGGCGTTCTCCGACATCGGGATCGAGGGCGTGCACACCGGCCCGGTGAAGCGCGCGGGCGGCATCACCGGCTGGCGGACCACTCCGAGCGTCGACGGCCACTTCGACCGGATGAGCACCGAGATCGACCCCGCCTTCGGCACCGAGGCCGAGTTCCGGGCCATGTGCGGCATGGCGACCTGGCACGGCGGCACGATCATCGACGACATCGTCCCCGGTCACACCGGCAAGGGCGCCGATTTCCGGCTCGCCGAGATGAAGTACGGCGACTACCCCGGCATCTACCACATGGTGGAGATCGAGCCCGAGGACTGGAACCTGCTTCCCGAGGTGCCCCCCGGCCGCGACTCGGTCAACCTCGACGCGGCCACCGAGGAACGGCTCGAGAAGTCGGGCTACATCATCGGCAGGCTGCAGCGGGTGATCTTCTTCGCCGAGGGCGTCAAGGAGACGAACTGGAGTGCGACGGCCCCGGTCGTCGGGGTCGACGGCGTTCAGCGGCGCTGGGTCTACCTGCACTACTTCAAGGACGGCCAGCCGTCGGTCAACTGGCTCGACCCGTCCTTCGCCGGCATGCGGCTGGTGATCGGCGACGCCCTGCACTCGCTGGCCGACCTCGGCTCCGGCGCGCTCCGCCTCGATGCCAACGGCTTCCTCGGCGTCGAGAAGTCGACGGAGGGGCTCCCCGCCTGGTCGGAGGGGCATCCGCTGTCGCAGGCGGCGAACCACCTGATCGGCAGCATGGTCCGCAAGCTGGGCGGTTTCACCTTCCAGGAGCTCAACCTCACGATCGACGACATCAAGCAGACGTCGGAGGCCGGGGCGGACCTGTCCTACGACTTCGTCAACCGGCCCGCCTACCACCACGCGCTGGCCACCGGGGACAGCGAGTTCCTGCGGCTGACGCTGCGCACGTCGCTCGACCTGGGCGTCGACCCGGCCGCGCTGGTGCACGCGCTGCAGAACCACGACGAGCTGACCTACGAGCTGCTGCACTGGTCCACCGGCCACCGCGACGACCTCTACCCGTTCCGCGGCGCGCCGACGCCGGGCGAGGAGATCGCCGAGGCCGTCCGCGCCGACCTCGTGGCCGCCCTGACCGGGCCCGAGCACCCGTACAACCTGATCTTCACGACGAACGGCATCGCCTGCACCACCACGTCGGCGATCGCGGCCATCCTGGGCGTGCCCCGGCTCGACGGCATCGACGACGCCGTGCGCGCCCGGATCATGCGCGCGCACCTGCTGCTCGCCATGTTCAACGCGCTCCAGCCCGGCGTCTTCGCGCTGTCGGGCTGGGATCTCTGCGGCATCCTGACGCTGCCGCCGTCGGAGGTCACGGCGCTGCTCGACCACGGCGACACCCGGTGGATCAACCGCGGCGCGCACGACCTGATGGGCGCCGACCCGGGTGCGACGCGCAGCCTCGCGGGGATGCCGCGCGGCCGCAGCCTCTACGGCACGCTGCCCGAGCAGCTCGCCGACGAGACGAGCTTCGCCCGTCAGCTGCAGGCGATCCTCGCGGTCCGCCGCCGCTACGGCATCGCGACGAGCGAGCAGATCGACGTCCCCGACGTCTCGCACCGCGGCACCCTCGTGCTGGTCCACCGGCTCGCCGAGGCCGGGACGCTGCACGTCGGCGTCCTGAACTTCGCCAACGAGGACGTCACCGCGACCGTCCGCTCGGAGCACCTGCTGCCGGGTTCGGTCGTCACCGACATGTTCACCGACCGCGAGGTCGGCGTCGTCGACGACCTGCTCGGGTTCACCATCGACCTCGAGCCGCACCAGGGACACTCGCTGCTGGTCACGGCCCCGCCGCCGGAGGAGGTGCGGCCATGACGGTCCCCGACGACATCGCGGCGGTGAACCGCCGTGTCATCGAGCAGTTCCGCGCGGGCGGCGAGATCGAGGGGATGCACCGCGAGGCGCTGCTCCTGCTGACGACGACCGGGCGCCGCTCGGGCCGCAGCCACACCTCGCCGATGATGTTCCACCGCGACGGCGAGCGGCTGCTGGTCGTCGCCTCGAACATCGGGGCGCCGCGCCATCCCGACTGGTACGCCAACCTCGTGGCCGACCCGGAGGTCACCGTCGAGGTCGGTGACGAGACCTACGACGCCCTCGCGACCCCGCTGACCGGCGACGACCGCGCCACGACATGGGCGATGCTCAAGCAGACCTACCCGTTCTTCGCCGACCACGAGGGCCGGACGACGCGCGAGATCCCGGTCGTCGCACTGACCCGCAGGTCGTAGTGCGCCGCCGCATCCGCTGACGGTCGACGCGCGCACGACCCGGCACGCCGTGCGTGGCGCCCCCGGCGCGCGATCGGGTCGCGGTCAGATCCGCGTGGTGCGGGTGACCGCGACCAGCTCGCTGGTGTGGCTGCCCGCGACCGCGACGTCGGGCGGGCGCGGGGTGAAGCCCGGGAGCCCGGCGAGCCCGTCGCTGCCGTCCAGCACGTCGAGGTCGACCGGTCCCGGCGCGGCCAGCTCCAGCCGCAGTTCCAGGCCCTCGGGCGGCGGCGCGTGGAAGATCAGGTCGAGCGACCCGTCCCGCACCCCGACGGGGGCGCCCGCCACCGTCGCGGCCCGCACGGCCGGCCCGTTCGCGGTGCGGAGCGCGATCAGCCGGACCGGCCGCTGGGGGACGACCCGCACGGTGACCGTCCGCCCCGCGTCGCCGGCGACGTCCGACACGACGTCCACCCTCGCGGCGGGCAGGTCCGCCGTCGGCGCGGCGCCGGTCCAGAACAGGCCCGACATGCCGAGCAGCTGCGGGACCAGCTCGCGCCGGTCGACGTAGCGGGCCGTCCAGGTGCCCGGCCGCGTCTGCTCGCTGACCCACCGCGCCTGCCCGGTGTCGGCGTCGAGGGAGTACATGAGCTGCGACGGGACGGGGTGCTGGGCGTCGGGCCGGTCGGCGACGAGCCCGGCGGCCCCGAGCGCCACCACGACGACGAACGCGGCCGGGCCCTGCCAGCCGGCCCGCCGGCCCAGCAGCGGGTCGAGCAGCGGCAGCAGTGTAGGCGTGGCCAGCACCAGCACGAACGCCGGCACCGCGGCGACCGGCATGCCGAGCGCCGGGAAGAACAGCACCGCCGTCGGGACCAGGACGACGACGCCGACGCATGCCGCCACCGTCGCCGCCGCCACCCCGACGCCGGTGCGCCCCACCGCGACCGCGACGAGCACGCACACCGCCCCGACGAGCGCCGGCAACGTCGCGAGGTACGAGCCGCCGGGCGCGAGCGAGGCCAGCGCGATGCCCAGCGCCGCGAGCCAGGCCAGCCCGCCGACCGTCAGCGCCGTCGCCCCGACCGCCTTGCGCAGCAGCGCGAACCAGGTCAGCACGACGGCCGCGACGAGCACGACGACCGCCCAGCGGTACCACGTCGGATTCCAGACGTCGCCGCTGACGTCGGCGTAGTCCGGGCGGAGCGCCACCAGCAGCAGCCACCCGCCCTGCGCGAGCAACGGCGCGACCAGCAGCGGCACGACGGCCGCGACCAGGCCGACGAGCAGCCGCGGGACGCTCGCCGCCCGGCGCAGTCGCGCGACGACGGCCAGCGCGAGCACCGCGACGGCCGCCAGGACCGCGAGCGGCCACACCGCCGATCCGGGGTAACGCACCAGCCGGTCGAGCACCGGGAAGTACGTCGCGTCCTGCGCCGCGGGCGTGGACAGTTCGCGCAGGTCCTGCCCGCCGAACGCCCGCGCGAGCGCGACGGTGTCGTCGAGGTGGGCCTGCAGGCTCCCCCGGTCCATCCGCGACGGGGTGTCCTGCGGCGAGTGGTAGGCCGCGACCCCGTCGATGTAGGCGGAGTTGAGACCGGTGAAGCGGCCGGAGTCGCGGAAGGGACTGAAGTCGGTGTCGTTGGGCAGGATGCGGTAGACCTCGACGGCGAAGCTCGTCGCGACCGGATGCGGCACCGCGTCGGCGTAGACGTCGAGGAGCCGCGCGTTGCCGCGGGTGGTCTCGAACATGATCGCCGGGCCACCTGTCCCCCGGGCCTCCACGTTGAGCACCACTCCACCTTGCGCCGCAACGGGATCGGAGGCGACGAACGCCTCCGCCCCGCACAGGCACGCCTCCTCGGCGTCGGTGAACAGCAGCACGACGTCGTTGCGCAGCGGGGTCGTGCGCAGCACGCGCGCCGACTCCAGCAGCGTCGACACCCCGGCGCCGTCGTCGTTGGCGCCCGGACCGACCTGCACCGAGTCGTAGTGCGCGACGAGCAGGACCCGGCCGCGCCCGGCCTGCGGTGCCGTGCCGGGAAGCGTCGCCACGACGTTGCGCACCCGCGCCGCCTGCACCGGGTCGCCGGGGTGCACGCCGACGGCGTCCTGCACGCGCGCGTCGATCCCGAGTCCGCGCAGCGTGTCCAGGATGTAGGTGCGCACCCCGTCGGCGGCCGCCGAGCCCGCGACGTGGGTCTGCGCGCCGATGCGCTCGACGTGCGCGAACGCCGCGGCGGCCGACGGCTCGCCGGCGGGGACGTCGGTGCGCGGCGACGGCGGCGACACCGACAGCACGGCCACGACGGTGACGACGAGGACGATCAGCCACGCGGCGGCGACCGCCACCGGCCGGGGCGGCGGGGTGATCGTCGGCGACCGCACGCGTGCAGTCTGCCCGACCCGCGCGCACCGCCCGGCCCGGACACGCTCGCGCTCAGGAGGCCGCGACCCCGGCGATGCGGAACGTCTCGGCCGGCATCGGCCGGCGCAGCCGCCAGGTGATCGCGATCGGCCTCTCGCCGCGGTGGCTCTCGATGTCGACCTGGCCGAGGCACAGGAAGGGCGCGCCCGGCCCGAGGTCGTCGGAGGGCGCGTCGCGGGTGAACAGCACGACGCGGGTGGCCCGCTCCCGGTGGTGGACGTAGCGCTGCCCGGTGTCCGAGCGCAGCGACGTGGCGTTCTGCGACTCCCAGTGGAAGACCTCCGGGCTGACGGCGAAGTCGCGGTACATCGTGCTCGGCGAGAAGTCGCGCTCCGTCTTGCGGAGGTTGACCAGCAGCGCGTCCGTGGCGTGCTCCGGCGCCCACACCACACCCGTCGCGTGCCCGGATGCCTTGCGGGCCGTGCCCGCCCAGTCGAGCGCCGCCAGGATCTCCTCGCGCCGGTAGTGCGCGTGGCTCGCCAGCGGGATGTGCGTGAGGCCCTCGCCCAGTGAGCGGGGAAGGTGGCGCGCGGTGTCGAGCGTGTACGCGACGAGTTCCGCGATCTCCGCGCACACCGCCGGATGCCGGCGCAGGTGCGCGAGGCCCTGGTCGTAGCCGGTGAACCCGTTGCGGTTGGGCCAGAGCTGGAAGAACAGCATCCGGGCGAGCCGCTGCTCCCGCTCGGTCAGCTCGTGGTAGCCGGGCCCTGACGGGTCGGCCAGCGCGGTGTAGACCTGCGCGCGTTCGGGATCGTCGACGTGGCTGAGCGTGGCCATCCTGCGGAGCAGGGCGTCCTCGTCCGGGCCCGGGGGCAGGGTCGGCAGGCCCGCGTCGCGGCGCAGCGCGGTCCAGGAACCCTTGTCCCGGTACACGTCGGCCGGTTCGCGGTCGGCGGCACGCAGGTAGCCCGCGAGCGCCAGATCGCCGTGCGAGCGGATGTCGGCGACCAGGTCCCGACGGCGCAACCGCAGCCTGTGGCGGACGTTGTCGAGCACGATCTGCTGCGCGACGCGGTCGAGGACGAGCGCCGAACCGGACGGCAGGAACGGGAAGGACTGCTCGATGTCCTCGGCCAGGCCACGACGGCTGCTGCCGGTCAGCGCGCGGTAGCGGACGTCGAAGCGGAACTCCCGGCGCTGCTGACCGATGAAGTCCAGTGCGGTGAGCACGGCCTTGCCGGGGGCTCGCCGCAGCCCACGGCCCAGCTGCTGCAGGAAGACGGTCGCGCTCTGCGTCGGGCGCAGCAGGAGGATCGTGTCGACCTCCGGCAGGTCGAGGCCCTCGTTGAAGAGGTCGACGGTGAACAGGCAGTTCACCTCGCGGGCGGCCAGCCGGCGCAGGGCCCGCGCCCGGTCGGCGGCCGGGGTACGGCCGCTCACGGCGAGGCTCGCGATCCCGGCCCTGGTGAACACCTCGGCCATGTACTCGGCGTGCTCGACCGAGACGCAGAAGCCCAGTGCCCGCATGGCCTGCACGTCGGTGACCTTGTCGCGGGTCTCGCGGACGACCTTCGCCGCGCGGGCGTCGTTGCCGGTGTAGAGGGCGTCGAGCGCGGCCGCGTCGTATCCGCCGCGCTTCCACTCCACACCGCTGAGGTCGACGTCGTCGGCGATGCCGAAGTAGTGGAACGGGACCAGCAGGTCGTCGGCGAGCGCGTCCCACAGGCGCAGCTCGGCGGCACAGCGGCCGCCGAACTGGTCGCGGACGTCGGCGCCGTCGGCGCGCTCGGGCGTCGCCGTCAGGCCCAGCAGCTCCCGCGGGGTCAGGTGCGCGAGCAGCCGCCGGTAACCGGCGGCCTCGGCGTGGTGGAACTCGTCGACGACGACCACGTCGAAGTGGTCCGGCGGGATGCGCTCGACGCCGTAGGCCCCGAGCGCCTGCACGCTCGCGAAGACGTGGTTCCACCGCTCGGGACGCTCGCCGCCGACGTAGTGCTCACCGAAGGCCCCATCGGCCAGCACCGCCCGGTAGGTGCGGCGGGACTGGTCGAGGATCTCCTTGCGGTGCGCGACGAACAGCAGCCGGGCCCTGGGCAGCGTGCGCCGCAGCCGGGCGTAGTCCAGCGCCGCGACGACCGTCTTGCCGGTCCCGGTGGCCGCGACCACGAGGTTGCGGTGCCGGCCGTGGACCTCCCGCTCGGTGTCGAGCGCCTCCAGGATCTGGGACTGGTGCGGCAGCGGGCGCACCTCGAGGCCCGTGGGCGTCCGGTCGGCCGACGGTGTCCGCGCGCGCCCGAGTGCGTCGGCGAGGCGCGCGGCGTCGTCGGCGTTGTCCGGGTCGTAGGGGACGAACGCCGGGTCGGCCCAGTAGGTGTCGAACGTGCTGGTGAACTTCCGGATCAGGTCCGGTGTCGCGACGGCGGAGAGCCGGACGTTCCACTCCAGCCCGTCGACGAGGGCCGACCGCGACAGGTTGCTGCTGCCGACGAAGGCGGTGTCGAAGCCGGTCCCGCGGCGGAAGAGCCAGGCCTTCGCGTGCAGCCGGGTGGTCGCCGACGCGTAGTTGATCCGCACGGTGGCACCGAACCGACGGACGAGCTCGTCGACGGCGCGCTGCTCGGTCGCGCCCATGTAGGTCGTGGTGATGACCCTCAGCGCGACGCCGCGGTCCCGGAGCACGCCGAGCTCGTCGTGCAGCAGCCGCAGCCCCGGCCACCGGATGAAGGCGCACAGCAGGTCGACCGCGTCGGCCGAGGTCAGTTCCGAGCGCAGCTCGGCCGACAGCGACGGTTCGCCGGGGGTGTTCGTCATCAACGCCGCCGCCGACAGCGACGTCCTGGGCCGTACCAGGCGGTGCACGCCCGGGGCGATCTCGCGGCTCAGGACGACGAGCTGCTCGATCCTCCCGTCCAGGTCCTCGCCCGCTGCGGCGATGCGCGTCAGCACCTCGTTGGTCAGGGCGATCCGCCGCTCCGGGTCGGTCTCGGACTCCAGCACCCTCCGGAACACGACGGCGACGTGGCGGGCGAGCACGTGCGGCTGGTCGGCCTCCTCGACGTCGGCGAAGTGCGGGACGAGGTGGGGGTGGCCGGCGAGCGTGGCATCGAGACCGGATGTGCGCAGCCGCTCGTATACGCCCTCGGGCAGCGGTTCGGTCACGAACGACGATCCTGACGGGTCACTGTCGCCCCTCCGCTGGTCCGGACGCCCGCGTCACAGTAGCGCGTGACGATCTTCGTCCGGCCCCGGCCACCACCCGTTCGAGCTCACCCGACGGTGCCAGTTCCCGGTCCGGCGTCACTCCTGGTCAGGAGGAGGTGGCACGCATCCGGCGACGTGCTCGCGCCGCGCGGAGGTTGGCGACGTTGCCGCAGCTGCGGACGTCGTGCCAGGCACCGCTGTTGTTGGGCGAGCGGTCGTAGAAGGTGCCGGGGCAGGCCTCGTTGCGGCAGGTCTTGACCCGGCGCCAGGTGTCGAGCTCCCGGGCCCGGTGGAGCTCCAGCAGCACCGCCCCGGCGACCAGCTCCCAGCCGCGGCCCACCGGCTCGAGCAGCAGCGCGCCGTCCGCGCCGCGGGCCGAGCGCACCGAGAGCCCGAGCAGGGCGTCCGGAACGGGGGCACCCGGCGCGCGCACGGCGACGACGAGCTGGTCGCGCAGGGTGCGGAGCTGCTCGACGTCGGCCCTCGTGAGCCGCGCCCGGCGCCGCGCCTGCCCGGCCGCGAGCGCCCAGGCCTCGAGCGCCTCGTCGGCCCACGCCTGGGCCTGCGCCACGGTGGAGAGGAGGTCCGGCGAGGGCGGTCGGCGCGCCGAACGGGTGTTGAGCAGATCCTGGATCAGCGCCAGCCCGCCAGGGGCGACGACGAGTTCGAAGCGTTCGGTAGCCGGCCAGCCCACATCTGCACTGTAGCCGTGTCGGACACAGGCAGCAGCCCGTCGGGTGCGTCACGGGGGCATGACCGGGCGGCCGCTGCGGCGCGACCCGCCCCAGCCCGTTACGGCGCTCACCTCGCGTAGACATAGGCAAAGTCGTTGTGATTATGTCGTCGAGGCGAGCGCCGGCCGGCCCGGCGCGGCCGGACACATCGTCCGGCCCCGCGCCCACGACGAGGAGGGTGTACCGCGATGGCTGCAGGGACGGGCGGGACCGGGGGCGACACGGTCGCCGCCGGCTGGTCGAAGGCGTTCGAGGACAGGACGAAGGCCGCCTTCGGCGGCACCTTCGCGAGCGACGTCGTGCTCGAGGCCGCCACGCTCCACGAGCCCGTCGTCGGGCTGGAGGCGGTCCGGTCGGTCATGGCCGCGGCGAGCGGAATCTACGGCGAGCTGGTCTTCACCGACCCCGTCACCTCGGGCGCGAGGACCTTCCTGGAGTGGCGCGCGACGGCGGCCGACAGCGGGACGGAGTACCGGGGCGTCACCGTGCTCACCGCGAACGCCGACGGCGCGATCGAGCACATCGCCATCCACCACCGCCCGCTCGGCAGCGCCCTGCAGTTCTCCGCCGAGCTGGGCCGCCGCCTCGACGGCGTCGTCCCGGCGAGGCACTTCTTCCAGGAAGCCTGACCTCTTCCGGGGCCCGAGCCGCCCGGCCCGGACCGACCGAACCTCCGCGAAGGAGCGATTCCGTGTCCCGCGACCTGCAGTGGGCCGTCCACGTGACCCCGGGGCGGCCGTACGTGACGTCCGACCTGCCGCCGGACCTGACCGAACGCGAGTGGTCGCCGATCTCCTCGACGTTGCTCCACGGCGAGCGCGAGGCGCTGCTGGTCGACGTCCCGCTGACGGCCGCCCAGGCGACCGCCCTCGCCGACTGGGTCGAGACGTTCGACCGCACGCTCACGACGGTCTACGTCACGCACGCGCACGGCGACCACTGGTTCGGCCTGTCGACGCTGCTCGGACGCTTCCCGGGGGCCCGCGCCGTCGCCACCCCGACCGTCGTGGCGGCGATCGGACGGCAGCACACCCCGGACTTCGTCGAGAGCTTCTGGGAGGCGCGCTTCCCGGGCGCGATCCCCGACACCCTCGTCGTGCCCGAGGCCCTCCCGGCGCCGGAACTCGCCCTCGAGGGACACGAGATCCGCATCGTCGACCTCGGCCACACCGACACCGACGACACGACGGCGCTGCACGTGCCCGCGCTCGACCTCGTCGTCGCGGGCGACGCCGCCTACAACGACGTGCACCTCTACCTCGCCGAGTCGCCCGCCCCACAACGCGCGCAATGGCGTGCGGCACTGGAGAAGATCGCCGCGCTCGACCCGAGGACGGTCGTCGCGGGCCACAAGCGGCCGACGCGCGACGACCCGGCGTCGATCGTCGCCGAGACGGTGCAGTACCTCGACGACTTCGAGGAGGCGCTGCAGCGGGCGGACTCGGCCGAGCGGCTCTACCGGCTGATGCTCGACGCACACGGCGGCCGGGTGAACCGCGGCGCGCTGTGGGGCTCGGCCCGCGCGGCCCTCGGCTGAGCACCCGGACCCGTCCGCGGCGACCCGATCCCGCAGACACATCCCCGACACCGAAAGGACCATCGATGCGTTCAGGTCTCACATGGGACGTGCTGGTCACGACGCGCGAGTCCCTGACGCGCGACGCGCCGTTCCTCCCCGAGGGCCTCGGCTGGGTGACCAACACCTCGACGTTGATCAGCGGCGAGCGCGACGCGGTGCTCGTCGACACGTTCGTCACCCGGGAGCAGAACGCCGAGCTGGTCGAGTGGGTCAAGAACAAGAACGTCAACCTGACGACGATCTACGTCACCCACGGCCACGGCGACCACTTCTTCGGGGTCGCGGACCTGCTCGACGCGTTCCCCGGAGCCCGTGCCGTCGCGACGCCCGGATCGGTCGCGAAGGCGCGCGAGCACGCGTCGCGCCCGGTGCTCGAGAGCTTCTGGAACGTGCGCTTCCCCGGCGCGATCCGCCAGGACCAGGTCGTGCCCGAGGCACTCGACGGCGACACGATCGACCTGGAGGGCCACGCCCTGCAGATCCTCGACGCCGGTTTCACCGACACCGCCGCCACGACCGTGCTGTGGGTGCCCGACGCGGCGCTGCTCGTCGCCGGTGACGTCGTCTACAACGACACGCACATCTTCCTGGCCGAGACCGACGCCGGGACCCGCGCGTCGTGGCGTGCCACCCTGGGCAGGCTGGCCGAACTGGGGGCCGTCACGGCCGTGGCTGGGCACAAGCACCTCGACTCCGCCGACGACGCGAGCCACATCCGGGCGACGCTGACCTACCTGGAGGACTTCGAGGCGCTCGCCGCCGAGGCCGCGGACGCAGAGGGCCTGTACCGCGCGATCATCGAGCGCAACCCGCACCGGGCCAACCCCGGGTCGGCGTGGGCGGCCTCGAAGCGGGTGTTCGGGCTCGACTGAGCGCTCTCACGACCGGGCCCCGTCACGACCGGGCGCCTCACAGGTGTGCCCCGGCCGCCCAGAGGTCGAGCACGCGGGAGTCGCCGCGCACGTCGAGACCGGTGTAGGGACGCCGGTTCCACAGCAGCAGCAGGAGCGCACCGGGGTGCCCGGTGACCTCGACGTCGACTCCGGCCGGTGCGGTGCCGCGACCGAAGGTGGGCTCGTCGGGCCCGAGCCGGGCCCACCAGCGCAGCCCTGTCGCGGCACACGTCACGCCGAGACCGACCGGGTCCGGGGACCGCAGCGTCCGCCCGTAGCGGCGGGCGAACCCGCAGACGATCTCGTCGATCCCGTCGACGGCGACGGCGCGGTCGATCTCCTCGCCGCCCGCGGGCGTGCTCCGGCCCGCGTTCACGACGTCGACGCCGTGGACCAGCGTCTCGTGCAGCATGCGCCGCGCCCAGAACTCCCGCGCCGGCGCCGCGACGTCCCACGTCGTCCAGCAGTCGAGGTCGGCGGGCGCGGAACGCAGGACCGCCAGCAGCCCGTCGCGCGCCGCGCGCAGCCGCCGCGCGAGGTCGGGCGTATCGGCCGGGTCGAGCATCGCGGCGAACTCGGCGGCGGGCGGACGCTGCGCCCTGGCCTCGCTCACGATCACCGCGACCCACCGGTAGACCTGCGCCAGGTGGGCCGCGAGGTCGCGCAGCAGCCAGCCCTCGCAGAACGGGACCGGGTCGTCCGGGTCGCGCTCCGCGAGCACGTCGAGCAGGGCCGCACCGGCGGCGTCGAACCGCTCGAGGTACTCGTCCGCGCCGGGCGCGGCCGCGTAGACGTCGTCCGCAGGGCCGGTGGTCGCGGGTCGGTTCATCGCGTCGGGTTCCTCGCTCGGACTCGGGTGCTGGGGCGCCGGCCGGCCGCGGCCGCAGGACGGACCGGTCGGTCCGTCCGAGCATCGCACGGTGGTCGGGCCCGCACAGTGCCCGCCGTGCACCGTCGTCGGCCCGCCGGGGTGCGGGACGGCTACGGTCGTGCCACCCGAACCCTGACGGAGCCCTGATGACCGCATCGAACGGCCCGGCGTCGAACGGCCCGGTCTACGCCCTCAACCTCTTCGACGTCGCCGACCGCGACGAGTACCTCGCCTACTCGCGACGGTCCGCGCAGGAGGTCCGGGCGCACGGCGGCAGGGTCGTCGCGCTCGGCCGGTTCCGCCGCGCGGTGACCGGTGACGTCACCCCGCGCACCGCCATGATCGTCGTCGAGTGGGAGTCCGAGGCGGCGTTCGACGGCTACCGCGACGACCCGGCACTCGCCGACCTGCATCCCCACCGCGAGAACGGGGCGTCGGCCTACGTGTGGCACCTGTTCGACCGGCTCGACGACCTGCGTCCGCTGCTGCGCGGCGAGGACGGCTGACCGACCCGGCCCTCGCAGGCGGCCACCCGCCGGCGCGGACCAGCCGCGGGAGGCCGCGGCGCACGGCCTGATCGTCGGGGCGGCCGCCATGCTGCTCGGTGCGGTGCGGTGGCGAACTCGTGCACCGCCGCCATGGCCGGCTCGACAACCGGCTTCGGCGCGAGTACTGCCCGCACTGTGCCTACCGGCCCGCGACCGGGCCGACGACCGGCGCGTTCCCGGCCCGGCGGCTGGGTTGCGCTCGACGAGTTCGTCCCCGACGCCCCGGCGATGACGGGCGCTGACATGTCGAGCGGGCCCGGGTCGGCTCCCGGTGGCGCGACACCGGCGGCGTCGCCTTCGACGTCGCGTTCCCGCCGATCAGCCCGCAGCAAGCCGTTCGTCGAGGACGACGTTGCGGCGGAGAGGACCGCCCGGTCGACAGCTGAGCGCTTCGACCCCGCTACGAAGTGGCTCTATATGCGAACCAGATAGTCCAGTTGAGCTGACTGGCCATCTGTCGGTCACGCGGCGGCCGCGATCACTCGAGTGAGGGCTCCGACCCAACCTGGACGAGTAGCCGGCCTGGCCGAACGTAGAGGTAGCGGCCCCGTGGTGCCACACGGTACGCACGAGGAAGCGGCGGGGCGTCGGCATCGACGACGGCGTGACGTGGTGGACCGCCGACCGGCGGACACGGCAACCCCGGTAGGTGCACGCACGGCACAGCAACGGACCGCTAGTATTTTTAGGTCTTACTAGTCCAGTCACGTTCGATGATCGACCAAGGAGTTGGAATGAGCCTGAACGATGCTGTTCTTACTGGACCGCAGGGTGGGCGGACGGTCACGTCCGCCAACGGCTCGACGGCCGAGCTGAAGGTCGAGGGCAACCAGACCGGCGGGCAGTGGTCGGTGGTCGAGTGGAACGTGCGGGCGGGCGACGAAGGCCCGATCCACACCCACACGCGCGAGGACGAGACCGTCTACGTCCTCGAGGGTGCGATCACGGCGTTCGTCGGTGATCAGAAGATCGAGGTCGGAGCGGGTTCCTACGGGGCACTGCCGAAGGGCGTCCCACACGGGGTCAAGGTGCGCGGTGAGTCGGCACGGCTCTTGCTGACGCTCGTTCCGGCCGGCGCCGAGTACTTCCTCGTCCCACGCGATGACAGCGACGGCGGCCCTGCGAAGTTCGGGCTCCAGCTCGACTCGGACGCTGCGCGGAGCTAGTTCTCCGACGTGAGTGCCGGTGCCCGTGGCCTGCCGGCGGACCGGCGTCTCTCCGACGCCTGCGCTCGACGGTGTCGGGCTGTTACTCCTCGGGCTCGGCACGAGCTGCCGAGGTTGACCTCCGTCGTGCGACCGACCGGCGGTCGACCGGACGCGCAGTCCGGAAACGCCCCACCTCCTGGGGTGGGGCGTTTGCGCCCTCCGCACCACCGCGCGTCCCGACCCTGCCGCCCGCGGCCGCAGCCGCTCGACAACCCCATGGAGACACCCCCGGCCGACGACGCCTACCGCGGCGACCGTCGGGTGGGCGAGACCGTCGCGCTCGCCCGACGCGGGCGGCGCCCCGGGCGTCGCCGGGGGCTACCGTCGTCGACGTGCCGATCCTGGACGTCGACGGGCTGCCCACCTACTTCGAGAGCACGGGCGACGGTCCGGCACTGGTGCTGCTGCACGGAGGGATCGTCGCGTCGGACTCCTGGGGGCCGTGGCCGGAGCTGCTCGCGGCGGGCGGCTACACGGTGCTCACGCCGGACCGGCGCGGCCACGGCGGCACCCCCGACGTCCCGGGACCGATCACCTACGGCGCGATGGCCGACGACACCATCGCGTTCCTGCGCGCGGCCGTGGGCGGGCCCGCGCACCTCGTCGGCTGGAGCGACGGCGCGGTCGTCGCGGCGCTGGTGTCGATGCGCGCCCCCGAGCTGGTGGCCCGGCAGGTGCTCATCGGGCAGTACTACTCCCCCGACGGCATCGCCCGCCCCGAGTTCCTCGGGACGCTCGAGGCCATGCGCGCGGACCCGCCGGCCTTCCTGCGCAGCACCCATCCCTCGCCCGACGGGCCCGACCACTTCCCCGTCGTCGTCGGGAAGCTGCTCGACATGTTCGCCCGGGAACCGGACATCGACCTGCGGCGCTTCGCGGGCGTCACCGCGCCGACGCTGGTCCTCCAGGGCGACCGCGACGAGGTGACCGTCGCGCACGGGAAGGCCGTGGCCGACACGCTGCCCGCCGGGCGGTTCGCGATCCTGCCCGGCACCCACTCGCTCCCGCTCGAGGCACCCGAGCTCGTGGCGGCGCTCGTCCTGGGGTTCCTCGCGGGCACGCTCGACCACGGGCTGTGGGAGACCGGCCCCCAGGAATAGGCCCCCAGGAATAGGCCCCCAGGAATATGCCCTGGCGTCGACCCCGGCCGCAGGGCAATCAGCCGTGGCAGTTCCACCCCGCCTCGCAGCCCGCGACGAAGTGCGCGGCGATCGACGACCACGCTCCGCCGGTCCGCTCCCGCCGCGGCGCGCCCGCCGCCCCGAGCCGTTCCCACCCGGTCTGCTCGATGTGCACCCTGGTCCGGCCGGCCGTGGCGACGAACCGGATGTCGACCTCGGTGGCCTCCTCGCGGTCGAAGAACAGGTGCCACAGCAGCCGCAGGTGCTCCGGCGGCTCCCACACCAGCACCTCGCCCCACGTGTGCTCGGTGCCGTCCGGGGCGGTCTCGACGACCCGCCCGCCCACATGCGGCTCGACGGTGATCGACGCGGGGTCGCCGGAGATCGTGTGCGACGGCGGCCACCACGTCGCGATCCGGCTGGTCCACACCTCGAAGGCATGCGACGGCGGTGCCGCGACGTGGAACTCGACGACGAGCGGTTCGGAGGTGGTGGTCACGGCGCGTCCCTCCCGGTGTCGGGCTGGATGTTCTCGACGACCGGCCGGATCCGGTCGGCCGCGTGGCCCCACACCGTACGGAAGTTTCCGCGGATCGCGGCCACCTCGGCGGCGCGAATCCCGCTGGACACGCCGTTCCGGGCACCGCGGAGCCGCGCCGCCCGGCGGCGGCTGTTCACGATCGTGGGGCGTGCCCTACCCTTCGCTTCGGGATTCACCCCACAGGTGTAGGGACCTCTCGATCGCCTCCGCGGGCCCGCCCGCGCACGATCGTCACCAGGAGATCAGAACGGACGCCCGGCGGCCCGCGGCGTCGACGAGAGGACGAGCACGGATGAACGCCACCCCCCACCCACCCCGAGCCGACGCGGCCGTCGGAGAGGCGAAGGCGATCATCGAGCTGTGCATCCAGGGGTCGGAGGCCAACGACCGCGACGACCTCATCCGTAAGCTCACGACCGCGCGCACCGCACTGTCCCGTCATCCCGGCCCCGCGACGGTCCGTGACGCCGCCGCCGAGTGCATCCGCGCGCTCGAATCGCTCAAGATCGACCTGCGCACCCGGCGCACCGAGCTGTCCGACCCCGGCCGCACCGCCCGGCTGCGCGCCGAGCTCGACCGCGCCCGCACCCACTTCGAGGACTTCCAGACCCGCTCGCGCGAGTGGCCGCAGCTGCTCGGCGAGGGCTTCTCGGCGCTCAGCTCGGACGCGGAGTTCGCGCTGCGCACGCGTGCCCGCACCGTCATCGCCGAGGGCGAGGAGTCGATCGAGTCGAGCGACCCGAAGAAGACCTCGGAGACGTTCGACGGCTGGCTGCGCCACCGGCTCGCCGTCGAGGCCGACGACGTCTACTCGCTGCTCCTCGAGCGCAGCCGCAAGATCGCCGCCCAGCTGGGCGAGCAGCTCGGCGCTCCCGCGGAGCGCGTCGACTCGCTGCCGGTCACCCCTCCCGACCGCCTCGTGGGCGAGCTCAAGGCGCGGAAGTCCGAGAGCGGCGGCAACCCGCCCGCCCCCGCGCGGATGCTCGCGATCATGATGCCGACCTACGGCGGCGTCATGATGGCCATCGTCCTGTCCCGGTTCATCGGCCTCACCCTGCCGGGCTGGGTCATCGGCGTCTGCGCCGGCGTCGGCGCCGTCGCGCTCGGCGGCGCGGCCCTCTCCGGGGAGCGCAAGCGTCAGCTCGACCGCCGCCGCGGCGACGCGAAGTCGATGTTGCGCGGGATGATGGACGAGTACCAGATGGCGATGAGCAAGCAGATCCGCGACGCCACCCGGCTCCTGCAGAGCGACCTCCGCCGCGCCGCGACGAACGCGGTGAACACGAGGGCCGCGGAGTTCACCGACCGGCTCGACGCCGCCCGCGAGGCCGCCGACACGGCACGGAACGCCTCGTCGGACCTCTCCGACATCTCCGACGACCTGGAGTCCGTGGCCGAGCTGCAGGCCAGGGCGCGACGGCTGCTCGACGGCCCGCCCGAGGGCCGGGAGCGGATCCTCAACGCCGTCTCCTGACGGCCGCCCGCGCCGGGCTCAGCCGTCCGGCGCCGGAACGGTCACCGGGGCAGGCACGGGTCGGCCGAACAGCAGCGCGACGACGTCGCTCACCGCATGCACGCCGTCGGCCAGCGACCCCGCCGGGTCGACCTGGTAGGTCACCGCCACGACGTAGCGCTCCCCCGGCCCCGCGAACCCGACGGTGTCGGCCACCCAGTGCCGTCCGTAGGGGTCGGACTCGAACGACCAGCCGTCCTTGTTGCCCGGGTGCTGGTCGGGGCCCGCGGCCCAGACCCCCCACCGCTGGTTCGCCGCGACGCCGCGCAGTGCCGCGACCAGGTAGGCCCGGTCGGCGGGGGCGGCCTGCGCGAGCACCCAGCGCCCGAGGGCGAGCAGGTCGTCGGTGGTGCAGGTGACGAAGCCCCAGTAGGTCGACGCCGTGAACCCCGGGACGAAGCGCAGCCCGGTCATCCCGAACGTGGAGCGGAACCGGGCGAGCATCGCGTCGTTCCCGAAGCGCTTCCACAGCCGGTCCGACGCCGCCTCGTCGGAGAAGTTCAGCATCGTGTCCATGTCGTGCCGGTCGGCCGCGGTGAGCGTGACCACCCCCGCGCGGGCCCGGGTCAGGAGGTCGGCCGCGATGGCGAGCTTGATCGTCGACGCCGTCCAGCCCTCGTGGGTGGTCGCGCCGTCGCGCCACACCGCGCCGGTGGTCCGGTCGAGCATCTCGACACCGAGGTAGCCGTGCGCGCCGACGGTGCGGGACACGTAGGCGGCCGCCGCGTCGAAACGTTCCTGCTGTGCACAACCCCACGCACCGCAGCCGGCAGCGGTCGCCGCCGCCGTGCCCGACGGACCGGGTGCGACGGTCGGCGGCGGCGGCGCGCTCGCCGTCGCGGCGGTGGTCGCGGACGGCGGTGGGTCCTGCGGGGCGGGGCTCGCGCACCCGGCCGCGACCGCGACCGCGCAGGCCAGGGCGAGCGCGGCGAGGACGGGACGTGCGGCCGGGGAACGGATGCCGCCACGCTACGACGGCCGGCACCCCGCCGGAGCGCCGGGTCCGTGCCGGGCCGTCCGGCGCCCCGCGCCACGTCACACGACATCCGGCGCGCACGCGGTGGTCGTGGCGGCCCGACCGGAGAAGGCTCGGGGCGACCCGCCACACGGCACCGTCACACGAGAGGAACCCGATGCGGTACGTGAAACTGGGCTCGACCGGGCTCGACGTCTCGCCGGTCTGCGTGGGATGCATGAGCTTCGGTGTCCCCGACCGCGGCAACCACGCCTGGAGCCTCGACTACGACGCCGCACGTCCGTTGATCAAGGCAGCGCTCGAGGCCGGCGTGAACTTCTTCGACACGGCGAACGTCTACTCCGCCGGCACCAGCGAGGAGATCGTCGGCCGGGTGCTCGGGGAGCTGGCCGACCGCGACGAGATCGTGCTGGCCACGAAGGTCCACGGGCGCATGCGCCCGGGGCCCAACGGCGCCGGGCTGTCCCGCAAGGCCATCCTCACCGAGATCGACCACAGCCTGCGCCGGCTGGGCACCGACTACGTCGACCTGTACCAGATCCACCGCTTCGACCCGACCGTCCCGATGGAGGAGACGCTCGAGGCGCTGCACGACGTCGTGCGCGCCGGGAAGGCCCTGCACATCGGGGCCTCGTCGATGTGGGCGTGGCAGTTCGCGAAGTCGCTCCACCTCGCCGACACCCACGGCTGGACCCGGTTCTCGACGATGCAGAACCACTACAACCTGCTCTACCGCGAGGAGGAGCGGGAGATGCTGCCGCTCTGTGTCGAGGAGGGCATCGGCGTCATCCCGTGGAGCCCGCTCGCCCGGGGCCGCCTCGCGCGTCCGTGGGACACCGAGAGCGCCCGCAGCCGCACCGACGAGTTCGGCCGCAGCCTCTACAAGGACGAGGACCGCGAGATCGTCGAGCGCGTCTCCGAGGTGGCGCAGGCCCGCGGCATCTCGATGGCCCAGGTCGGGCTGGCCTGGATGCTCGGCAAGCCCGGCATCGCCGCCCCGATCGTGGGAGCGACGAAGCTCGAGCACCTGCAGGACGCGATCGCCGCCGTCGACATCACCCTCGACGACGCCGAGGTCGAGCGCCTCGAGCAGCCCTACGTCCCGCACCCGGTGGCCGGCTTCCGCTGACCGCAGGCCCCGGCCCGTGAGTGAGGCGAGGACGGCGCCGCAGGCTGCTGGTCCTTGCGCGCGGCCGGCTAGTCCTTGCGCGCGACGCCGGCGAGCGCCCCGAACCGCTCGGGGCGCTCGCCGTCGGCCAGCGGGACCTCCGGGCGCCACAGCGGCAGGTGCACCAGGCCGGGCTCCACGAGGGTCCAGCCGTCGAACTGGGCGGCCAGCTCGGCGCGCGAGCGCAGGAAGATCGGCGTGCCCGTCCGCGACGAGAGCTTCTGCGCCTCGATGACCTCCGGCGGCTGGTCCTCATGGGTGACGTTGACCAGCGCCAGCATGCTGCCCGGCGGCACCGCGTCGCGGAGCCGGCCGACGATCCCGGCGGGGTCGTCGGAGTCGGGCACGAAGTGCAGCACGCCCAGCACGAGTACCGCGATCGGCCGGGTGAAGTCGAGCAGCCCGCGGACCACGGGGTCGGAGACGATGTCCTCGACGTCGCGCACGTCGGCCTGCACGACCGCCGTCCCCTCGACGCCCTCGAGGATCGCGCGGCTGTGCGACACCGCGATGGGGTCGACGTCGACGTAGACGACGCGGCACGCCGGGTCGGCGTGCTGGGCCACCTCGTGCACGTTGCCGACGGTCGGGATGCCGGAGCCGAGGTCGAGGAACTGGGTGATCCCCTGCTCGACGAGCCAGCCCACCGCCCGGCGCAGGAAGGCCCGGTTGGCGCGCATGGTGTCGCCGATGTCGGGCGTCATCGAGGCGATCATCTCCGCGAGCCTGCGGTCGACCGCGAAGTTGTGCGCCCCGCCGAGAAAGTAGTCGTACACCCGCGCCCCGCTGGGGCGGTCCAGGTCGATGTCGAGCGGTGCCCACGACGGCCGACTCATGATCCCCCACATTCCACACCGGGTGTTGCGGATCTCCACACAGCGCGACGAGCGTACGGCGAACCCTTCACCCGACGGAATGACACGGCCGGGTCACGTCGCCGGACGGACGTATGCTCCGCCAGGTGATCGGTGGGGACCGGGCAACCCCGCGGTCCCCGGCACCGGCGATCGAGAACCTCGTGTCGGCATGGGCCGCCGCTCTGGCGCGCCCGGTCTACCGGCCCATGAGCCACGTCGAGCTGCATCGGTTCACGCGTTGGGCGGCACTGCGTCTTGCCGGGGCCACCGCGGTCCGGCCCGTCGACACCCGGTGCGCGCACGACGTCGGCGCCGCGCTCGTCGACACCGACCTGCTCGACCGCGACGACCTCCCCGCCACCGTCTCGGCGCTCACCGCCCACCTGCCCGCCGTCGCCGCCGAGCGCGGCGCCCCGTCACCCGACGTCGCGGCACGTGACGTCACGGCCGCCGTGGTGGCCGGCTACGTCGCCCGGATGCGCGCCCGGATCCTCGACGAGCAGGAGACCGTCCGCCAGGCGGAGGTGCAGGCGCGCAAGCAGACCCAGGACGCGCTGCTGTCGAGCGAGGCCAGGTTCCGGGCCATCTTCGAGAACTCCGGGATCGGCATCGGGATCGCCGACATGGACGGCCGCATCGTCGACGCCAACGAGGCCTTCGCGTCGATGCTCGGCTACACCGTCGAGGAGTTCTGCCGGATCAACGTCGCCGACTTCGTCTATCCCGACGACGCGCAGGGCATGTGGGAGCTCTACGCCGAGATCATCGAGGGCAAGCGCGAGCAGGCCCGGGTGGAGAAGCGCTACCGGCACCGCGACGGGCGGATGGTCTGGACCGACCTCACGGCGTCGTTGATCCGCGACGCGCAGGGTGATCCGCTCTACACCGTCGCGATGGCCGAGGACGCCACGACCCGCCACGAGCTCCAGGACCGGCTGCGCCACCAGGCCCTGCACGACCCGCTGACCGGGCTGCCCAACCGGACGATGGTCAACGAGCGGCTCGCCGAGCTGTTCTCCCGCCCGGGCGGGCGGATCGGGGTCTGCTACCTCGACGTCGACAACTTCAAGATCGTCAACGACCGGCTCGGCCACGGCATCGGCGACAAGCTGCTCGTCGCGATCTCCGCGCGGCTGCACCAGTGCGTCGCCGAGCGCGGGCACCTGGTCGGGCGCATGGGCGGCGACGAGTTCGTCATCCTCGTGCAGGACCCGCCGCCCGGCGAGGTCGCGCTCGTCGCCGATCTCGTCCTCGCCTCGCTCGCCTCCCCCGTCGACGTCGACGAGCACCGGCTGGTCGTCACCGCCAGCATCGGCGTCGTCGAGACCGACGTCGACGACACGACGCCCGCGGAGGTCCTCAAGGCCGCCGACGTCACGTTGTACTGGGCCAAGTCCGACGGCCGCGCCCGCTGGGCGCAGTACGACCCCGAACGCGCGGCCCTCGACATGACCCGGTTCACCCTCACCGCGACCCTCGCCGCCGGCCTGGAGCGCGACGAGTTCGAGGTCGAGTACCAGCCGATCGTCCGGCTCGACGACGGGGCCGTCGCGGGCGTCGAGGCCCTCGTGCGCTGGGACCATCCGACGCTGGGCAGGCTCGGCCCTGACCGGTTCATCGAGGTCGCCGAGGAGACCGGCGCGATCGTCCCCCTCGGCCGGCACGTGCTGCGCGAGGCCTGCCGGCGGGCCGCGCGGTGGAACGCCGAGAATCCCGGCGCCGACCTGTTCGTCAGCGTCAACCTGGCGGTCCGTCAAGCGCACGATCCCGCGCTGGTCTCCGACGTCGCCGACATCCTGGCCGACACCGGACTGCCGCCCCACCTGTTGCAGCTCGAGCTGACCGAGAGCGCGCTGCTCGGCCCCGCAGGCCGGCCCGTCGACGCGATCGGGGCGCTCGCCGATCTCGGCATCCGCATCGCCGTCGACGACTTCGGCACCGGGTACTCCAACCTCGGCTACCTGCCCCGGCTGCCGCTGCACTCGCTCAAGCTCGCAGGCGTACTGGTCGAGGGGCTGCGCAGTCCGACGGCGGGTGCGAGCCGGATCGTCACGAGCCTCGTCGCGCTCGCCCACGCGCTCGGGCTGACGGTGACCGGCGAGGGTGTGGAGACACCGGCCCAGGCGGCACGGCTGCGCACCGCCGGCTGCGACACCGCGCAGGGCTGGCTCTACGCGCGCCCCGCGCCGTGGGACGCCGTCGTCGCCGCGCTGGGCCGCACGCAGCCGCGACGCTGATCGTCTGCGGCGGCACGGCGTCCGCGGGACACCTGCACGCGATCACCACGATGATCACCTGTTCGTGTGCCGCACGCCTCCAGAGGGTTGAACGTCGTTGCCCGGGCGGTCCGATCGAGCGATGATTTTCCTGCACCGTCCGGATGGCGTCGGTCACGGAGCGTCAAAGCCCTTGCGGGTGTGAGCGTGAAGGAGACGATGGTGTCGGGGGATTCGGAGTACTCGGGCGACTACGCCTACGACCTCGCCCACGAGATGAAGTCGGTGCTCAACCTGCCGACGAGCCGCACCGGGCGGCGTCCCGGCGGGGCGGTCCCGATGCCGCGCCGGGAGGTCGACCCCGACGGGGACCTGGGGTACGACGCCGCGCACGAGATCTGAGGCCGCCGGGCCCCCTCCCCGACGGCCGTGGGCGCACCCGCCCGCGAGCGGATGGGGGCGCACCCCGCCGGGTACCCGACGCGGACGCGACCCACGGGAGGCCGCGCTGGCAGATCGGCCGGGTGCCCACATGAACGAGCGCACCGACTGGCTCGACGAGGGCGCCGAACCGATCCGGCGACCCGGCCCGCTGCGCTGGCTGCTCTACGCCCTCGGGATGGGGCTGCCGGCCGCGCACCGCGGCTGGGTGCTGTTCGACGTCACGACGCGCACGTGGATGCTGCGCCATCTCGCCCGCACGATCGTGCAGATCATCCCGTTCGCGGTGGTGCTCTACGTGGTGATCCCGGGTCCCACGTGGGTGCGGCTCGCCGCGATCGGCGTCGGCGCGGTGATGGGACTGTTCTGGTCGAGCGTCTACATCTACGAGACCAACGAGCACCGCGCGGTCAAGGCCGGCTACCCCGTCGGCTATGCCGCCGCCGTGCGCGACGACCTGCGCTCCGCCGAGCGCCGCCGTCGGGAGCGCGGTGGCTGACGGCAGGGCGGTCGTCGGCCGCGGCGGGTCAGCCCGCGGGCTTCAGCGGGTCGTGCCCCAGTCGCATCAGCCGGTGCCGCCAGCCCGCCTGGCCCGGGGTCGGTTCGAGGTCGTCGCGGCGTTGCTCGTGCACCCGGTCGACGACACGCTGCATGGCCCGCGCGTCGTCGGCCGTGAGGTCGCTGCGCCGTTTGCCCAGGATGTCGAGGACCTCGCGCCCCGTGGGCGTGCCCGCGCGGTCGGGCTCGGTCTCCGAGTCCGGCGCGGCCGAGTCCGTCCGGAGCCAGTCGCGGAGTTCCTTCGAGGTCATGTTCACGACGCGGTGGAACTCGTCCCACAGCGCGTCGTCGACGGTCGCTGCCATGCCGTGGGCTACCCCGGCGCCGCGCGCCGGAATCGTGGCCACCGGAACCGTCGGGGTGCGCTGCGAGGATGTGCCGATGATCGACCACGTCGCCATCCAGTGTTCCGACGTCACCGCGGCCGCCCGGTTCTACGACGCCGCGTTCGCGCCGCTCGGCGGCCGCCGCGTGCTCGAGTTCGGCCCCGTCATCGGGTACGGGACCGACCGGCCCGAGTTCTGGCTCGGCCCGCGCGCCGACGACTCGGCCGGCTTCCGCGAGAGCCACCTCGCGTTCGCGGCGCCCGACCGGGCGACGGTCGACGCGTTCTTCCGGGCCGCCGTGGCCGCGGGCGCGCAGGTGCTGCACGAGCCGCGGGTGTGGCCGGAGTACCACCCGGACTACTACGGCGCGTTCGTGCGCGACCCCGACGGCAACAACGTCGAGGCCGTCTGTCACACGCCGGCCCCGTGACGGGCGGGGCTACTCGCCCGCCCGGTGCCGCACCACCGAGGCCACCCCGGTCGACCCGTAGTTGACGCCGCTCATGCCGCGCAGGCCCGGGTCGTTGTTCAGCCGTTCGGCGAACGCCCGTCCGGGGCCCGCGGCGGTCAGCCCGCCGTCGACGACGAGCGCCTCCCCGGTCACGAACTCCGCGTCGGGGCCCGCGAGGAACGCGATGGCCGACGCGATGTGGTCGGCGCGGCCGTGGCCGGGCCACGGCTGGGTGGCGGCGAGCTTGTCGTCGACCCGTTCGGGTCGTCCGCGGTGCACCAGCGGTGTCGAGATGGCGCCGGGGCAGACGGCGTTGACCCGGATCCGCTCGGGCGCGAGCTCGATCGAGACCGACCGCGTCAGGTTGACCACCGCCGCCTTCGCCGCGGAGTACGGCACCGGGCCCAGCCCCCCGCCGAGCCCGGCGACCGACGCGACGTTGACGATGCTGCCGCCGGCCCCCTGCGCGAGCATGATCCGCGCGGCGTGCTTGATCCCGTAGAACACACCCCGGACCAGCACCTCGAAGGTGTAGTCCCAGTCGCCGCTCTCGATCGTGTGGATCGGGCCGAACGCCCCGCCGACGCCCGCGTTGTTCACCACGCAGGTCAGCGCCCCGAAGGTCTCGACGGCGAAGTCGAGAGCGCCGGCCACGGCTTCCTCGCTGCGCACGTCGGTGGCGCGCACCACGACGCGGTCCGGGGCGGCCGCGAGCTCCGCGGTCTCGGCGGCGTTGGCCTCGTTGACGTCCGCGACGACGACCCGGAACCCGCCCTCGAGCAGGCGCAGTGCGGTGGCGCGGCCGATCCCGCTGCCGGCTCCGGTGACGACGGCGACCTGCTGCCCGTCCACGTCGCTCATGCGTGCTGCCCGGCCGGGGCGGGCGCGCAGATGTCGCGCTCGGGATCGATCGCCGCGAGCCGCGGCAGGACGTCGCGGGCGTAGGTCTCGAAGGTATGCCGGGACTCCTCGCCGGTCATGCCCCCGAACCCGAGGACGTTGACGACGCCGCCCGCCCCGAGCGCCCGGACCCGGTCGACGGTCGCGTCGACGACCTCGTCGGGCGTCCCGCCGATCTGGAGGTCGGCGAGGAACCGGTTGAACCGCGCCAGCCCGTGCTTCTCGATGTTGCGTCGCAGGCCCGCGTAGTACTCGTAGCCGTTGACGTGCTCGAGCCGCGGGTTGGTGAACTCGTAGTGGTCGATCGTCGAGCGCGCGTAGCCCACCGCGAACCGCTCGTGCATCTCCCGGGCCCGGCCGGGGTCGCGGTCGACCGTCGTGAAGTTGACCAGCACGGGTGCGGGTGGCTCCTCCCCCTGTACCTCCCGGTACAGCTCGCGGTAGTCGTTCGTCTCCTGCAACGTCGTCTCCCAGGGCTTCTGCGCGATCAGCATCAGCCCGAAGCCGAGCGTCGCCATGATCTTCGCCGACTCCGGCGACACCGCGGAGGCGTAGGTGCGACCGCGGAACGTCGTGAACGCGGGCGGGTGCAGCTCCGCGCGGGGCTGGCGATAGAGGGTGCCGTCGTGCTCGATGGCGCCGGTCTCCAGCGACTCCGAGATCGCCGTCGCGTACTCGACGAACCGCGTCCGCGACTCCCCCATGTCCAGCCGGAACCCGTCGAACTCCACCGACCCGAGCCCGCGTCCCAGGCCCAGCACGACGCGACCGCCCGACACGCTGTCGAGCCAGGCGATCTCCTCCGCGACGCGGACGGGATCGTGCCAGGGCAGGACCATCACCATCGTGCCCAGCCGGGCCCGCGTGGTGCGCCCGGCCATGTAGGTCAGGAACTGCGCCGGGTTAGGCATCATCTGGTAGCGCGTGAAGTGGTGCTCCGCCGTCCAGATCGAGCCGAAGCCCGCGCCCTCGGCCGCGTCGGCCAGGGCGAGCTGGTCACGCAGCACCCCGTGGTCGTCGCGGCCCGGTTCGAGCCCCTGGAAGAACACTCCGATCCCGACGTGCAAGAGTCCGACCTCCCCGCTGAGGCATCCGCCTTAAAGCGTTGATGACCTGTTGTAGACGGGACGCGGGTGCGGCGCAACTCTCCCGGCGCCCGGCGTCCCCGGTCACCGCGCGGGTTGCCCGCTCAGCACTCGGCCTGCGGGCAGCGCGGCGACCGGGGAAACCGGGCGGTGACGGCGTGCTCGGCCCTACTCCGCAGGAGGCCGCGACGACGCGGGCTCGGCCGCGTCGCCGGGCGCGGGCGCGGGCGCCGCCAGCTCCACCACCGGCGCCCCGCCGGTCTCCGGGAAGTGGCAGGCGACCCGGTGGCCGGGGGTCTTCTCCTCGAGCGGGGGCTCCACCGTCCGGCAGACCTCCTGCGCCTTCCAGCACCGGGTGTGGAACCGGCACGCGGGGGGCGGGTCGAGGGGGCTGGGCACGTCACCGGTGACGAGGATGCGCGCCCGCGAGCGGCCCCGGCGCGGGTCGGGGATCGGCACGGCCGAGAGCAGCGCGACCGTGTAGGGGTGCATCGGCCGCTCGTAGACGTCGGCCCGGTCCCCGATCTCCACGATCTTGCCCAGGTACATCACCGCGACCCGGTCCGAGACGTGGCGCACCACCGAGAGGTCGTGCGCGATCAGGACGTAGGTGAGCCCCAGCTCGTCCTGCAGGTCCTCCAGCAGGTTCACGACCTGCGCCTGGATCGACACGTCGAGCGCGGACACGGGCTCGTCGGCGACGATCAGCTTGGGCCGCAACGCCAGCGTCCGCGCGATGCCGATGCGCTGGCGCTGGCCGCCGGAGAACTCGTGCGGGTAGCGGTTGTAGTGCTCGGGCGAGAGCCCGACGAGCGACAGCAGGTCCTGCACCGCCGAGCGGATGCCGCCCGGCGGCTCGACGCCCTGGATGCGGAACGGCGCCCCGACGATCGTCCCGACGGTGTGCCGGGGGTTCAGCGAGGAGTACGGGTCCTGGAAGATCATCTGGACGTCGCGGCGCAGGGGCCGCATGGCCCGCGGCGGGAGATGGCTGATGTCGCGCCCGTCGAACACGACCGAGCCGGCGGTCGGCTCCAGCAGCCGGGTCAGCAGCCTGCCGGTGGTGGTCTTCCCGCAACCGGACTCGCCGACGATCGAGAGCGTCTCGCCGGGCAGCACCTCGAAGTCGACCCCGTCGACGGCCTGCACGGCGCCGACCTTGCGCTGCAACAGCCCGCGCCGCACCGGGAAGTGCTTCTGCAGGCCGGTGGCGACGAGGAGGGGTTCGGTGGCGGGCGGCGCCGCGGCGGACGACGAGCTGCCGGCGGCCGGGGCGTTCACAGCTTCGGCCGGATCTCGTCGTGGAAGAGCGTCGCACGCTCCTCGAGGCCCATGTGACAGGCGGCGAGATGCCGCGGCCCGACCTCGACCAGCTCGGGCCGCTCGGTGCGCGAGCGGTCGCCGTTGCGGTCGGCGTAGGGGCACCGCGGATGGAACGCGCAGCCCGGCGGCACGTTGATCAGCGACGGCGGGCTGCCGCTGATCGGCAGCAGTCGCTCGGAACGCTCGCGGTCCCAGCGCGGCACCGAGCCGAGCAGCCCCCAGGTGTAGGGGTGGCGCGGCTCGGTGAAGACGTCGACGGCGGGCCCGCTCTCGGCGGCCCGTCCCGCGTACATGACGAGGATGTCGTCGGCCAGCTCGGCGACGACGCCCAGGTCATGGGTGATGATCACGACGGCGGTGTGGAACTCGGCCTGCAGGTCGACGATGAGGTCGAGGATCTGGGCCTGCACGGTGACGTCGAGCGCGGTGGTGGGCTCGTCGGCGATGAGCAGCTGCGGGTTGCAGGACAGGGCCATCGCGATCATCGCCCGCTGCCGCATGCCGCCGGAGAAGTGGTGGGGGTAGTCGTCGACGCGGGCGTCGGCCCGCGGGATGCCGACGCGGTCGAGCAGCTCGACGGCGCGCTTGCGGGCGGCCCTCCGGCTGACGTCGTTGTGCAGCCGGTAGGCCTCCATGATCTGGTCGCCGACCGTGTAGTACGGGTGCATCGCCGACAGCGGGTCCTGGAAGATCATCGCCATCGTCTCGCCGCGCAGCCTGCGCACCCGCTCCGGGTCGGCGGCGACCAGCTCGTCGTCACCCAGCCAGATCTCGCCGGAGATCCGTGCCGAGCCGCGCTTGTGCAGGCCCATGATCGACAGGCTCGTCACCGACTTGCCCGATCCGGACTCCCCGACGATCCCGAGCCGCTTGCCGCGCTCGACGGAGAACGACAGCCCGTCGACGGCCTTGACGACGCCGTCGTCGGTCGGGAAGTGCACCCGCAGGTCGCGGACGTCGAGGAACGGCCGTCCCGATCCCGACGGCCGGGGCGCGGGACCGGACTCCGGTGCGCCGGCCAGCACGTCCTCCCCCATCACCGGCTCCTCCCCCCTCACGACAGCCGTACCCGGGGGTCGACGACGGCGTAGAGCACGTCGACGACGAGGTTGGCGATGATGATGAACAGGCTGCCCACCAGCACGACACCGAGCACCTTCGGCAGGTCGTTGTTGGTGATGGCGTCGACGGAGTACTTCCCGATGCCCGGCAGCGAGAACGTCGACTCCGTGAGGATCGCGCCGCCGAGCAGCAGGCCCAGGTCGAGCCCGAAGATCGTCAGGATCGGGGTCAGCGCCGACCGCAGCCCGTGTCTGACGACGACGGTGCGCTCCGGCAGCCCCTTCGCCCGCGCGGTGCGGATGAAGTCCTCACCCATCGTGTCGAGCATGCCGGCGCGGGTGAGCCGCGCGTACCCGGCGGCGTAGAGGAACGCGAGCGTGATCCACGGCAGGAGCAGGTCGTAGGCCCACAGCAGCGGGTTCTCCTCGATCGGGGTGTAGCTGCCGCCCGGCGCGGTGATGCCGAGGGTGTAGCTGAAGACCGACAGCGTCAGCAGGCCGGTGAAGAAGATGGGCAGCGAGACACCGGCGAGCGAGACGCTCATGGCGGTGCGGTCGAAGACGCTGCCCCGGCGCAGCGCGGAGACGACGCCCGTCGACACCCCGGCGACGACCCAGATCACCGCCGCGCCCGCGGCGAGCGACATCGTCACCGGGAGGCGGTCGAGGATCTCGGGCAGCACCGGCTGCTGCGTCAGGTACGAGTACCCGAAGCAGGGCGCCGGGCAGTGCGTGGTCGTCGGGCCGGTCGGGTAGTCCGCGCCGAGCACCAGCCCGCGCAGGAACCGCCCGTACTGCACGTAGACCGGCTCGGTGAAGCCCAGCCGCACCGCGATGTTGTGGATCGTCTCGACGTCGGCGGTTTTGCCGACGTAGCGCGACGCGAGGTCCTCCGGGGTCGCGCCGCCGAGGCGCGGCACCAGGAAGAAGATCACGAAACAGGCGGCGGTGACGATCAGCAGCAGGAAGATCGCCGCAATGAGCCGCCGGACGATGTAGACCGCCATGTCCCGGCAGGCCCCCGTCCGCCCGCGCCCCAGCGCGCGGGCGGACGGGAACCGGTGCCCTCACCTACCTCCCGGTCGTGCCCGGACGAGCCCGTGTCATCTGCCCGGTCACTTCCTCGTCGTGCCGAGCGCCAGGTAGTCGTACATCTGGAACCCGTTGGTGATGAACACGTTCGTCAGGTTCGGCGGGCGGTAGAGCAGGCCCTTGGCCCAGATGCCCGGGAGCATGTACGCGTCGTCCATGACCTTCTTGTCGACGTCGACCCAGTCCTGCTGACGCTTGGCCGTGTCCTGCTCGTTCACGGCCTGGTCGATGATGGCGTCGACCGCCGGGTCACGCACACCCAGGTTGCTGTTGCCGCCGGTGGGCCGGATCGTGCGGCTGTCGACGATCTGCGACAGGAAGCCGTAGCCGTCGGGCCAGTCCGCGCCCCAGCCGTACACCATCAGCCCGAGGTTGTTGGCCTTGGCGTAGTCGGGCTTGCCGGCGTAGAGCTTCAGGTAGTCGGCGAGCGGGTAGGGCTTGATCTCGAGGTTGATCCCCGCCTTGGCCAGCGACTGCTGCAGGGTCTCGGCGGTCGCCTTCTCCTTCGGCCGCTCGGCGCGGTAGGAGATGCTCGTCGTGAAGCCGTTGGGCTGCCCGCACTGCGCGAGCTCGTCCTTGGCCTTCGCGATGTCGCCCGCGTTGCCCGGCGTCGGGTAGGTGTCGAACTGCTGCGCGCCGGGGATGACCGGCGGCATGAGGTTCGTCGCGATCTCGCCGCCCGTCGCGCCGCCGTAGGCGCGCTGGTAGCCGGTCTTGTCGGCCGCGTACATCACCGCACGGCGGCAGTGGACGTTGTCCAGCGGCGCGACGTCGGCGTTGAGCACGGTGAACCAGATGCGGGCCTGCAGCGACGAGTCGGTGTTGGCCTTGAGGTTCTGGTCGGCCAGGATGCGGCCCTGCGCCGACGGTCCGACGCCGGAGCCCTCGATCGCGACGTCGAGGTCACCGGAGATCAACCGGTTGTCGATGTCGTCGGAGTTGACGTTGAGCGCCACCTCGATCTGGTCGGGCAGCGCCTTGCGGTTGGGGTCGGTGGCCGGGTCCCAGTTGGGGTTGCGGACCATCGTGAAGCTCTTGCCCAGGTCGTTCGTCTGGAACATGTAGGGGCCCGAGGACACCACGTGTTCCTTGTACTTCGTGCCGGTGTCCTTGGCCGGCGGCACCGGGATCGTCGCCGGCAGCTGGGCGAAGTAGTCGAACCCGCTGAACGGCTTGTTCAGGTGGAAGACGATCGTCGAGTCGTCCGGGGTCTCGATGGCCTTGAGGCCGAGCTTGTCGGGCGAGGGGTCCTCGTACGGGCTGGTGTAGCCCTGCAGGTCGAGGAAGTCGTTGAAGTACGTGGGGCCGTTCGGGAACGTGGTCTTGTCGAGCGAGCGCTCGACGGCGTACTTGACGTCCTTGCTGGTGACGGGTGTGCCGTCCTCGAACTTGACGCCCTTGCGCAGCGTGTAGGTCCATGTCTTGCCGCCGTCGGAGGACTTCCCGAGGGACTCGGCGAGGTCGGGGACGAGCGTCGCGCCGTCGGCGCCGGGTGCGGACTTGAACATCACCAGCGCCCGACCGTAGAGCCGCACGAAGTTCCACGAGTACGCGTAGTAGGTGTCGGCGGGGTCCAGGGAGTCCCAGTCGCCGGAGTTGGCGTACCGCAGGGTGCCGCCCTTGGCGTCCGACGGGTTGTGGATGCTGCCGTCACCGGTGCCGCCACCGCTGCCCGAACCGGACGACCCCCCGGACGTCCCGCCACCGCAGGCGGCGAGCACCAGCGCGGTCACCGCGCCGACGGCCGCCACCGCGAACCTTCGCGTGTGCCTCATCGGACCACCCCTCGAATCTCCCTCGAACACCGTTTGTGTCGTTCTCTGTCCGTTGGGACGTGCCGGTCATCGGCCCCGCGGGTCCAGCGCGTCGCGCAGCCCGTCGCCGAAGAGGTTGAAGGCCAGCACGGTCACGAAGATCGCGAGGCCGGGGAAGAGCATGAAGTTCGGCGCGATCTGGAACCAGTGCGTCGCGTCCGAGAGCATCCCGCCCCAGCTGGGGGTGGGCGGCCGGATGCCGACGGACAGGAAGCTCAGCGCGGCCTCGAAGAGGATGTTGGTCGGGATCAGCAGCGTGGCGTAGACCAGTACCGGGGCGACGAGGTTGGGCAGCAGCTCGGTCATCAGGATGCGCGGGGTGCGTGCACCGAGGCTGCGCGCGGCGTCGACGAACTCGCGTTCCCGCAGCGAGAGCGCCTGGCCCCGGATGATGCGACCGATGTAGGGCCAGCTGGTGAACCCGATGATCGCGATGATCACGACGATCCGCAGCGTGTCGCCCGAGAGCCCGAACGAGCCGTCGGTGATGACGCCCGCGAGGGCGAGGGCGAAGAGCAGCACGGGGAACGCGAGGAAGACGTCCATCGTGCGGCTGATCAGCGAGTCGATCCAGCCGCCGTAGTACCCGGCGACGATTCCTGCGACCGTTCCGATCACGACCGCGACGAGCGTTGCGAGAAAGGCGACGAGCAACGAGATTCGCGCGCCGTAGACGACGCGGGAGAAGATGTCGCGGCCGTTGACCGGTTCGACGCCGAACAGGAACTCCCGGCTGATCCCACCGAACGGCGCCGGCGAGATCTGCAGGTCGGGGTCGATCTGGTCGTAGTGGAACTCCAGCGGCGGGTGCCCGAGCAGGTGGACGATCAGCGGCGCGAAGATCGCGACGAGGACGAGCAGCACGATGACCACGCCGCCCGCGAGCGCCACCTTGTCCCGACGGAGCCGTCGCCAGGCGATCTGCCAGAGCGAACGCCCCTCGATCGCGCGGCCCATGCCCGCGGTGACGGCCTCGGGCACGGCCTGTTCGGCCGCACCGGGAACGTCGAGCGGTGCCGTCATCGTGCACGTCCTCCGGAGCGCGGCGGGCTGGAATCGGTCACTCCCGAATTCGAGACACTAACGGGTGCCCGATCATGCGGAAGGCCTCGAAAGCTCCTCTTCCATAACGATCCGCGCAAGGCGCACAGGCCAGGCTCCCCTCATCTCCACACGAATGTCCCGGTTCCACCCGAAAACGATCTCCGGGCGATCACACGACAAAGGTGAGAGACCATTACTCGCCAGTAGGGTCCACGTACAGACGGCGTCCGGGTGAGTCCGGCGCGAATCCCCGCGGATATCGGCGCGATTTGCCCGAATCGTCCAATTACGCCGACCGGCGGGCCACCCGCTCGCCGACCCGGGAACGTTTCACGCCCGCCACCCGGGGTAGCCCGTGTGACCCGAACGGCCCAGGGCCGCGAGCGTCCCGGGCCGTCCCGACGTCGTGAGGGAGCGATGGTGGACACGTCCAGGAAGCTGCAGGTGTCGAGGGTGATCGACGCGCCCGCGGACGCGATCTTCGCGCTGCTGGCGGACCCGGGCAGGCACGCCGATCTCGACGACGCCGGCATGGTGCGAGGTGTCGACGGCGACTGCGTGCCCCTCGGTGGCATCGGCCAGGTGTTCACGATGAACATGCACCAGGACTCGCTGGGCGACTACCGCATGGTCAACACGGTGACCGCGTACCAGCCCACGAGTCGGATCGGCTGGGCCCCGGCGATCGACCCGACGTGCGAGCTGGCGTCGAAGGTCGGCGACATGACGATGGGCGGTCACACCTTCACCTACGACCTCGCCGAGGTCGACGGCGGCACCAGGGTCACCGAGACCTACGAGTGGATGAGCGTCCACGACGAGAAGTTCCTCGAGTCGTTCCCACTCGTCTCGGAGAAGGACCTCGAGGGCACCCTCGCCCGGATCGCCACGGCCGTCTCGTGAGCTGAGCGCCCGGCGGCGGCCTGCCCCACCCCGCGTGTGGGGCCCGCCCGTCGGTCAGCGGGCGGGTGCGGGCCGGCTCACCCGGCCATCGTGAGCCCGCCGCTGACGCTGAGCACCTGGCCGGTGACGTAGGACGCGGCGTCGGAGGCGAAGAACAGCACCGCGTCGGCGACCTCCTCCGGCTTCGCGAGCCGGCGGAACGGGATCGCCCTGATCAGGGCTTCCTTGAGCCGTTCGTCCTGGGCGGCGAACAGCGGTGTGTCGGTCGGCCCGGGGCACACGACGTTGACGTTGATCGCGTGCCGCGCCATCTCCCGGGCGAGCGACTTGCTCATCGCGATCACGCCGCCCTTGGCGCCCGCGTAGATCGTCTCCCCCGAGCTGCCGACGCGCCCCGCGTCGCTCGCGACGTTGACGACCTTGCCGCCCTCCCCCGCCTCGACCATCCCCGGGAGGAACGCCCGGCACATGTGGACCTGGCCGAGGTAGTTGATGCCGACGACCTTGTCCGCGAAGTCGGGCGTCGAGTCGAGGAACTTGCCCGTCCGATCCCAGCCGGCGCAGTTGACCAGCACGTTCGTGGTGCCGATGTCGGTGGCGACCTGACCGGCGAGCGCCGTCACCGAGTCCGGGTCGGCGACGTCGACGACCAGTGGGGTGATGCCGCCGACCTCACGGGACACGGCGGTGGCGCCGTCGAGGTCGAGGTCGGCGGCGACGACCCGCGCCCCGGTGCGGGCCAGTCCGAGCGCGACGGCCCGGCCGATCCCCGACGCCGCCCCGGTGACGACCGCGATCCTGTCCGTCATGAGCCCACTTCCCCGTTCCCGGGCGAGGCGGCCAGCCTCTCCCGCAGCTTGAACTTCTGGATCTTCCCGGTCAGCGTGCGCGGCAACGCGTCGATCAGCTCGAGACGTTCCGGTAGGTAGTTGGCGGCGGTGCCCTGCGCGCGCAGGTGCCCGGTCAGCTCGTCGAGCGTGGGCGCGGCACCGGGGGCAGGGACGACGAACGCGCACGCCCGCTCCCCCAGCCGCTCGTCGGGCATCGCGACGAGCGCGACCTCCGCCACCGCCGGGTGCGCGTAGAGCAGGTTCTCGATCTCCACGACCGGGACGTTCTCGCCCCCGCGGATGATGATGTCCTTGGAGCGCCCGGTGATGCGCAGGTAGCCGTCGGCGTCGACCCGCGCGAGGTCACCCGTGTCGAACCACCCCTCGTCGTCGAGCCCCCGCAGCTCCGGACGGTGCAGGTAGCCGCCGAACAGGCTCGCGGCGCGCACGAGCAGCCGACCCTCCTCGTCGGGGGCGGCCTCGTTCCCGTCGGTGCCGACGATCTTCAGCCACACACCGGGCAGCGGATGGCCGTCGGTCTCGAAGACGCGGGAGTCGGGGTCGTCGGGGCCGGTGATCGTCACCGCTCCCATCTCGCTCATCCCCCACCCGGAGCTGATCCGCGCGGACAGCGCCGTCGTCGCGCGGCGGACGAGCTCGCGCGGGACGGGCGCGCCGGCGCACAGGAACAGCCGGAACGTCGTGAACGCGTCGGGGTCCGCCTCGGCCTGCGCGGTGAGGTCGGACAGGAACGGCGTCGACGCCATCGTGAACGTGACGCCCTCGGTCCGCACGATCTCCGTCGCCCGCGCGGGCTTCCAGACGTCCTGCAGGACGGCGGTCTGGCCGCGCACGATCGGCATCATCAGCCCGTAGAGGAAGCCGGTCTGGTGCGCGAGGGGCGAGGCCATGAGCACGACGTCGTCGCCGGTGAGGCCGAGCCGGTCGGCGAAGTCGCGGACGTTGCACAGCGCCACGTCGGGTGTGATCAGCACGCCCTTGGGCTCGCCCGTCGTGCCCGAGGTGTAGGCGAGCTGCACGACGTCGCCGGGGCCGGGGGCGCGGCGGGTGAACTCGGCGCGGTCGGCGTCGGTCGGGGCGCGGCCGAGGAGCAGCCCGTCGAACGTCCCGCCACCGCCGGGCCGGACGGACAGGATGTGCCGCAACGCCGGCAGCGCCGGTTGCAGCTCCCGGGCGAGGGCGCCGTGGTCGAACCCGTTGAACGTCTCCGGGACGACGAACACCGCCGACTCGGCGAGTCCGAGCATGAACTCGAGCTCGCGGCGCCGGAAGATCGGCATGAGCGCGTTGGTGACGGCACCGACCCGCAGGCAGCCGAGGTGCAGCGCGGCGAGCTCCCACCAGTTGGGCAGCTGCGCGGCGACGACGCGGCCCGGTTCGACGCCGAGGTCGAGCAGGCCCGCCGCGATGCGGTCCGCGGCGTCGAGCAGCTCGCGATACGTGACGGAGAACCGCTGCGGCGCACCGCCCGCACCGGCGACGTGGCCGATGATCGCGGGTTTGTCGGGGTGGGCGGCGACGGCCTCGTCGAGATGGTCGAGCAGGGTGCGCCCGGGCCAGTACGGCGCCATCTCGGCGCGGTAGGCCGCGTCGAAATCGGTGGTGAGGGTCGTGACAGTCATCGTCGACTCCCGTCCTCGGGTCCGATCCCGGTCAGAGCGAGCTCGTCATACGCTCCCGCACCCGGGCCAGCCTGCGGAACTGCTCGAGCGGATCCGACGCCGCCGGCATCAGTACGAACCCCTCGACCCCGGCGGCGACGAGCTCGTCGAGTCCCTTCGCGACGTGGTCGGTGTCGCCGACGAGCACCCACCGTTCGAGCCGCTCGACCGGCAGCCCGTACTGCCCGTTCACGAACCCGGCGACCTCGGCTCGGCCCGTCTCCAGCCCGCTCGGGCCGTCCGTGACGTGCACGAACACCATCAGCAGGGGCGTCGGCGAGGGCCGCGCGTACTCCGCGGCGAGCTCGTCGAGCCGTGCGCGCACGCCGGCGACGCGACCCGCCGACATCCACACGCCCAGCCAGCCGGCGCCGCGCCGTGCGGCCCGGCGCAGCGCCGCCTCCGACCGGCCGCCGACGACCAGCGGGGGCATCGCGGACGGTGCGGGTTCGAGCGCGGGCGAGCGCGTCGGCAGCAGCGGGCCCGGATGGTCGACCGCCTCGCCGCGCAGCAGCGCCGTCACGATGTCGAGACCCTCGTCGAGCCGGGCGCCACGCCGCGCGGTCGGCACCCCGGCGGCCTCGAACTCCGCCGGGTTCTCCCCGCCCACTCCGACGCCGAACAGCAGCCGGCCGGGGGCGAGGGCGTCGATCGAGGCGAGCTGCTTGGCCGTCCACACTGCGTTGCGCATCGGCAGCAGCAGCACACCCGTGCCGAGGACGAGGCGTTCGGTGCGGACGGCTGCGGCGGTGAGCGCGGTCAGGGCGTCGAGCAGCGGGGGGTGGAAGCTCAGGTGGTCGCCGACCCAGCCGGAGTCGAACCCGAGCTCCTCGGCCAGGACGGCGCCCTCGACGACCGGCGTCCGGCCCCTGCGGAAGGGGTCGAAGCTCGGCAGCATGACCCCGAACCCCGCATCCGACGGCTGGATCACGCGCGCCTCCCGCTCTCGCCCGGCCACCGCCCGTTGACGGCCGACCCGGGTTGAACGTAGCTTCATTGTCAAGAGAAGACCCGTTCAACAACGTCCCGGGAGGCCGCGTGCCGGACCTCGCAGGCGAGCGGCCGGCGGCCGAGGAGCAGGTCCGCCGCGACATCCGCGACGTCCGGGCCCGCTGGCGCACCCGCCAGGTCCTCGACGCCGCGGTCAGGTTGATCAACACCGGCGGCCTGCACGGCATGTCGATGCAGGCGCTGGCCAAGGAGGCGCAGATCAGCGTCGGCCTCATCTACAGCTACTTCGGCGGCAAGGAGGACGTCGTCGTCGCCGTGGTGGCCGACCTGGCCGAGCAGATTCGCCGGGAGGTCGACGACCGCATCGCCGCCGCCGGGGCCGACCCCGTCGAGCGGCTCGCCGCCGGGTTCGCCGGCTACTGCGTGGCGATGGACTCCCACCGCAACGCCGGGCTGCTGACCTACCGGCAGTCCGCCGAGCTCGGCCCCGCCGCCCGCGAACGGCTCAAGGAGGCCGAGCGCCGGACGTTCGCGCCGCTGACCGCCGTGGTCGAGCAGGCCGCCGCCGCGGGGCTGCTCGCCGACGGTGTCTCCCCCGAGGTGCTCGTCTTCGACCTCACGGTGCTCGCCCAGGTCTGGGCGCTCAAACACTGGCACTTCCCCGAGGGCTACGGCGTCGAACGGTTCGTCGCGGACCAGGTCGCGACGCTCGTCCGGCCCGCCCTCACCCCGACCCCGCACGAAGGGAACAGCGCGTGACGCCCACCGACTTCGAGGACGTCCTCTACCGCGTCGAGGACACGACGGCCGTCGTGACGATCAACCGGCCGAAGCGCTACAACGCGTTCCGCGGCAGGACCGTCGAGGAGCTGATCTCCGCGCTGCGCACGGCGTGGGCCGACAGGGCGGTGCGGGTCGTCGTGCTCACCGGGGCGGGCGACAAGGCGTTCTGCACGGGCGGCGACGTCAAGCAGCGCGCCGAGACCGGCGACTACGGCCCCACCGAGAGCGGGCTGTTCGAGATCGACGCGCTGCACAAGCTCATCCGCGACATCCCCAAACCCGTCATCGCGGCGGTCAACGGCCTCGCGATCGGCGGCGGCCACGTGCTGCACGTGCTGTGCGACCTCTCGATCGCCGCGGACACCGCCCGGTTCGGGCAGGCCGGACCGCGTGTGGGGTCGTTCGACGCCGGGTTCGGCACCACCTACCTCGCGCGCGTCGTCGGCGAGAAGCGGGCGCGCGAGATCTGGTACCTGTGCCGTCAGTACGACGCGGCGACCGCCGAGCGGTGGGGTCTGGTCAACACGGTCGTCCCGGCCGCCGACCTGATGGCCGAGGCGCTGCGCTGGGCCGCCGACATCGGGCGGATGAGCCCGACGGCCATCACCTTCCTCAAGCACTCGTTCAACACCGACACCGAGCACCAGGCGGGACTGGCGAACGTCGCGTCGGCCGGACTCGCGCTGTTCGTCGAGTCCGAGGAGGGCAGGGAGGGCGCCCGGGCCTTCGCCGAGAAGCGGCCGCCGGACTTCAGCGGCTACGCGGTCCGCTAGGAGGGACGCCGTGGACTTCGGGCTCAGCGCCGAGCAGGAGGCCTTCCGTCAGGAGGTGCGGGCGTTCGCGACGACGAGGCTCGCCCCGCACTACCGTGCCGACGACCTCGCCGGCTCGCTGCGGCCCGCGCTGGCGGGCGAGCTCGGCGCCATGGGCCTGACCGGCCTACGGGCGCCCGAGCGCTTCGGCGGCCAGGACGCCGACGCCGTCACGACCGGGCTGGTGGCCGAGGAGGTGTCGCGGGCCGACTTCAACGCGTGCTACCTGGTGCTCAACTCCGCACTCGTCACCGACATCCTGCTGGCGGGCGCGACCGAGGAGCAGCTGGCCGGGTGGCTGCCGCCGATCGCGTCGGGAGAGCACGTCCCGGCGCTCTGTCTGACGGAGCCGGGGCACGGCTCCGACGCCGCGCACCTGCAGCTGCGCGCCGAGCCCGACGGCGACGGATGGCGGCTCTTCGGCGAGAAGACCTCGATCTCGCTGGGGATGTACGCCCACGTCGGGGCGGTGTTCGCGCGCACCGGCGGCGAGGGGGCGCGGGGCGTGTCGGCGTTCATGGTCGATCTGTCCGACCCCGACCTGGCCCGCAGCCCGCTCGACGACCACGGCAGCCGCGCGATCGGCCGGGCGAGCCTGTACTTCGACGGCGTGCGCGTGGGCCGCGACCAGCTCGTCGGCGGCGAGGGCGAGGGCTTCGTGTCGGTGATGCGCGGCTTCGACTACTCGCGCGCGGTCATCGGGCTGATGTGCCTGGGCATCGCCTCCGCCGCGCTCGACGACGCCTTCGCCTATGCCCGCGAGCGCGAGGCGTTCGGGCAGCCGATCGGACGGTTCCAGGGGCTCGCGTTCCCGCTGGTGGAGTGCGCGACGCAGCTGCGCGCCGCACGGCACCTCTGTTACGAGGCCCTGGCCCTCAAGGACGCCGGCCAGGACCCGGCCGTCCCGGCGAACATGGCCAAGTGGTGGGCGCCCAAGCTGGCCGCCGACATCGTCCACCAGTCGCTGCTGACCTTCGGGCACGCGGCCTGGTCGACCGACAACCCGCAGGGGCAGCGGCTGCGCGACGTCATCGGCCTCGAGATCGGTGACGGAACCGCCCAGATCGCGAAGCTCGTGGTCGCCCGTCACCTGTTGGGGAGGGCGTATGCGCCATGACACGTGGGGGGACTCTGGCATGTGGGCCGGTCGCCATGGGTACCCTGCCGTATGTCCACATCGCACGCCGCCGAGCCGACCCCGACACCGGTGACGGACGGTACCCCGCCCCCCGCAGCGTCGCCCGCCCACGCGCGCGGCGGTTCCGTCGGCGGCCCGGGCTGGGCGGTCGACTCGCACGACGGCCAGAGCACCCTCAAGCTGCACGCCGCGATCTCGGTGATGGCGACCATCCTGTGCCTGTTCGTGGCGGTCGTCTTCATCTACCTCGAGACGATCGCCGCGGCGATCGTCTTCGCCGTCATCGCGCTGGTCTGCATCGGCATCTTCGTGGGGTGCCGCGCCCGGCTGGCGAAGGTGCGCAGGAGCGGCTCCGGGCACGGCTGAGGCGCCCGGAGCCGGCCGGTCCGTCGGTACGTCCCGGTCAGTACGTCCGGGTCAGTACGTCTTCGCGCTGTTCCAGCCGCCGTCGACGAACAGGGTCGTCCCGTTGACGTAGTCCGACTCGGGGCCGCACAGGAACGCGACGGGCCCGGCGATCTCCTCCGGCTGGGCCCACCGCTTCATCGGGGCGTTGCGCTCGATCGACTCCCGCATGGCGGGCGACTCGAAGTACGCGCGCGTCATCGGCGTCTCGACGACCCCGGGACCGATGGCGTTGCACCAGATGCCGCGGGCGGCGAACTCCAGCGTGATCGTCTTGGTGAGCATGATGATCCCGGCCTTGGCGACGCAGTAGGCCGAACGGTCGGCGAAGGCCAGCTCCCCGGTGATCGACGCGATGTTCACGATCTTGCCGCGGCCCTGCTCGATCATGCCGGGGATCGCCGCGCGCGAGAGCACGAACGGCGCGGTGAGGTCGACGTCGAGGGTGTGGCGCCACTCCTTCGGCGTGAGGTCGAGGATCGAGGCGATCTGGCGGACGCCGGCGTTGTTGACGAGGACGTCGAGGCCGCCCAGCTGCGTGCGGACCCGGCCGGGGAGCGCCTCGGTCTGCTCGTCGTCGGAGAGGTCGACGACGAACGTGGCCGCCTGCTCCCCGAACTCGGCCGCGGCATCGGCCAGGCTCGCCTCGTCGAGGTCGACCAGCGCCAGCCGTGCCCCGGCCGCGTGCAGCCGTCGAGAGATCGCCCGGCCGAGCCCGCCCGCCGCGCCGGTCACCACCGCGACCTTGTCGCGCAGCACGTCGGGGCCCGGGGCCGCCCTGTCGGCCACGGTCTCACCAGAAGGGGTCATCGTCGTCCGCTCCGTTCGTCGTGAGGGTTGCGACGACGATCGTGACGGATCTTCGGTGCGGCCGCCCGGCTCAGTGGTTGCGCAGGGCGTCGACGAGCTCCTTCTTGCTCATCGACGACCGGCCGTCGATGCCGACCTTCTTCGCGCGGTCGTAGAGCTCGCCCTTGGTCATGTCCTCGTAGCTGCCCGACCTGCCGCCGCGCGAGGACACCTTCTTGCGGCCCTCGTTCGCCGAGGCGTTCGCGATCCGCGCAGCCTTCTCCTTCGAGGCGCCCTGCTTGCGGATCTCCTCGTAGGTCTTCTCGTCCTTGATGCTCGAGTTCGGCATGCTCCCGACGTGCCCGCATCGCCACCCCGCGAAACGCGCGACACCCGTCAGCGACGCTCGCGCGCCCACTCCCGCAGCACGGCGGCGCGGATCTTCGTGCCGTTGGTGCCCGACGTCGTCGGCATCGCGTCGACGACGTGGACGGACTCCGGCACCTTGAAGTGCGCCAGCCCCTGGGCACACCAGGCGCGCAGCGCGGCCGCGTCGGGCGCCGCCCCGTCCGCAGCCGTCACGAACGCGACCGCGACCGTCGCGCCGTCGTCCGCGGTGACGCCGACGACCTTGGCGATCCCGACGTCCGGGTGCGCGCCGAGCCGGTTCTCGATCTCGGCCGGGTCGACGAGGAACCCGCGCAGCCGCAGCGCGTCGCCCATCCGGCAGACGTAGGCGAAGGCGCCGTCGTCGACCAGCACGCCGAGGTCGCCGGAGCCGAACCAGCCGTCGGCGGTGCGCGACAGGGCGGCCCGCTCGGGCTCCCCCAGGTAGGCGTCCACGACGCACGGGCCGCGGAACTGCAGCTCGCCCTCGACCCCGTGGGCGACGGGCTCTCCCGTCGCCGGGTCGACGGTCCGCACCTCCGTCGCCGGGTCGACGACGCGTCCGCCACCGAACCAGCGTCCCGGCGCAGGCTCCGCGTCCGGCCACATCGTGAGGAGGGCGAACAGCTCCGACGCGCCGTACACGCCGGTCGTGCGGACGCCGAGCTCGTCGGCCGCCCACCGGGCCAGCTCCCGCATCCTGCCCTGGAAGTCCGCCGCGCCCCACCACCGCCAGCTCCGGAGGTCACGCGGTCGGGCCTGCTGCGCCGCCCGGAGCCGGATCACCATGTCGTCGCCGGCCGGGACGTGCGTGACCCCGTGCTCGGCCATCAGGTCGAGCACCTCGTCGGGATCGAACACCGGGACGAACAGGCAACGCCCGCCGGCCGCGAGCGTCGCGGTCGCCGCGTTGAACCCGTACACGCCCGACAGCGGCAGCGCGCACAGCATCGTGTCGGCCTCGCCGAGGCCCATCGCGGCGGCGTCGGCGACGGCCTGCCGGACGACCGCGGACCCGCTGTGCGCGGCGAGCTTGGGCATCCCGGTCGAGCCGGACGTGGTGAAGGCGACGACCAGTGCGGCCGGGTCGGACGGAGCCGGCTCCGGGGCCGGGCTCGTCGGGTCCGGGGCCCAGGACCCGCCGCCGACGTCGGCAGCGCCCGGATCGGGCGCCGGCTCGCCCGGCCCGGCGACGAGCGCCACGGCGGGAGCCGGGGCGTCGATCGCGCTCAGCGCCTGGCGCAGCCTCCCGAGCAGGTCGAGGCCGTGGAACGCGTGCGCGAGCACGACGAGGACCGGTCGCGCCCGTTCCAGGACGTGGGCGACCTCGTCGACGTTGTAGCGGGTGTTGATCCCGATGACGTGCGCGCCGCGCGCGGCGACGGCGAACTGCCAGGCCAACGCGTCGGCCCAGTTGGGGAGCCAGACCGCGACGCAGTCGCCCGGCCCGACGCCGCGCTCGGCGAGGCCGGCCGCGAGCCGGCAGGTGCGCCGCCACAGCTCACCGCGGGTGACAGGGACGGTCGTGCCGGCCGCGGTGCGGTCGAGCACGACCACCGCCCCGGGGTCGCGACGGGCGAGATCGCCGAGCAGCGCATGGAGGTCGGCCGGCGCGGCTGGCGGGGCCGGGTGCGGCGCCACCCGATGCGGACCCGGTGGCCCCGCGTCCGTGCTGATCTCCTCGGTACTGATCTCCTCGGGCACCCGGCGAACCTACCTCCGCCGGATCCCGCGCGGTGCCGTCCGCGCGGGTGCTGGGAGGGCGCCTAGGCCCAGGCGCCGCGCTCGTACTGCACCGGATAGGGAGCCTGCGCCGCCGGGACACCGAGCTCGTGCGCGGCCCGCAACGGCCAGGCCGGCTCACGCAGCGCGGCCCGGGCGAGCAGCACGACGTCCGCCGCGCCGTCGTCGAGGACCTGCTGGGCCTGCCCCGGTTCGGTGATGAGCCCGACCGCGCCGGTCGCGATGCCGGCCTTCGCCCGGACCTGCGCGGCGAAGGGCACCTGGTAGCCCGGCCCGAGGTCGATCTGCTGCCGCGGGTCGAGGCCGCCGGAGCTGACGTCGACGAGATCGACGCCGTGCTCGACGAGCAGCCCGGAGACCTCACAGGTCTCCTCGACGCTCCAGCCGCCGTCGACCCAGTCCGTCGCCGAGAGCCGCACGAGGACGGGCTTGCGCTCGGGGACGACCCCGCGGACCGCGTCGACGACCTCGAGCAGCAGCCGGACCCGGTTCTCGAAGGAGCCGCCGTAGGCGTCGTCGCGGCGGTTGGCCAGCGGCGAGAGGAACTGGTGGAGCAGGTAGCCGTGCGCGCCGTGCAGCTCGACGGTGTCGAACCCGGCGGCGTCGGCGCGGGCCGCAGCGGCCGCGAAGGCGTCGACGACCCCACGCAGCCCGGCCGCGTCCAACGCCAGGGGCTCGGCCAACCGGCCGAACGCGGTGGCCGACGGGCCGACGGACGGCCAGCCGCCCTCGTCGGCCGGGACGGTCCCGCCGCCTCGCCAGGGCGCCTCGATCGAGGCCTTGCGGCCCGCGTGCGCCAGCTGGACGCCCGCGGCCGCACCCTGGGCGTGGAGGAACCCGACGATGCGCTCCCACACCTGTGCCTGCGCGTCGTCCCAGATGCCGACGTCCTGCGGGCTGATCCGACCCTCGGGCAGCACCGCGGCCGCCTCGGTGAGCACCAGGCCGAAGCCGCCCGTCGCACGCGAACCCAGGTGGACCAGGTGCCAGTCCGTCGGCACCCCGTCGCGGGCGTCCACGGCGTACTGACACATCGGGGCGAGCCAGATCCGGTTGCGGACGGTGAGCCCGCGCAGCGTGATCGGGTCGAACAGGGCCGGCATGCAGCGCTCCTCACGACATGGCCACCCGCGTGGCCCACCACGCTGATCAACGGCCGGATGTCGCCGGGGCATCGCACAGCGTGATCGACGTCTCTCGCAGCGCGCCCACGCACGACGACGGCCGGCCCCCGGAGCCCGGGAACCGGCCGTCGCCGGTCAGTCGGTCACGCGGCTCTGCCGCGCGTCAGAACCAGACTTTTCGACCACCGACCGGACGGCCGACGCTGCCCAGCACGAGCAGGACGATGCCGATCAGCAGCAGCAGGCCGCCGATGTAGTAGAGCACCGGGATCCCGACGATCAGACCGATGACCAGGAGTATCAGCCCGAGGATGATCATTGGCGTTCCTTTCCGAAGGGGGCCCTTCCGGGAGGAAGGGTCGAAAAGCTGGCCGAGAATGCACCGCAGGCCCGTCTTCGAAACCTACGGATGTGATTTCACTCCGTTCGTCGCAGTGCGCGCCGCCGGTTCCCCGAATGCCGGTCACCCGCGCGGACGCGTACGCCCCGGCCCGCCCGAATGGTGTTCCGCCCGATGGTGTTCCGGAGGCGGAGGTTTGACGTCGGGGAAAACGGTGACCCGGGTACGAGCCCCGTTCCGACCCAGAGGAGACGACGCTGTGACCCACGCGCGGCCCACCCCGACGACGACCGATGCGGGCATCCCCGTGGAGAGCGACGAGCACTCGCTCACCGTCGGTGCCGGCGGCCCGATCCTGTTGCAGGACAGCTATCTCATCGAGCAGATGGCGCAGTTCAACCGAGAGCGCATCCCGGAGCGTCAGCCGCACGCCAAGGGCAGCGGCGCGTTCGGCCGCTTCGAGGTGACGGCCGACGTGTCACGCTGGACGAAGGCCGCGGTCTTCCGGCCCGGGACGACGACCGAGCTCGGCGTCCGGTTCTCGACCGTCGCCGGCGAGCGCGGCAGCCCCGACACGTGGCGGGATCCGCGCGGGTTCGCGGTGAAGTTCTACACGTCCGAGGGCAACTACGACATGGTCGGCAACAACACTCCGGTCTTCTTCGTCAAGGACCCGATGAAGTTCCAGCACTTCATCCGGTCCCAGAAGCGTCGTGCCGACAACAACCTGCGCGACCACGACATGCAGTGGGACTTCTGGACCCTCTCGCCCGAGTCGGCGCACCAGGTCACGTGGCTGATGGGCGACCGCGGCATCCCGCGCACGTGGCGGCACATGAACGGCTACACCAGCCACACCTACATGTGGATCAACGAGGCCGGCGAGCAGTCCTGGGTGAAGTACCACTTCAAGACCGACCAGGGCGTGGAGTTCTTCACCCAGCACGAGGCCGACCAGATGGCCGCGGCCGACACGGACTACCACACGCGGGACCTCTTCGAGCACATCCGCGACGGCGACTTCCCGTCGTGGACGCTGTACGTGCAGGTGATGCCGTACGCGGACGCGAAGGACTACCGCTTCAACCCGTTCGACCTGACGAAGGTGTGGCCGCACGGCGACTACCCGCTGCACGAGGTGGGGCGGATGACGTTGGACCGCAACCCCACCGACAACCACACCGAGATCGAACAGCTGGCGTTCCAGCCCAACAACCTCGTGCCGGGCATCGGGCCGAGCCCGGACCGGATGCTGCTCGCCCGGCTGTTCTCCTACGCCGACGCCCACCGGCACCGCCTCGGCGGCAACTACCAGCAGATCCCGGTGAACGCCCCGGTCTGTCCCGTGCACTCCTACTCGAAGGACGGGGCGATGCGGATGACCAAGGTCTCCGACCCCGTCTACGCCCCGAACTCCTACGGCGGCCCGGCCGCTGACACCACCCAGCACGTCCCGACCTGGCATGCGGACGGCGACATCATGCGCACCGCCTACGTCGACCACGCGGAGGACGACGACTGGGGCCAGGCCGGCACGCTCGTGCGGGAGGTGCTCGACGACGACGCCCGCGGCCGCCTCGTCGACAACGTCGTGGGGCACCTGCTCAACGGCGTCAGCGCACCCGTGCTCGAGCGGGCGTTCGAGTACTGGCGCAACGTCGACAAGCACCTCGGCGGGCGCATCGAGGCCGGGGTTCGGGAGAAGGCCGCGCAGCCGGACCCGAAGGCGGGCGAGCAGGGCAACCCGGCCAGGGAGAGCATGCAGGCCAAGGCCTGACGTACGACGCCCGCGCCGGCGTGCGGGTCAGCCCACGCCGGCGCGCATGGCGGCGTGCCGCTCCTTGAGGCCGTGGTCCTTGTTGACGGGGTTCTGCGCCTCGTCGGGCTCGACGCCCGCGGCCGAGGCGATCGCGTTCATCTCCGAGAGCATCCGCACGACGTGCGCGATCCGCGCCTCGGCCGCGTCGACGGGCTGGCTGCCGGCGAGCATCTCGATCGTCCGGTCGGCCCAGATGACCTCGGCGTGCATGCCCGCGGCCTGCAGGACCGCGCGCATCCGCTCGGCCAGCGCCCGCGGCGGCAGCCCCGCCCAGGAGTGCACGGCGCGCGCGTCGAACGGGAACAGGCGGTCGCGGTCGCGCAGGTAGATCAGCTCGAGGGCGTACCCGTGCCCGTACGCGCAGTAGACGCAGCCGTTGAGCAGGGAGACGACCAGCGCCGCGAGATGGGTCCGGGCGGGGCCCAGTACGTGCAGCGTCGTCAGGTAACGCGGCATGTTCGCGGCGAACCAGCGCAGCGAACCGGCGGCCCCTTTGTGTGCCACGATGTGCGGGATCATGCGCGGGGCGAAGCCCCACATCCGTCTGCATCCCCACTCGAGCAGACCGGTGACGATCCGGTCGACCGCACGGCCGCCCATGGTCAGCTCCTTGCTCTCCGTGAGGAGGAGATTACTCGCCGGTCGCGCGGAAGTGGTACGTCTTGCCCGATCTGCCGGAATCCGTCCGACCACGATGCGCTGAACGGCGCGCGTCGCTGTCGTCCGGACGGAGGACGCAGCGCGGCTCCGTCCACCGGGCGGTCCGCAGCGCCGGGCGGCACGACCAGGGCAGCCGGCCGCGAACCGTGCGGTGCCGTCGGGACCGCCCGGGCGGGCGGCGGTCAGTCCAGCAGCTCCGACACCTGGTCGGCCGCCTGCACCGCCAGCCCGCCGATCCGCTCGACATCGTCGGGGTCGAAACGCACGCTCGGGATCGACACCGCGAACGCGGCGACGGGCCGCCCGGCCGGGCCGGTGATCGCCGCCGCGACAGCGGCCACGTGCGGTCGCCACCAGCTCACGACGTTGACCGCGAAGCCGCGTGCGCGGGTGGCGTCGATCTCGGCACGCAGCGCGTCACCGTCGACGATCGTCGTCTCGGTGAAGGCCTCCAGACCGGCGGCCACGACGTCGTCGATCTCGGCGTCGGGCAGCCCGGCGAGGATCGCGAGGCCGCTCGCCGTGCCGTGCAGGGGCGCGACGGTGCCGAGCTCGACGTAGGTACGCAGCGTCCGGGTGCCGTCGCGGCGGGCGACGATGAGCAGGCCGTCGCCGTCCCGGACGGCGAGGTGCACCGTCTCGTTGAGCTCCTTGGACAGCTCCCGCATGACGGGCAGCGCCGCCTCGCGCAGCCCGCCCTCGCCCGCCGCGCGCAGCCCGATGCCCACGGGCTTGGCGGTGAGACCCCAGCGGGCGCGTGTGGTGTCGACGACCCGCAGCCAGCCGGCCTGCTGCAGCGTGACCAGGCAGCGCTGGACCGAGCTCTTGGGCATCTCGGTCGCGCGGGCGATCTCCGAGACGCCGACGGGCTGGCGGCGGGCGACCTCCTCCAGGACGCGCAACGTGCTCAGCGCGCTCTGGATGCCGCCCGAGTCCCCTGGCACCGCTCCCGTCCCGTCCCGTCCGTGCCGCGCACCGGCTCGTCGTTGCCGCCGTCACTGCCGCCCCGCCTTGACGGGGGCCGACCAGGCTGCCGAGAATCGTACGCACTGTCGATACGACGTTCCATGGTACGGAACACCGTGGGACGAGGGAAGGGGCACCGTGGCCGTCCGCCGGAGATACCGGAGCGTCCTGTTCGTGCCGGCCGACCGGACCGACCGCGTGCAGTCCGCGCCCCGCCGCGGCGCCGACGCCGTCGTCGCCGACCTCGAGGACGCCGTGGCCCCCGACGCCAAGCCCGCCGCCCGCGAGGGTCTCGTGGAGCTGTTGCGCGACAGCCGGATCGACGGCCGCGTCATGGTGCGGGTCAACGCCGCCGACACGCCCTGGTTCGCCGACGACGTCGCCGCGCTCGCGCCCGTCCTCGGCGCGCTGGAGGCGCTGGTCCTGCCCAAGGCCTCGCCCGCGGCCGCAGCCGAGCTCGACAGGCTGCTCACCACCCACTCCGCTCCCGACGGCCTGCAGGTGCTCGCGATCGCCGAGACCGCCGCGGGGATCCTCGACGCCCGCGCGACGGGGGCCGCGTCGGCCCGGGTCACGACGATGATGTTCGGCGTCGCCGACCTGTCCGCCGAGCTGGGCGTCACCGTCACCGCGGAGGGATCCGAGCTGGCGCACGCCCGGGCACACCTGGTCCTCGCGTCGGCGGCCGCAGGCCTGCTGCCCCCGCTCGACGGTCCCTACCTCACCCTCGACGACCCCGAGGGCCTCGCCCGGTCCGTCCGCACCGCCCGCGAGCTGGGCTTCGGCGGCAAGGCCACGATCCACCCCGCGCAGATCCCCGCGGTCCACGCGGAGTTCACCCCCGACGCGCGGGCCCTCGCCCGGGCCCGGGAGATCGTCGCGGCCCACGAGGCCGCACAGTCGTCCGGGTCGGGCGTGGCCCGGCTCGCCGACGGCACGTTCATCGACGAGCCCGTCGCGCGCCGGGCGCGGGACCTGCTCGTGGGACAGGAGGCAGACACGTGACCACCCGGCTCACCCCCGCCCTCGCGGAGTTCGTCGCCGACCCCGGCCGGCACGCGGGCGACGACGTCGCCACCCTCGTCACGACGGCTGTCCTCGACACCGTCGGATGTGCGCTCGCCGCCACCGCGGAGCCGGCCGTGACGCGGCTGCGCACCGCCGTCGCGCCCGACGGGCCGCTGCCCGAGGGACCGTGCACAGTGCTCGTCGACGGCTCCCGGACCGACGCGCCCACCGCCGCCCTGCTCAACGGCACCGCAGGCCACGCGCTCGACTTCGACGACGTCGACGACGCCCTCACGGGCCACCCGAGCACGGTCCTCGTCCCGGCCGTGCTGGCCGTCGCCGAGCAGGTGGGCGCCGACGGGGCGACGGTCGTCGAGGCGTTCTGGCGCGGGCTCGTCGTCGAACGGGCGCTGGCCGCGGGCGTCGGGATCGGCGGCCACTACGCCCGCGGCTGGCACTCCACGGCGACGCTCGGCGTCGTCGGCGCCGCGGCGGCCGCCGCCGTGCTGCTGGGCCTCGACGCCGACGCCACCCGGCACGCACTGGGCATCTCCGCGTCCCGGGCCGCGGGCAGCAGGCGCAACTTCGGGTCGATGACCAAGCCGCTGCACGCCGGTGTCGCGGCCTCGGACGCGGTGCTCGCCGCCCGGCTCGCCGCCGCGGGCTTCACCGCCGACGCCGACCAGCTCGACAGCCCGTTCGGCTACCTCGCGCTGTTCTCCGGCGAGACCGGGGACCCGGGCACGACCGACCTGGCGGCGGCCGCGGCCCGCGCGCTCGCCGTCGTCGCCGACCCCGGTCCGGCGGCACTGAACGTCAAGCTGCACCCCTGCTGCTACGCCACCCACGCGCCCGCCGACGCCGCGCTCGACCTCGCCGGGCGCGGGGTCGTCGCGGCCGAGATCGACACGGTCTCGGTGCGCGTGCCGCCGGGTGGGCTGCGCCCGCTCATCACCCGGGCGCCGCGCACGGAGCTGGAGGGCAAGTTCTCGATGGGCTACGTCGTCGCCGCGTGCCTGCACGACGGCGCGCTGCGGCTCGCCAGCTTCACCGACGAGGCCGTCACCCGCCCCGCCGTCGCGGACCTCGCGGCCCGTGTCGGGTCGACGGAGACGTTGCCCCACAAGGAGTCCACCGGCGGTGGCGCCGCAGACGGGCTCGAGTTCAGCGCGGAGGTCACCGTCCGCACCCGCGACGGCGCCGAGCACACCGCACACTGTCCGGCGCCGCTCGGGCACGCCACCCGTCCCGCCGGCGCGCAGGCGTTGCGCGCCAAGTTCGACGACTGCCTCGCCCGTGGCGGGCACGGCGCCGACGCCGACGCCGTGTGGGAGCGACTGTCCGGACTGCGCGAGCTCGACCGCGTCAGCCTGGCCGCCCGGGTCGGCTCGTGACGCCACGCCCGCTCGACGGCGTCACCGTCGTCACCGTGGAGCAGGCGGTCGCGGCCCCCTTCGCGACGCGCCAGCTGGCCGACCTCGGCGCGCGCGTCGTCAAGATCGAACGGCCCGGTGGCGGGGACTTCGCGCGCGGCTACGACCGCACCGTCAACGGGACGTCGAGCGTGTTCCTGTGGCTCAACCGGGGCAAGGAGTCGCTCTCCCTCGACCTCAAGGCCGCGGCGGGGCGCGACGTCCTGGAACGGCTGCTGGCCGGTGCCGACGTGTTCGTGCAGAATCTCTCCCCCGCCGCCGCGGCGCGGGCCGGGCTGGACCCGGCCGCGGTCCGGGCCCGGCACCCGCGGGTGATCGCCTGCGGGGTGTCCGGGTACGGCACCGGCGGCCCGATGCGCGACGCCAAGGCCTACGACCTGCTCGTCCAGGGCGAGACCGGGATCATTTCGATCAACGGCGACCCCGCCGCGATGGCGAAGGTGGGCATCTCGATCGCGGACATCTCCGCCGGCATGTACACCTACAGCGCGGTCCTCGCGGCCCTCGTGCACCGCGACCGCACGGGCGAGGCGCTGCCGGTCGAGGTGTCGTTGTTCGACTCGCTGGCCGAGTGGCTGGCCTACCCGCTCTACTACACGCTCTACGGCGGGACCGCGCCCGCGCGGATGGGCACGACGCACCCGACGATCGCCCCCTACGGCGCGTTCCCGACCGCCGACGGCACCCCGGTGCTCGTCGCCGTGCAGAACGACCGCGAATGGCGGCGGCTGTGCGAGGTCGTGCTCGGCGACCCCGCCCGCGCCGACGACCCGCTCTTCGCCACCAACCACGACCGCATCGCCCACCGCACCGCGCTGGACTCGCTCGTCGGCGCCCGGCTGGCCGCGCTGCCCACGGCGCAGGCGCAGGCGCTGCTCGACGAGGCGGGGATCGCGCAGGCCCGGATCAACGACATCGCCGACCTGCCCACCCACCCGCAGCTCGTCGAACGCGACCGCTGGGTCGACACCCCGACCCCCACCGGCCCGGCCCGCACCCTCTACCCGCCGGGCCTGCCCGGCGACGGGCGGGCCCCCCTCGGGGCGGTGCCCGCCGTCGGCGAGCACACCGACGCCGTGCTGCGCGGCATCGGCCTGTCCCCCGACGACATCGCCGCCCTGCGCGCCGACGGCGTCGTCTGACACCCACCCCGGACGCCGGACCGAAAGGACTGCACCGCCATGACCGACTCCGAGGTCCGCCGCGACCTGCGCTCCCTGATCGACCGGGTGTGCGCCGACCACCCCGACGCCTACTGGCGCGAGCTCGAGCAGACCCACTCCTACCCGGAGGCGTTCGTCGACGCGCTGACGACGACGGGCGTCCTCGGTGCGCTGGTCCCCGAGGAGCACGGCGGGCTCGGGCTGGGCGTCGGCGACGCGTCGGTCATCGTCGAGCAGATCAACCGCAACGGCGGCAACGCCGCGGCCGTGCACGCCCAGCTCTACACGATGGGCGCGGTGCTGCGGCACGGCAGCCCCGAGCAGCGCGAACACTACCTGCCCGGCATCGCGTCCGGCGACATCCGGCTGCAGGCCTTCGGCGTCACGGAGCCCACGGCGGGCACCGACACGACGAAGATCCGCACGTTCGCCCGCCGTGACGGGGACTCCTACGTCGTCAACGGGCAGAAGGTGTGGACGTCGCGGGTCCAGCACTCCGACCTCATGCTGCTGCTCGCCCGCACCACCCCGCTCGACCAGGTGGAGAAGAAGTCGCAGGGCATGTCGATGTTCCTGATCGACCTGCGCGAGGTCGAGGGCATCACCGTCAACCCGATCCGCACCATGGTCAACCACGAGACCAACGAGGTGTTCTTCGACGACGTCCGCATCCCGGCCTCGGCCCTGGTCGGCGAGGAGGGCAAGGGCTTCCGCTACATCCTGGACGGGATGAACGCCGAGCGCGTCCTCGTCGCGGCGGAGTGCATCGGCGACGGGCGCTGGTTCGTCGAGCGGGCCTCGCGCTACGCGTGCGAGCGCGTCGTGTTCGACCGGCCCATCGGGCAGAACCAAGGGATCCAGTTCCCCATCGCCCGCGCGCACGTGCACGTCGAGTCGGCCGACCTGATGCGCTGGCGCGCCGCCGACCTCTTCGACGCCGACCAGCCGTGCGGCGCCGAGGCCAACATGGCCAAGCTGCTGGCCGCCGACGCGTCCTGGGAAGCCGCCAACGCGTGCCTGCAGACCCACGGCGGCTTCGGGATGGCCGCGGAGTACGACGTCGAGCGCAAGTTCCGCGAGACGCGGCTCTACCAGATCGCGCCGATCTCCACGAACCTCATCCTCGCCCACATCGGACAGCACGTCCTGGGCATGCCGCGCTCGTTCTGACCGGCTCGCGTCCCCACCACCCCCGCCCGAGGAGGCTCCCCATGACCGTGCACCACACCTCGACCGGCCACTTCTTCGAGGACTTCGTCCCCGGCGACGTCTACGAGCACGGCGTCGGCCGCACGATCACCACCACCGACAACATCTGGTTCACGCTGCTCACCCAGAACACCGCGGCCGCGCACCTCGACCACGCCTACGCCGCCCGGACGGAGTTCGGCAAGCCGCTGGTCAACTCCACGCTGACGTTCGCGCTGGTCAACGGGCAGAGCGTGCGCGACATCTCGCACAACGTCATCGCCAACCTCGGCTGGGACGACGTGAAGATCCCCAACCCGGTCTTCGAGGGCGACACCGTCTACTCGCGCACCGAGATCCTCGAGAAGCGCGAGTCGCGGTCGCGCCCGCACGCGGGGCTGCTCACGGTCCGCACCGAGGGCTTCAACCAGGACGGCACGACGATCATGACGTTCCGCCGGACCGTGATGGTCTACAAGCGGGGGCAGCGGCCGAGCACCGCCGGCGACGCCGGCTCGGAGGGCACGAGCTGACGGTCGCGGGCCTGCGCGGCCCGTCGCCGCCCGCGCCGACCGCCCGCGCCGCACCGCCGCCCGGTACGGTCCGCGCGTCGGCCGTCGAGGAGGACCCATGATCTCCGGACTGCACACGATCGTCTATGCGCAGGACGCCGCGCGGGCCCGCGAGTTCCTGCGCGACGTGCTCGGCCTCGGGTGGGTCGACGCGGGCGACGGATGGCTCGTCTTCGCCGCGCCGCCGACCGAGGTGGCCGTCCACCCCACCGACGCCGCGAGCAGCGGGCGCGCGGAGCTGTACCTGATGTGCGACGACGTCACCGCGACGGTGGCCGCGCTGACCGCGAAGGGCGTCGAGTTCACCTCGCCCGTCGCCGACCGCGGCTGGGGCCTCGTGACGTCGCTGCGCGTCCCCGGCGCAGGCGAGATCGGCCTGTACGAGCCACGCCACCCGACCGCACTCTGATGTCTGAGCCGGCCTAGGCGCCGCGGGCCTCGCGGACCAGCCGGCGGGCCTCGCGGATCTCCGGCGGCGCCGGGACCTCCGGCAGCAGTTGCGTCCCGGTCCTGACCACGCGCAGCAGGGCCGCGGTCACCAGGTCGGTCGTCGGCAGTCCGGGCAGGCCGTAGATCCGCCGGGCCCAGCGGGGCAGGGTGGCGACCGCCAGCGTCGACACCGTCGAGATGGCCGCCTTGGTCCAGCGCGGCGCCTCACCGCGCGGCGCCAGCAGGTTCGCGACGCCGCGGGTGGCCTCCTCGGTGAGCCGCAGCTGCGGGCGGACGGCGGTGAAGTAGTCGTCGAGCTCCGCGCGCGAGCGCGGCGCGACGGCGGGGTCGATGCCGATCACCTCGGCCGCGCGGACGCTCTCGGCGATGTAGGCGTCGACGCCCGCGGTGTCGACGATCCCGGCCCGGCGGGCGATGTCGACGTAGGAGTCGATCTCCGCGCAGTGCACCCACAGCAGGCCCGCGGGCGCGTCGACCCGGAAGGTGCGGCCGGTGTCGGGGTCGAACCCGGTCAGCGAGGCGTGCAGCCGCCGCACCCGCGCCGCGGCCGCCTCGACCTCGTCGGTGCTGCCGAACGTGCGGGTACCGACGAACTCGACGGTCCGCTGGAACCGCGGATAGGCCTTCTTCGGGTCGAAGAGCGCCGAGTTCTGCCACGTCGCGCGCATCACGTGCGGGTGCAGCGACTGCAGCAGCAACGCCCGCATCCCGGCCACCCACATGACGGGTTCCAGGTGCACCCGCCAGGTCACCGAGGCGGGGCCGAACAGCCCGTGGTCCACACGTTCCAGCATGCCTACAGGACACCACTGCGCGCCCGGGACGGCGACCGGAGCGGTGGCCCCGGCACCCGGTCCGGCGCTCCGCCGGACCCGGCGTCCTTGCCGGGCGCGTGCCGAACGCGCGGGATCGGAGGAGCATCGATGTCGACGCCCGTCGACGGAGGTGCACGTGGCACAGGACCGACCCGACTTCGGCCCGTTCGACGAGATCGTCGAACGGCTCATCGGCAATCTCGGCACGGCGCTCGGCGACATGGGCCGTGGCGAGGGCGGCTCGCCGTTCGGCGGCCTCGGCGACCTCGGCTTCGGGGACCTGGGCGGCGAGCGGCGCACGTCCGAGGCGGGCCCGCAGACCCCGCCCGCCGGTGTCCCGCGGGCCCGCACCCCGCGGCTCGACCGGTTCGCCCGCGACCTCACCGCCGCCGCCGCGGCCGGCGAGCTCGATCCCGTCATCGGCCGCGAGGCCGAGATCGACCAGGTGCTGGAGGTGCTCGCCCGGCGGACCAAGAACAACCCGGTGCTGGTCGGCGATCCGGGCGTCGGCAAGACGGCCATCGTCGAGGGGATCGCCCACCGCGTCGCCGACGGCGACGTGCCGCCCGCGCTGCAGGGCGTGCGGGTCCTCGCGCTCGACCTCGCCGGGATGGTCGCGGGCACCCGCTACCGCGGTGACTTCGAGCAGCGGCTGACCCGGGTGATCGACGAGATCGTCGCCGCGCGCCGGCAGGTCGTCGTGTTCGTCGACGAGCTGCACGCCGTCGTCGGCGCGGGCTCGGCCGAGGGCCAGGCCATGGACGCGGGCACCCTGCTCAAGCCCGCGCTCGCCCGCGGCGACCTGCAGCTCGTCGGGGCCACGACGGCCGGTGAGTACCGCAGGCACATCGAGCGCGACCCCGCGCTGGAACGCAGGCTTGCCCCGGTGCGCGTCGCGGAGCCGGACGTGGCCGCCACCGTCGCGATCCTGCGCGGGCTGCGGGAGCGCTACGAGGGACACCACGACGTCGCGATCGACGACGCCGCGCTCGTCGCCGCCGCCGAGCTCTCCGACCGGCACATCACCGACCGGTTCCTGCCCGACAAGGCGATCGACCTCGTCGACCGGGCCGGGGCCCGCGCCCGGATCCGGGCGTCCCGCGGCCGGCCGGCGGGGGCCGTCGAGGAGCTGCGCCGGGCCCGCGAGGTCGCCGTCGACGCCGAGGACTACGAGCGGGCACTGCAGCTCACCCGGGAGATCGACGCCGCCGAGGCCGATGGCGGCACGATCCGCGGCGGTCGCGTCACCGTCACCGCCGACGACGTCGCCCGGCTGCTCGCCGAGACCACCGGCATCCCCGTCGCCCGGCTCACCGCCGACGACCGCCGCTCGCTGCTGGGGCTCGAGGACACGTTGCGCCGCAGGATCGTCGGCCAGGACGAGGCCGTCGGGATCGTCGCCGACGCCGTCCGAGCCGGGCGGGCCGGGCTCGCGCACCCCGGCCGGCCGGTCGGATCGTTCCTGTTCCTCGGGACGACGGGCGTCGGCAAGACCGAGCTGGCGCGGACGCTCGCCGGCGCGCTCTTCGGCGGCGAGGACGCGTTGCTGCGCTTCGACATGAGCGAGTACACCGACCGGGCGAGCGCGTACCGGCTGGTCGGGGCCCCTCCCGGGCACGCCGGGTTCGACGAGCCGGGCCAGCTCACCGAGGCCGTACGGCGCACCCCCTACGCCGTCGTGCTGATCGACGAGGTCGAGAAGGCCCACCCCGACGTCGTGTCGACGCTGCTGCAGGTGCTCGACGCGGGCCGGCTCACCGACTCGCACGGGCGCACGGTCGACTTCACCCGCACGGTCGTGGTGCTCACCAGCAACCTGGGCGCGCCGCCGCTGCTCGCCGCCGCAGGCCCGGCCACGCGCGACATGCTGCTGGCCGCCGCCCGCGCGCACTTCCGCCCGGAGTTCCTCAACCGGGTCGACGACGTCGTCGCGTTCCGCTCGCTCGACGACGCCGACCTGCGGCGGATCACCACGTTGCTGCTCGCGGAGACCACCGCCCGGCTGGCGGCACAGCACATCACCCTCGACGTCAGCTCGGCCGCGGTCGACTGGCTCGCCCGCCGCGGCCACGAGCCCGGGCTCGGGGCGCGGCCGTTGCGCCGCACGGTCGGCCGCGAGCTGGAACGGCGGCTGTCGCGGCTGCTCATCGCGCAGGACCTCGGGGGCGGGGCCCGGGTGCTCGTCGACGTCACCGGTCCCGACGCGACGGCGCTCACGCTCACCGCGACCTGACCCGGTCAGGCTGCAGCTCGGCGAGCCGGCGGGCCAGCAGCAGACGCTCGGGACCGGTCTCCGCGAGCTCGACGGCCCGGGCGTACGCCGCCGCCGCGCACTCGGTCCGGCCGGCCCGGCGGAGCAGCTCGGCGCGGGTCGAGTGGTAGTAGCGGTAGCCGTCGAGGGCGAGCGTGTCGACGACGGCCAGGGCCGCCTCGGGCCCGTCGAGCTCCGCGACGGCGACGGCCCGGTTGAGCTCGACGACGGGCGAGCCGGTCAGCCGGGAGAGCACGGCGTAGAGCGCCTCGATCTGCACCCAGTCGCGCGGCCGGTGCAGGTGCAGGTCGGCGATCGCGGCCTGGACGACGTAGGGCCCGGGGTCCGGCCGGACGACTGCACGTTCGAGCAGGTCACGGCCCTCTCGCAGCTGCCGGTCGTCCCACCTCGACCGGTCCTGCTCATCCAGCGGGACCAGCACGCCGTCGCTCTGCCGGGCGTCGCGCCGCGCGTCGTCGAGCAGCAAGAGCGCGAGCAGCCCGAGTGCCTCCGGCTCGTCGGGCATGAGCTCGACGAGCGCCCGGCCGAGCCGGATCGCCTCGGCCGCCAGGTCCGGCCGGCCGTCGCCCCAGCCCTGGTTGAAGATCAGGTAGACGACGGCGAGGACGGCCGCGAGCCGGTCGGGGAGCTGGTGGTCGTCCGGTACGGCGAACGGGATCCCGGCGGTGCGGATCTTGTGCTTGGCCCGCGTGAGGCGCTTGCTCATCGTGTCGACGGGGGTCAGGAACGCCCGCGCGATCTCCTCGGTGGACAGACCGCCCAGCGTCCGCAACGTCAGCGCCACCTGCGCCGCACGCGAGAGCGCCGGGTGGCAGCAGGTGAAGACGAGCTCCAGGCGCTCGTCGCGGAAGGTCGTCGGTTCGGCCGGTGGGCGGCGGTCCCCGCGGGCGAGCTCGGCGGCGATCGCCCTGGTCCTGTCGTCGAGGGCCGCGCGCCTGCGGATCCGGTCGATGCCGCGGTTGCGCGCGACCGTGACCAGCCACGCGACCGGGTTCGTCGGCTCCCCCTCGCGCGGCCAGCGCTCGGCCGCGACGACGAATGCGTCCTGGGCGACCTCCTCGGCGAGCTCGAGGTCCCGGAAGATCCCGACGAGCGTCGCGAGCACCCGGCCCCAGTGCGCGCGGAACGCCGCCTCGACCGCGTCCTCACCCGCCACCCGGGACCTCCTCGCGGACCGGCCGCACCTCGATCGCGAGCCCCGGGCGCAGCGCCTGCAGCTCCGTCGCCACCGCCAGCGCCGCGTCGAGATCGGCCACCTCGATCACGATGATGCCGGCCAGGTACTCCTTCGTGTCGATGAAGGGCCCGTCGGTGAGCAGCGGCGCCTCGCGGGGGCCGTGCACGGTCGTCGCCGTCTCGGGCGGGTGCAGCCGGGTCCAGCTGCGGACGTAGGGCCGGCCGAGGACGGGCGCGACCCCGGCCTCGACCTCCCGCCGTTCCTCGGGGGTCGCCTCCGTGGTCCGGTGGATCAGCAGTGCGTACTGCATGTCGCTCCTGTCCGGCGTCGGGTGTGTTCGCGTCGACCTCTCGACGAGCGGGCGGCGGCCGGACGGACACCCTCTCGCGACGAATTCTCGGCGAGCGGGTGTCCGTCGGGCGAGTCGCCGTTCGTCGTCCTGCCGGCCCGGCACCCCGCCGGCCGACACGCTCGGGAGGACACCCCCATGACCATCGACGCCACCACGACGACCGACTACCGGACCACCCTGCACATCCGCGCCGACGCCGACGCCGTGTTCGACGCCGTCACCACCACCGACGGCCTCGGCTCGTGGTGGACCCGCGCCACCGGCTCCGGGAAGACCGGCGGTGAGCTGCGGTTCTTCTTCTCCGTGCCCGAGCCGTGCGTGATGCGCGTGGACCGGGCCGACCGGCCGGGACGGGTGGAGTGGACCGTGACCGACTGCGCGTTCCTGCCGGAGTGGGTCGGCACCCGGCCGACGTTCACGATCGTTCCCGGCGACGAGCGCACCACGGTGCACTTCCGCCACCACGGCCTGAACTCCGCGCTCGAATGCATCGAGATGTGCACCGACGGCTGGAACACCCACCTCGCGAGCCTGGTCCGGCACCTCGAGGACGGGGCCGGCAGCCCGTTCGGCGGATGAGCCCGGCCCGTCCTGCGCGGGGTCGCCGGCGGCGTCGGCGCGGGCCGGAGTTCCGCCACGGGGCGGAGCCCGCGGCCGGCCGGGTGAGCCGAGGACCGACCCGAACAGCAGGCCGGCCGGGTCAGCCGAGGACCGACCCGAACAGCAGGCCCAGCCCGTAGGTGACACCCGCGGCGGCGGCGCCGATCAGCAGCTGGCGCAGCCCGCGGCGCAGCGGCGGCCCGCCGGAGAGCAGCCCGACGACCGCGCCCGTCGTCAGCAGCGCGAGCCCGACCAGCACCGCGGAGACCAGGTAGGCCGACAGCCCGGCGGCGCCGAACATGAACGGCAGGATCGGGATCGCGGCCCCGGATGCGAAGAACGCGAAGCTCGACGCCGCCGCGGCCAGCGCGGTGCCGACCGTCTCGTGGGCGTCGTCGCCGGCCCCGCCGCGGAGCCCGACGGCCGGGTCGTGGGTCCGCAGCATCTCCTGGGACCGCTCCTGTGCCTCCTCGGCGGAGAGGCCGCGGGCGCGCATCACCAGTGCCAGCTCGTTCTCGTCGACGTCGAGTGCGGGCAGCACCTGCGGTGCGTCGGTCAGCACCGGCGCCGAGACCTCCAGCAGCTCGCGCTGCGAGCGCACCGACACGTACTCCCCCGCCCCCATCGACAACGCACCGGCCAGCAGCCCGGCGATGCCGGTGAGCAGGACCGTCCGCGCGCTCTCGCCGGCACCGGCGATGCCCAGGACCAGCGCGAGGTTGCTGACGAGACCGTCGTTGGCGCCGAACACCGCGGCCCGGAACGACCCCGACACCCGCGCCCGGCCGCGCGCCGCCAGCCCCCGCAGCACCTCCTCGTGGATCCGCTCGTCGGCGGCCATGGTCGCGGTGGCCTCGGGGTCGGTCGCGTACGGCGACCGGCTCTCCGCCCGCTGCGCGAGCGCGAGCACGAACACCGACCCGAACCGGCGGGCCAGCAACGCGAGCAGTCGGCTTCGCAACGCGGGCCGCGGCAGCCTGCCCGCACGTGGCCCGAGCTTGCTCTCCCAGTGCGCGGCATGACGTTCCTCGGCGCGCGCGAGGCCGAGCAGGATCTCACGGTCCTCACCGGTGCGCCGCCGGGCGAGGTCGCGGTAGAGCGCGGACTCCGCGCGTTCGTCGGCCAGCATCCGCCGCCAGCGACGCACCGACGACCGCGACGCCCCCGTGCCCACCCCCGGGTCCGCCACCGCGACCACCTCCACACGCACGCGCTCCGCCGACGCGGGCAACGCTGCCACGAGGCGCGGCCGCGGCACCGGGCGGCCCACCCCCGAGCGCGCCCGCCCGAGCGTGCCGCTCAGCTCCGACAGGACCGTCGGAGGTGACGGGCGCGGCGGGTGGTGTCGTCGCCCGGGCGGCGTCCGGGTCCGTCCCGGCTCAGGCGACGACCATCCAGGACAGCACCGGCGTCGACTGCAGGTAGACGAGCACGCACATGAACGCCAGGAACCCGATGCTCCACCACAGGACCCTGCGGAAGATCTCGCCCTCGCGCCCGGCCAGCCCGACCGCGCCCGCTGCGATCGCGAGGTTCTGCGGCGAGATCATCTTCCCGAGCACACCGCCGGACGAGTTCGCCGCGGCGAGCAGCGTCGGCGACAGGTGCGCCGACGTCGCGGCGCTGACCTGCAGCGCACCGAACAGCGAGTTCGACGACGTGTCCGAGCCGGTGACGGCGGTGCCGAGCCAGCCCAGGATCGGTGAGAGCAGGGCGAACAGCCCACCCGCGCCCGCCAGCCACAGGCCCAGCGTCTGGGTCTGCCCGGACTCGTTCATGACGAACCCCAGCGCGAGCACGGCCATGACGGTGACGATCGCCGTGCGCAGCTGCACCAGCGTGCGCCAGTAGGTCCGCAGGGCGTGCCCGACGCCGATCCGGAGCACCGGGAGCGTGAGCAGGCCGCTGATCAGCAGCAACGTCCCCGCGGCGGACAATATGTTGATCTTGAATGTCGTCGACACCGGGGCGCCGGTGCCGCTGACGATGTGCAGACCCGGCCAGTTGACGATCCAGGTCGCTGCCTCCAGCCCGGTCCCGGTCGCCCCCGGCTTGGTCGGCGCGACCCCGGTGATCGGCGGGACGCGCGTCGCCAGCACGAAGACCACGATGATGATCAGGTAGGGCGCGTACGCCTTGAGCACCTCCGACCGCGAGTCGACGACGCGCTCCTCCACCCGGGTGGCCGTACCGCCGCCGGTGGGCTCGGGGCCGGCGGCACCGGAGGCGGCCGTTGGCTGCGGCTCGCCGTCCTGCTCGGTGACGTCGGGCGGGGTGACCGGCCGCCAGAGCTTCGAGAAGGCGAGGACCGCGAGCGCCGAGGCGAGCGCCGCGATGATGTCGGTCAGCGGGATGGACCAGAAGTTCGACGCGGCGTACTGCGCGATCCCGAACACCAGCCCGCACACCAGCGCCGCGGGCCAGCACTGCCGCAGCCCACGCTTTCCGTCGACGATGAACACCAGCGCCAGCGGCACGAACACGGCGAGGATCGGGGTCTGCCGGCCGACCATCGCGCCGAGGTCGTCGACCGGGAGCTTCGTGACCGCCGCGAGCGTCGTGATCGGGACGGCCAGCGCCCCGAACGCGACCGGTGCGGTGTTCGCCACCAGCGCGACCGCGGCGGCCTTCAGCGGTCGGAACCCCAGTGCCATCAACATGACCGAACTGATGGCGACGGGTGTGCCGAACCCGGCGAGCGCCTCCATCAACGCGCCGAAGCAGAACGCGATGATGATCGCCTGGATGCGCTGGTCGTCGCTGATCGAGGCGAAGGAGCGGCGCAGGACGTCGAAGTGCCCGGTGTCGACGGTCAGGTTGTAGACCCAGATCGCGTTGATGACGATCCACATGATCGGGAAGAAGCCGAAGGCGGCCCCGAGCAGGCCGCTGTTGAGCGCGTCGCCGACCCCCATGCCGTAGAACACGATCGCGACGACGAGCGAGACCGCGAGGCCGATCACCGACGCCAGCCAGGCCCGCATCCGCACGACGCCCAGCAACACGAACAGGACCACCAGCGGCAGGACCGCCACGATCGACGAGAGCCCGAGCGAGTTCCCGATCGGGTCGTAGTCCTGCGTGTACGAGGCGAGGACGATCCCGCTGCTCACCGCGCAGCACCCCCCTGGAGCGGCGGCGCCCCCGCCGGCACGGGACGGCCACCCGGTGACGACGGCCGCGCCGGGAGAATCCGCCCGTCTCGCACCGCCCGCACGACGAGGCACGTCCGGCCACCCGAACGGCCCAACCCGGGCCCGGGTCAGCGCCCCTCACGGGGGCGGGTTGCACCCCAGCGGTCCCAGTGCACGACCTCCTCGACGGGCCGGCGCCGCGGCTGTGCCCAGCGGCCCCGGACGGGCCGGCCGATCGGGACGAGCGCCATGGTGAGGGCGTCGTCGGGAAGGCCGAGCAGCTCACGCAGCTCGTCCTCGTGGCCGCGGTAGAGCGTCGTGAGGGAGGTGCCCAGGCCGTGCGCGCGGGCGGCGAGGCACAGGTTCTGCACCGCGCCGTAGATCGACGCCCCGATCATGGGGTCGGTGGCGCCCGCGGCGCCGCGCAGCACGGGGAAGATCCACAGCGGCGCGTCCTCCAGGTGTTCGGCGAGGTGCTCGGCACCCAGGAAACCGTTGCGGCTCAGGCCCGGCGTGCCCGGCGGCTGGGCGAGGATCTCAGCGCGCCTGCTCCCGTAGACCGCGTTCCAGTTCTCGCGGTACCAGCCCGCGACGCGCTTCTTGACGTCGGGATCGGTGACGACGACCCAGCCCCAGCCCTGGGAGTTCCCGCCCGAGGGTCCCCGCACGGCGGCGTCGAGCATCGACCACACGACCTCGTCGGGGACGGGGTCGGTGGAGAGATAGCGACGGGCCGGTGTCGTGTGCAGCGCCTCGAGGACGGGCAGGGCGTCGGGGTCGGTCGTCAGGTCGCTCATCAGGGGGTCTCCGGTCGTCAGCCCGCGTCGGCGAGCGGGTCGGGCAGTGCCGTCGGCGCGGTGAGGCCGAGGTCGGCGAGGATGCGGTCGGCCGTGGGGTCGCCGGGCGGGCGACGTCCCGCGGTGCAGCCGACGGGGTCCGCGGCGAACCCGCGGCGGGGCGCCCGCAGCAGCACGACGGCACCGCACCCGCCGCGGCCGAGCGCGGCCAGTGCGGAGTCGAGGCGGCCGGCGCAGCCGCAGCGCAGCGAGCCGAGGACGTCGGCGGCGAGGCACTCCTCGTGCACCGCGACCGCGGACCCGCGACCCGGGTTCCCGCGCACCAGCACGAGGTGCTCGGCGGCGCCGTCGTCGAAGGCGATGGCCGTGAACGGGCCGTGGCGCGTCGGGATCACGGCAGGTGCGCTGCGGCGCAACGGCGGCCGGCTCCCCGACGGGCGGGCGAGGTCCGAGACGGCGAGGGTGGTGAGGCCGTGCCCGGTCGCGAACGCCGTGGCGGCGACCGGCCCGGCGGCGTCGCCGTCGGCGCCGACCAGCGTCGCGAGCACGGCGGCCGGCTGCACTCCCGCGGCCTCGCACAGGGCGAGCGCGGCCTCGGCGGGACGCGGCCGCTCGGCGAGGCCGCCGGCACGCGCCCGGACCGGCAGGACGTGCCCCGGGCGCACGAGGTCGTCGGGGCGCAGGGCCGGGTCGGCGAGGGCGCGGACGGTCGCGGCCCGGTCGCGGGCGGAGATGCCGGTCGTGATCCCGCGGCGGAGGTCGACGGACACGGCGAACGCCGTGGCATCCGGTCCTGCGGCGCCCGCCACCTGTGGCGGCACCCGAAGGGCGTCGAGCCGCTCCTCCGGCAGCGCGACGCCGACCACACCGCTGCTCGCCCGCACCACGAACGCCATGGTCGCCGGGTCGACGGCCGCTGCCGCCACGACGAGGACGCCGGTGCCGGGGTGGGGCCCGGCGTCGTCCAGCAGGACGACGGGCCGGCCGCCCGTGAGCCCCTGACCAGCGGTCACCGGCCCGCCCCGAACCGCGCGGGGCCCGCCTTCCGGTCGCGCTCGTCGCCCCGGTCGACGACGGTGCCCGGCCGGGCCGGCCGGTGCGGACTCACGACGCCGCCCCGGGCGCCTCGTCGAGGAACGCGGTGATCGCCGCCAGGGTGTCGTCCGGGTACTCCAGCACCATGCCGTGGCCGCCGCGGGGCAGCACCTGCAGTCTCGCCGTCGGCACGAGGGCCGCGATCTCGGCGGACTGCGCGACGGGGGTGAGGACGTCCTCGGCCCCGACGAGCACCAGCGTCGGAGTGGTGACCCGCGGCAGGTGGGGTCGCGAGTCGTACACGCGCAGCCCGGCGGCCTGCGCCTCGAACCCGGCGAGCGTGGTCGGGTAGGGGTCCTTGCGCGCGAGCTCGGCCGCGGCGAGGGCGGCGTCGTGGTCGGTGAGCAGCCGCGGCGTGTACACCCACGGCATCGAGTCGATCCCCGTCGTCACGGGGTCGACCCCCGCGCGGCGCAGCGCGAGGCCCGCGTCGAGCCAGGCGTCCTGGAGCCGGGTGTAGGACGGGAAGGCGTTGAGCAGCACGGCCCGCGACACGACCCCGGGGTGCCTCACCAGCAGCGACTGGGTGATCGAACCACCCATCGACCAGCCCACGACCGCCGTCGGGCCGGCCCCCAGCCGGTCGACCAGCGCCGCGACGTCGTCACCGAGGTCGTCGATCGCGTAGGGGCCGGGCGGCACGTCGCTGCGGCCGGTCCCCCGGTTGTCCAGCGTCGTCACCGTGTAGCGCTGCGCGAGCACCGGGACCACGCCCGCCCAGGCCGCGGAGCTCGCGCCGAGGCCCGAGACGAGCAGCAGCGGCGGGCCCGACCCGACGGTCTCGTGGTGCAGCCGGACCCCGTTCACAGTGGACTGTGCCATCGGTTCTCCCCTCGGGACCTGCGGTCTGTGAGTGGCAGGTCGCCACGGCGACCATCGCCACTCACGACGGGACCGCCCCCGGCACGCGGCTCGCCGGCGCCGCGACGCCGGCCGCCTGCACGCCGGCCCGATCATCGTGGGTCGCCACGACGGGCCCGGCAACGGAGCGGTGACCACTCCGGCCGCGGATTTCGTGGAGCCCTTCACATCGCGCCGGCCCGATGCCGGTTCCTACAGTCGGACCGTCCCGCCGCCCGGCCCACCCCGGTCCGGACGGCCTCCCGGGTGCTCTGCCCGATCCCACCGACGACGACGTCGAGGAGAGTGGTGCGCTGTGACAGCGACCGCGAGAAGCACCGTGCGGTCCACGCGATGGCAGACGATCGGCACGGTCGGTCTCGTCGAGGTGCCGGCACCGCAGGCCGGCCCGTACGACGTCGTCCTGGACGTCGGCGCCTGCGGGATCTGTGGTTCCGACGTGCACGCCTTCGCCGAGGGTGCCTGGATCTCGACGGGCGACCCGATGGGCCACGAGTTCTCCGGAACGGTCGGCGCCGTCGGGTCCGAGGTCTCCGCCTTCTCGGTCGGGGACCGCGTCGCGGTCAACCCCATGGGGCCCTGCGGGTCCTGCGCCCAGTGCGCGGCCGGGTCGTCGAACCTCTGCGCGCGGCCCGTGCACAGCTCGTTCGGCGGGCTGGGTGACCAGGTCCTCGTCGCGCACGCCGAGTCCGGCGCCCGGCTCTTCCGGATGCCCGACACGATGTCGTTCGAGGAGGGCGCGTTCCTGGAGCCGCTGTCGGTCGCGGTCCGCGCCGTGCGCACGGTCGACGCCGACCTCGCGGCGCCGATCGTCGTGGCCGGGTTGGGCTCGATCGGGCAGTGCGTGGTCCGTGTCCTGCGGGCCTACGGTGCCGCCGACGTGCTGGGGGTCGACGTCTCGCCACCGCGGCTGCAGATCGCGGCGGCCGCCGGGATCGACGTGCTCGACGCCCGCGAGGGCGGGGGCGACGGCGTCGTCGCCGCGGTCCGGGACCGCTGGGGCACCTCGGACTCGCCCTACCAGCCCGGCAGCGGCAACGTCGCGGCGTTCTTCGAGTGCTCCGGTGCCCAGGCGATGATCAGCGTCGCGACGGCCGTCACCCGGGCGGGCGGCGTCGTCGCGCTCACCGGGCTGTCCGGCTCGCGGCCGCGCGTGGACCTCGACACCGTCGTGCAGAAGGAGCTGCGGCTGCGCGGCACGTTCGCCTACACCGGCGACGACGCGACGGAGGCCTTCCGGCTGCTGGCGAGCGGTGCGGTCGACGTCGCCCCGCTGGTGACCCACCGCATCCCGCTGTCGAAGGTCGACGAGGCCTTCGCCGCCCAGCACGCCACGGACGGCTCGGTGAAGGTCGTCGTGCTGCCGGACCGTCCCTGACCCCCGACGTTCTCGGAGAAGAGGAGCCCAGATGGGTGCGCTCGACGGCAAGGTCGCCGTGATCACCGGTGGGGCGAGCGGCATCGGCCGCGCCACCGCCGTCCGCTTCGCGGCCGAGGGGGCCGACGTCGTCATCGGCGACCTCGCCCCCGGCGACGACGCGGTCGCCGAGGTCGAGAAGGCCGGTGGCCGCGCGGTGTACCTGCGCACGGACACCACCAGCGAGGACGACTGCGAGGCGCTCGTCGCCGCGGCCGTCGACAGGTTCGGCCGGGTCGACGTGGGCGTCGCGTCCGCCGGCATCGCGACGGCCGCGGGCCCGAGCAACGTCCAGACCCGCGCGGGCGACGCCGCGAACGCGACGCACGTGGTCAATCTGGCGACGGAGACGTTCGAGCGGGTGCTCGACGTCAACGTCGTCGGTGTGATGCAGACCGACCGCGCGCTGGCGCGGCGGATGGTCGCGCAGGGCAGCGGCTCGATCGTCAACATCGCGTCCAGCGCCGCGCGCATCCCGCTGGCGGGGGCCGCCCCCTACTGCGTCTCCAAGGCCGGGGTCTGGATGCTCACGAAGGTGCTGGGCCTCGAGCTGGCGACGACGGGGGTGCGGGTCAACGCCGTCGGGCCGGGGTACACCGCCACCCCGATGATCGACGGCATCGAGCAGCAACCCGCGGCGTTCGCGTCGGCGATGAGCATCACCCCCATGAACCGGCTCGGCCGACCCGAGGAGATCGCGGCGGCGTGCCTGTTCCTCGCGACCGACGAGTCGTCCTTCATGACCGGACAGATGCTCCATCCGGCGGGTGGTCAGTTCACCGGGTGAACCACACGGATCCCGCAGTGTGGATCCGACCACCCGCACCCTGGCCGGCCTGGTCGTCCTCCCGTTGTGAGCGGGTGCGAGCGCGATCACAGTGAACCGGTCACCACGTCATGAACCGGGGCGTCCTCGTGGTGACGCCCTTGCACGGCCGCCCCTCGGTCCTTTCAGGACGCACCACCCCGGACGTCAACCGGCGGAGGTCCCTCCCAGGGGGACCTCCGCCGGGTCGCGGGCGCATCCGCCCGCCGTGTCCGGGCCGATCCGCGCCGGCACCGCCGCCGGCCGACCGGAGGACAACCATGTCGATCACCGCGACCGCGTCTCCGCGCCTCTTCGCGGGCAAGCGCGGCCTGATGCTCGCGAGCATCCTCTTCCTCAACTTCGTCGTCTGGCTCGACAGCGCGAAGTTCAGCCTGCTCAACCCGTTCTGGTCGGTCGACCTGCACCTGACGACGGCCCAGATCTCCAGCGTCACCGCGAGCTACCTGCTCGGCTACTTCCCCCTGCTGCTGCTCGCCGGGATCATGGCCGACCGCATCGGCGCCAAGCTGATGCTCGTCATCTGCATCGCCGGTGTGACCGTGCTGTCGGCGACGATGGCCTTCGTCCACACCTACGAGGAGATGTGGTGGCGGAACTTCCTGTTCGGCATCTTCTTCGGGTTCCTGTGGGCACCGTCGCAGCGGTTGCTCTCGGTGTGGTTCCCCGGTGCGCTCAACGCACGGGCGACGTCGACCTGGATGAGCTCCTGCCTGGTCGCGGGGGTGATCGCACCCGCGATCGCGCTGCCGCTGGCCAACCACCTGTCGTGGCGTGACGCGTTCCTGATCGTCGCGGCGCTGGGCATCCCGGCGCTCGTGCTGCTCCTGCTGTTCACGTCGAACAAGCCCGAGAAGCTGCGTGGCATCAGCGCCGCCGAGATCGCCACGATCCAGGAGGAGCACCGTGGCGCGACGGTCCGCGAGAAGCTCACCTTCCGCGAGCTCGGCCGGGCGCTGCGCAGCCGCAGCGTCCTCACGATGATCATCGCGACGGCGTTCGCCACCACGCCCACGTGGCTGTCCGGGCCGTGGCTGCCCTACGGGCTGATCACCCTCGAGAAGGTCAACCCCGACACCGTCGCCTGGGTCAGCCCGCTCATCGCCGTCGTGCCCGTGCTGTTCGGGCTCGTCAACGGCTCCCTCGTCGCACGGTTCTTCGGTGGTCGCACCCGGCCGTGGCTGGTGGCCGGCCCAGCGTGCGGCGTCGTCGGGTTCCTCATGGGCGTGGTGCTCGACAACTCGACCTGGGTGTTGTGGGGCTTCTTCATCGGCGCGTTCGCGTTCCTGTGCGACCCGATGTTCTGGGGCACCGTCAACAGCTACTGGTCGGGCATCGCCCGTCCCGAGGTGACCGGAACGCTCAACGGGGCGTCGGCGGCCATGCAGGTCGCCGTCGGCTGGATCATCACCGACCAGAGCGGCAAGTGGATCAACACCGCCGTCGAGGGCCGCGCGCAGCTCAACACGGTCTGGATCGTCGGCGCGGTGATCTTCGCCCTGGCCATCGTGCCGGTGCTGCTCTCGCGCGAGGTGCGCGTGCACCAGGCCGTCGCCTCGAAGGCCGAACCGGCGGCGCAGCCGTCGCTCACCACCTGAGGCCCGCCACCCGGCGGATGGGTCTCCGCACACACCGATGCCGCCCGGGGTGGACATCGTCCCGTTGTCCATCCCGGGCAGCCGCCACAGACTCGCTGCGCGGACACGACGCTCATCCGTCGTGCCGCGCCGGAAGGAGGACCGCGTGACCACCCTCGAGATCCCGCACGTCGGCGCGTTCGACGTCGACGTGTGGGAGCAGGGCAGCGGCGAGCCGCTGCTCTACCTGCACGGATACGAGCGCCATCCCGGCGGGGCGGGGTTCCTGACCCGGCTGGCCGCCGACCGCCGGGTGCTGGCCCCCGAGCAGCCGGGCTGGGGGCGCTCCACCGGCTTCGAGGCCTTCGTCGACGTCCACGACGTGGCGCTGTTCCATCGCGAGCTCGTCGCGTCGTGGGGCGTCGACCGCATCGACGTCGTCGGGCACTCCCTCGGCGGCATGTTCGCCGCGGAGCTGGCCGTGCTCGCGCCCCAGCTCGTCCGCCGCCTCGTGCTGGTCGACGCGTTCGGGCTGTGGCTCGACGACGAGCCCGCGCTCGACCCGTTCGGTCCCGCCGCCGAGGTCGCCGCCGCGAAGTGGCACGGCACCCCGCCCGAGCGGGAGCCGTCGAACTTCGTCGCGGACCCGGACGACCCGCACGCCGCCATCCTGTTCAGCGCCCGCAACCTGGGCTCGGCCACCAAGTTCATGTGGCCCATCGCCGACCGCGGCCTGCGCAGGCGGCTGCCGCTGGTGCACGCGCCGACCCTCGTCGTGCACGGCGCGTCCGACGGGCTGCTGCCCGTCTCCTACGCCCACGAGTTCGCCCGGCTCATCCCCGACGCCCGGCTCGAGGTGCTGCCCGAGGCCGGCCACTACCCGCAGATCGAGCAGGAGGACGCGTTCGTGTCCGTCGTCAGCGAGTTCCTCACCGCCCGGGACGCGTCGTGACCGGCCGCGTCGAGGGCAAGATCGCGCTGGTCACCGGCGGCGCCGCGGGCATCGGACGGGAGACCGCGCGGACGCTGGCCCGCGAGGGTGCCGAGGTCGTCGTCGCCGACATCGACCTCGACCGGGCGAAGCAGGTCGCCGACGAGATCGGGGCACGTGCCTCCGCCCTGCACTTCGACGCCACCGACGCCGCCTCGATCGAGGCGCTCGTCGCCGAGGTGATCGGGCGCCACGGCCGGATCGACGTCGTGCACAACAACGCGGCGCTCGTCGGGCCGGACGCGTGGTTCACCGACGGCTCGGTCGTCGACACCTCGATCGAGATGTGGGACCGCGCGTTCGCGACGAACGTCCGCAGCATCTTCGTCATGTGCAAGAACGTGTTGCCGCACATGGCCGCGGCGGGCAGGGGCTCGATCGTCAACATGGCGTCGGTCGCCGGCCTGCGCGGCTCCCCCGCGCTGACGGCCTACGGGTCGTCGAAGGCCGCGGTGATCGGGCTGACCCGCTACGTGGCGGCGCAGCACGGCAAGCAGGGCGTGCGCTGCAACGCGATCGCACCCGGCGTCATCCGCACCCAGCAGCTGCTCGACGCGGTGCCGGACCTACCCGCCCAGGCACTCGCCGGTGTCGCGGCGCCGCGGGTCGGCGAGCCGTCGGACATCGCGAACATGGTCCTCTTCCTGGCCTCGGACGACTCGGAGTTCGTCAACGGCGAGGTCTACCGGGTCGACGGCGGCGGGATGACGGCCGGCTGACGCCCCCTTCTTTCGAGAGCAGGAGCTGACGAAGTGAAGTTCCACTGGTTCGCCCAGCAGTACTACACGAAACTGCCCGCCGACTTCGGCGAGACCGTCCACAGCTCGTGGGTCACGCCGCCGATCTCGGTGGCCGACCCGCAGCAGGTCGGCGAGGACTACCACCTCTACATCCGGCTGATGCAGCAGGCCGACACCCTCGGCTGGGACTCGTTGCTGCTCAACGAGCACCACCAGACCACCCTCGCGATGACGCCGTCGCCCAACCTGATCGCGTCGGTCCTCGCCGCGACCACCGAGAACGCCGCCATCGCGCTGTGCGGCAACTCGTTGGCGCTCTACAACCCCCCGGTGCGGGTGGCCGAGGAGATCGCGATGCTCGACTGCCTCTCCGGCGGCCGGATCATCGCGGGCATCGTCTTCGGCACCCCGATGGACACCGCGTTCTCCTACGGTGTGCCGCCGATCGAGCTGCGCGAACGGTTCCACGAGGCACGCGAGCTGATCACGCGCGCGTGGACCGCGCAGGAGCCCTTCGCGTTCAACGGGAAGTACACCCAGCTGCGCTACGTCAACACCTGGCCGCGGCCGATCCAGGACGAGCTGCCCGTCTGGATCCCGGGCTCGGGCAGCCCGGAGACCTGGGACGTCGTCAACGCGCTGGACTACTGCTACGGCTACCTGTCGTTCTCCGGCAAGCAGAGCGCGGCGCCCATCGTCGGCGGGTTCTGGGACTACACCGCGAGCCAGAGCGCCAACATGAACCCGAACCGGATGGCGTTCACCCAGATCATCTGCTGCGCCGACTCCGAGAAGGAGGCCGAGGAGCAGTACGCGGACGCCGTCAAGTACTTCTACCGGCAGAACCCGACCGGGCTGGAGTTCGCGACGCCGCCCGGCTACAACACCCTGCCCTCGATCCGGGCCAACCTCGAGCGGGCGCGCACGCAGTCGGCCGAGGAGCGGACGAAGGCGGCGCGCGGCGAGCTGTCGTTCTGGGAGTACGACGAGCTCGGCTACATCATCGCCGGCACGCCCGAGCGGGTCGAGCAGCGTGTCCGCGAGCTGGCCACCGAGCTGCGCATCGGCCAGCTGATCACGTGCATGCACGTCGGTGACCTGCCCGAGCAGGTCGCGATGCGCAACAACGAGCTGTTCGGCACCCAGGTCATCCCGAAGCTGCGCGACGTCTGGGCGGACGAGGAGGACCGCTGGACGCCCAGGGTCAGCCAGGAGCGGGTCGCGGCGAAGTTCGGCGCGAACGCGGGACTGCCCGCGGCCTGAGCGCCTGATCGGCCGATGCCCGTCGGCCGGACCGCCCGCCTAGCGTGAACGGCGGGTGGTCCGGGCGGGCGGCAGGCCGGGTGAGTGACGTCACGACACGAGAAGGCAGGTGAGCGACGATGGCCGACGGTGACCCGGCTCCCCGGACAGCCGAACGGCTGGCCGCACGGCTGCTGCACCTGCTCGCGACCGAGGCCCCGCCCGCCGCCTTCGACCTGCTGGCCGCCGAGGTGGAGGCCTGCCCGCCCGGGCCGGCGCGCGACGAGATGTTCCTGGCCCTCGGCAGCGCCGGACGCGTCCGCGACCTGCTGGCACACCGTCGGCGGCGGGAGAAGGCGGCGCTCGCGCTGGTCGAGTCGGCACGTGACCTGGCCGCGATGCGCGACGTCGACCAGGTCCTCGACGCGATGGTCCGGCGGGCCCGCCAGCTCCTCGGCACCGACGCGACCTACCTCGCGCTGCGCGACCCGGAGCGCGGCGACGTCTACATGCGGATCACGCTCGGCACCCTGACCAAGGCGATCGAGTCGATCCGGCAGCCGGTGGGCACCGGCATCGGCGGCCGCGTCGTCGCCACCGGGGTGCCGTTCGCGACGGCCGACTACCTCGCCGACGCCCGGCTGTCCCGCGACCCCCACGTCACCGACGCGGTGATCGAGGACGGCATCGTCAGCATCGCGGGCGCGCCGTTGCGGCTCGGCGACGAGGTCATCGGGGTGCTGTTCGTCGCCAACCGCTACGAGCGCGCGTTCGACGACGCCGAGATGGACCTGCTGTGCTCGCTGGCCGACCACGCGTCGATCGTCATCGGCAACGCCGAGCTGTTCGAGCGGGCCGAGCGCACGGCCGCCGAGCTGCGCGCGGTCAACGAGGAGCTCGCCGAGCGGCAGCGGGCGCTGGAGCGGGCGAGCGCCGCGCACGAGCAGATGATGCCGCTGGCGCTGCGCCGCGCCGACCTGGGCGAGCTCGTCGAGTCCGTCGCGAGCATGCTCGGTGGCACGGTCGCCGCGGTCGGCGTCGACGGCGGCCTGCTCGTGACCAGCGGCGACGGCGACCTTCCCAGCCCCTTGCCGGCGCCGCCGCACGACGCGCACGCCGCCCAGCCCGGCGGCACACCGACGTGCTGGACGGTCCCGGTGCGCGCCGGTGACGAGACGTTCGGCCATCTCGTCCTCGTCACCGACGAGGTGCCCTCCGACGCCGACGTCCGGACGTTCGAGCGGGCCGCCCAGACCGCGGCGCTGATGTTGCTGATCGAGCAGCAGGTGGGCGCGGCCGAGCACCAGGTGCGCGGCGAGCTGATCGACGACCTGCTCGCCGCGCGCGAGCCCGACTGGGCGGCGCTCACGCGCCGGGCCCGCAGCTCGGGTGCGCTGGACCTGCGGGTCGCGCACACCGTGGTGGTCGCGGCGGCGACGGGTGTGACCCGCGCCCGGCTGCTACGGGCCGCGAACGAGTACGTCGGGGTGCGCGGGGGGCTGGCCACCGAGCACGACGGCCGGGTGGTCATGGTGCTGCCGCGCCAGGACCCCGACGCCGTCGCCCGGTCCGTCGCGTCCGAGCTGGAGAGGCTGGCCGGCGGGGTCGTCACCGCGGGCGTCGCCGGGCCGGCCGACTCCGCCGCCGAGATCCGGGCGCGGCACCGCGAGGCGCAGCGCTGCCTGCGCCTGCTCGTCGCGCTCGGGCGCCACGGCCAGGGCGCGTGTCCCACCGATCTCGGGATGCTCGGCGTCATCCTCGACGGCACCACCCAGCAGCAGGTTCGCGCGCTACTGGGCCGGACCGTCGACCCGGTGCGCCGCTACGACGACACCCACCACGCGCTGCTGCTCGACACCCTCGACGCCTGGTTCGCCGCCGGGCAGAACCCGCGCGCGGCCGCGCGCACCCTGCAGGTCCACCCCAACACCGTCTACCAGCGCCTCGACCGCATCGACCTGGTGCTCGGGCACCGCCGTTGGCGCGAGGGCGAGGGGGCGGTCACCATGCAGCTGGGATTGCAGCTGCACCGCCTCACCGCGGAGATCCCGCTGGAGGAGCTCGTCCCCGCGACGGGGACGTGAGGGAGGTTCGCCGCGTGCCCATCGCCGCCGAGCACAGCACGAGCACGGGGTCGTTGACCGCGCTCCTGCGGATGCTGGCCGACGAGGCCCCCGCCGAGGAGCTCACCGCCGTCCTGGACGGCACCGACCGGCCGGGACCCGCCGTCGCCGCGGCCCTCGCCGACGCGGGGCGGGTCCGGGCACTGCTGGAGCGCACCGCCCGGCGCGAGCGGGAGGGCCAGGCGCTGCTGCAGACCGCCGCGGACCTCACCTCGCTGCGCCCCGGCGACGACGTGCTCGTCGCGATCGTCGACCGCGCACGCCGGCTGCTGGCCTGCGACTCCAGCTACATCGCGCTCGTCGACGAGCACACCGGGGACGCCTACATGCGCGTCACGGCCGGCACCCGGACACTCGCGCTGCGCCAGGTCCGGCAGGCGATGGGCTACGGCGTCGGCGGCTACGTCATCCAGACCGGGCGGCCGCTGGCCACCTCCGACTACCTCAACGACGAGCGCATCCGTCACGACCCCCACGTCGCCGCCGCGGTCGCGGCCGACGCCGTCGTCAGCATCGCGGGCGTGCCGATGACCTCGGGCGGCGCGGTGATCGGGGCGTTGTTCGCCGCCGACCGGCACCACCGCACGTTCGACCAGGACGAGATCGCGCTGCTCGCCTCGCTGGCGGCGCACGCCGCGATCGTCATCGAGAACGCGCGGCTGTTCGAGCGGGTGCAGGCCGACTCCGCCGGGCTGCGGGCGGCGAACGCCCGGCTCGACGCCCACCGCGAGGCGCTCGAACGCGCCGCCCGCGCCCACGAGGAGCTGATGCCGATGGCGTTGCGCCGGGCCGGGCTCGACGAGTTCGCGACGGCCGTGGCGGCGCTGCTCGACGCGGGCGTCAGCCTCGTGGGCGTCGACGGCTCGGTACTGGCCGAGGCGGGCGCGGCTCTCCCCGCTGCCGGAGCCGGCGCCGCCCGCGAGGTCACCGTGCAGGCGGGCCACGAGTCGTTCGGGACGTTGCGGGTGCACCGCGCGGCTCCCTTCGACGACGGCGACGCCCGCATCGTCGAACGCGCCGCCCAGACCGCGGCGCTGCTCGTCCTCATGCGCCGGCAGACCGACGGCGTCGCCCGCGAGCTACGCGCGGAGCTCGTCGCCGACCTGGTCGGGGCGTCCGCCGCGGACCCGGACGTGCTGCAGCGGCGGGCCGCGCGCCTGGGTGTGCTCGATCCCGGGCGCGCGCACTGCGTCGTGGTGGTCGTGGGCGGGACGCTGCCGCGGCGGACCCTGCTCGCGGCCGCCGCCGATCTCGCCGACGACGAGGGCGGCCTCGCGGGTGAGCAGGGCGGGCTCGCCGTGCTGGTGCTGCCCGACGCCGACGCGGGGGCGGCGGCCCGCCGGGTCGCGGCCGCGCTGTCGGCGACGACCGGGACACCCGTGGCGGCGGGCGCGGACGGCCCCGCGGGCGAGATCGCCGCCCTGCGCGACCTGCATCCCGGCGCGGCGCGCAGCGCCCGGCTGCTCGGGGCGCTGGGGCGCGCCGGTCAGGGGGTGGCCGCCGATGAGCTGGGAGTGCTCGGGGCGCTGCTCGACGACGTGGCCCCCGAGCGCGTGCGGGCGCTGCTCGATCGCCGGATCGGGCCGCTCACCGGGTACGACCGCGAGCACGGGACGCCGCTCGTCGAGACCGTCCGCTGCTACTTCGCGCACGACCGCAACCCGCCGGCGACCGCCCGGGCCCTCGGCGTCCACGTCAACACCGTCTACCAGCGCATCGCACGGATCGACGCCGTGCTCGGGGACGAGGACTGGCGGTCGGCGCGGGGCAGCCTGGAGATGCAGGTCGTGCTGCGGTTCCTCGAGCTGCTCCGGTAGCCACCGCGGTGGGCCGATGATCCGGTGGTCCGCGCGGCCGCCGCTGGTCCGATGGCCGCGCGGCCGCCCGCTGCTCCGTCGGTCGCGGCCGGCCCGAGCGGTGACGGCGGGCGCCACGGTGTGTCAACGGTGCGCTACGTTCCGCACATGCGGCTCGGCTACCTCACGCACGTCAGCGGTCGGGGCGCACCCGCCGAGACCTACCGCGACACGATCGCCGCCGCCGTCGCCGCCGAGGAGCTCGGCTTCGACACGTTCTGGGTCGCCCAGCACCACGCCGACGACTCGGCGGGCCTCCTGCCCTCCCCGCTGGTCCTGCTGGCCGCGATCGCGACCGCGACGTCGCGCATCCGGCTCGGGACCGGGGTGGTCGCCGCTCCGCTCGAGGACCCGCTGCGACTGGCCGAGGACGCCGCCGTCGTCGACACCCTGTCCGGCGGCCGGCTGGAGCTCGGGGTCGGCACCGGAACCGACGCCGCCGCCGCGGCCGCGTTCGGCCGCGACCACGGCGCCCGCCACGACGAGACGCTCGCCGTCCTCGACCGGGTGCGCACCGTCCTGCGGGGTCCACGGCTGGTGCCGGCGGCGCCCGGGGTCGCGCAGCGACTCTGGTGGGCGACGGGTTCGGGAGTCGCGATCGACGAGGCGGCCGCTCGCGGGATCGGGGTGCTCACCGGTCGCCCCGCCGACGTCGCCGGCTCCCCCGTCGCCGCGGACCTGGCGCGGTACTGGTCACGCGCCGCGGGCAGCCCACGGGTGGCCGTGTCGCGACTGGTCCCCGCGGGCGAGGACCCGGCCGTCACCGTGGCCCGGCTGCGGCGCGACCCGGCGCTGCACTGGGCGACCGAGCTCGTCGTCCAGACCAGCCCGCCGGCCGTGCGGCTCACCGGGCACGTCACGACGATGCGGGCGATCGCGGACGTCGTCGCCCCTGTCCTCACGCCGGGACGAGCAGCTCGCGCAAGGGAAACCGCCACGCAGCGACGCACTCTGACGACGACGGCGTGAGTGGACTGGCGACGGAAGGCCATCGGGCCGTTTCGGACCGTCCGCGACGCACGTAGGATCGTGCCATGCAGCGGGTGCTGACGGCCAAGGGCGCGGAGACCCGTCGCCGAATCCTCGAGGGTGCCGCCGAACTGCTGCGCACCAACGGGACCGCGGGTGTCAGCCTCGAGCGGATCTGCACCAGCACCGGCGCGAGCAAGAGCCAGCTCTTCCACTACTTCCCCGACGGCCGCTCCGAGCTGTTCGCCGCGATCGCCCGGTTCGAGGCCGACCGGGTGATCGCCGACCAGCAGCCCTACATCGAGGACCTGTCCACACCGGAGTCGTGGCGCGCCTGGCGGGCCGCCGTGATCGCGCGCTACTCGGAGCTGGGGCGGTACTGCCCGGTCACGGCGCTCGTCGTCGAGATCTCGCGGACCGGTCCGGAGGCCGAGGGCATCGTCGTCGACATGCAGACGCGCTGGCACGCCCTGATGACGCAGGCCGTCGCGCGGCTGTGGTCCTCCGGTGGCGGTGGCGACGTCGCCACCCCCGGTGGCGGTGGCGACGTCGCCCCGGAGGCCGCCGCCTCGGTCGTGCTCGCGGCCGTGCAGGGCGGGGCGTCGATGTACCAGTCGACCGGCGAGTTCGTCCACCTCGAGCGCGCGCTCGACGGGGTGCTCGCCTACGTCGGCGTGGCCTGATGCGGTGACTCTCCCGGCGCTCCGGCCTCACCCCGGGGACGCGGCCGAGCCGCGGTGCCCCGTCCCGTGCGGGCCGCCCTCGACGGCGCCGCACGTCCACGGCGCGAAGGCCTGCAGCGGCGTCCCCGGCGCCGAGGCGCCGCGGTAGACCAGCGGTTCGAGCCGGATACCCGCCCGCGTCTCGTTGCGCGTGCCGAGCCAGAGGTCGATCAGCTGATAGGCCTGCCCGGACAGGGTGACGACGGTGCGGCTCTGCCCGCCGCACGACGTCGCGGAGATCGCCCGGCGTCCCGAGGGCGGCGCGCCCCAGTCGGGGTTGGTGTTGGCCGGCGCGGTCCAGGGCCCGTCGAGACCCGGCGCGGTCGCGTACCCGGTCGGTGCGCCGGCGCAGTACCCGCAGTTCGGGTCGCTGTAGGTCAGGATCCAGGTCCCCGTCGACGGGTCGCGGTAGGCGCCGGGGGCCTCGGTGTTCGTCAGGCCCGCGAGGTCGTGCGAGCCGCCGCCGGCGCCGGCGGTGCCCGATGCGCTCAGCCGTTCCGACGCGAGCGTCTGGTCGGCCATGGTGCACAGCATCATCGGCGGGCGGGGGTCGTCGGGGACGAGCGAGAAGTCGCCGTTGTCGGTGCAGTCGTGCAGCGAGGGCTTCGTCGTCGTGCGGCCGGCACCGCCACACGGGCCGGTGGGGCCCGCGCACTCCATGGCGTAGTACGCGTTCGCCCGGGTCCGGGCGAAGTCGTCGGGCGCGTTGAACCAGAGGATCCAGGCGCCGTCGTCGTCACCCCAGCCGCTGCGGTGCAACATGCGCGGGTTGAAGCAGCCCGCGCCCGAGTCGCCGCAGATCGCCTGCCAGGTCGTACCCGTGAACGGGCTGACGTCGGTCGGCGCGAACAGGCGCGTCGGGGCCGACCACGGGCCTGCGGGCGTCGACGCCTCGGACACCCCGAACCCGCACCACGGTGACGAGACGCCCCACTCGAACCCGCAGCCGTACATCGTCCCGTAGAGCAGGTCGACACCGCCGGACTGCAGCATCGTGCCGTCGTGCAGGTCCAGCCCCGAGATCGTGACGCCGCTCGGAGCCGACGGTCCCGTCGTGGGGACGACCGAGGAGGTCGGCGCCGGGGCCGGAGCGGACGCGGTCGCCGGGACGGTGCTCGTCGGGACCAGCAGCGGCAGCTCGGACGTCGGCGGGACGAGCAACGGCAGGGTGCTCGGCGCGGCGGAGGGCGCCGGAGGCAGGGCCGTCGGCTGGGCTGTCGGCGGGGGCGCGGCCGCCGCCGCGGGCGTCGGGACACCCGCCAGACCCGCCACGACGACCGCACCGGCGACCACCGCACCCGCGAGTGCGGTCGTGACCCGTCGCCCACCCTCGCGCATGGCGTCAGAGTGGCATCGCCGAGCGCTCCGGCCCGGCACCTCACCCGATCGAGGGCCCGGCCTCGGGACCCCGGAGAACCCGGGCGCGTCGCGGCGGGATCGGCTAGGAAGAGGGGGTGACCGACGCCAGAGCAGCCGTCCTCACCGAGTACCGGGCCCCGTTCACCGTCGAGACGTTCCCCCGCCCCGAGCCCGAGCCGGGCGCGCTCGTCGTCGACATCGAGGCCGCCACCGTCTGCGGCTCCGACGTGCACGTGTGGGCCGGTGACCTCGAAGGACGCCTCCCGATCTCCCTCCCGTTGATCCTCGGCCACGAGATGGCCGGGCGCGTCACCGCGATCGGCGCGGGCGCCGACGTCGACAGCCTCGGCAACCCCGTGCGCATCGGGGACCGCGTCGTCTGGGCGCACACCCCGTGCGGGCGCTGCCGGCAGTGCACGCTGGACAAGGAGCCGACGCTGTGCCCGCAGCGCTACATCGGCTACATGTCCGACTGCAGCCGCCCGCCGCACTTCACCGGAACGTTCGCCGAGGTCGGCTACGTCGTCCCGGGAGCGGGCCGGCTCGTGGTCCCCGACGGTGTCGAGAGCACCTGGGCCGCGGCGGGCAGCTGCGCCGTGCGCACCGTCGTCCGCGCGCTCGACGTCATGGGGCGCATCGAGTTCACCGACACCGTCCTCGTCCAGGGCGCGGGTCCCGTCGGCCTGTTCACGACGGCGCTCGCCTCCCTGCACGGCCCCCGCAAGCTCGTCGTCGTGGGGGGTCCGGCCGACCGGCTGGCCGTCGCGCAGGAATGGGGTGCCACCGACGTCGTGTCCGTCGACGAGCACCCCGACCCGGCGGCACGCGTCGAGCTGGTCCGCGACCTCACCGGCGGCGGGCCGAGCGTCGGGTTCGAGATGGCGGGCGCCCCGGGTGCGGGCGCGGAAGGCATCGACATGACGGGGCGCAACGGCCGCTACGTCCTGATGGGCACGCTCGGCGGCCCCCGGCAGGAGGTCGACGTCGCCCGTATCGTGGGCCACGGGCTGCGGATCCGCGGTTCGATGAGCGGCGACATCGGCGACTACGCCGTCGCCCTCGACGCGCTCGACCGGTTCTCCGACCGCTTCGACTGGAACCGGATCCTCGGCTCGACCTACGGCCTCTCCGAGCTCGACCGGGCCATGGATGCCATGCGCGCCATGGCCGAGATCAAGCCGGTGCTCGACCCCTCCCGGCCGTGACGAGCCCCGGTCGGACCTACGCCGGGCTGCGGGTCGTCGACTTCACCGCCATGATCGCCGGGCCGTTCGCGGCGATGATCCTGGCCGACCAGGGCGCCGACGTCATCAAGATCGAGAAGCCCGGTGGCGACGACTCGCGCCGCCTCGCGCCCTTCGCCGCCGACGGCATCTCGACGATCTTCACGACGTTCAACCGCAACAAGCGCAGCGTCGTCCTCGACCTGACCACCGACGCGGGACGCGAGACGGCGCTGCGGTTGTGCGACGGGGCCGACGTCGTCATGGAGAGCTACCGGCCAGGGAAGTTCGACAGGCTCGGGCTGTCGTGGGAGACGCTGTCGGCGCGCAACCCGCGGCTCGTCTACTGCTCGGTGTCGGCCTTCGGCCGTGGCCCGCTCGGCGCCGAGCTGCCCGGCTACGACCCCGTCGTGCAGGCCTTCACCGGCATCGTCGACGCCACCGGGCACCCCGGCGGGCCGTCGGCGCGGGTGCCGGCGTCGGTCGTCGACATCACGACGGGCATGTGGGCGGCGATGGGCGTCATGTCGGCGCTGGCCCGCCGGTCGGAGAGCGGCCGCGGGGAGCGGGTCGAGGTCGCGCTCGTCGACTCGGGCTTCGCCCTGATGTGCCACCAGATGGTCAACCTCGTCGCGACGGGCCGCCCGCCCGTCAAGACCGGTGCGGTGACGCCGATGGCCGCCCCCTACGAGACCTTCCGCTGCGCCGACGGCGAGCTGATGGTCGCCGCGGGGAACGACGCGATCTTCCGACGCATGTGCGCCGCCCTCGGCGTCCCCGAGGTCGCCGACGACCCGCGGTTCGGGTCGGTCGGCGAACGCGTCGTGAACCGGGAGGCGTTGCACGCGCTGCTGGAGGCCCGCACGTCGCTGCACACCCGTCGTGACCTGGAGAAGCTCCTCGGCGACGCCAAGGTCCCGGTGTCCGCGGTCAACCGGCTCGACGAGGCCCTCGCCACCCCCGTCGCGCAGGAACGCCGGATGTTGGTGGACCCGGTCGACGCCCCTCCTGGCGCCCCCGCCCTGCCGCGGTTGCCGTTCCTGTCCCCCGACGTCGCGCTCCGCAACCCGCCGACGCCGGGGCAACACACCGAGGAGGTGCTGCGCGAGATCCGTTAGGCCGTGGCGGCGTCCAGGTACTGCAGCAGCTCGTGCGCGGCGAGCTCGATCTCCTTGTGCCGCCCCTCCGCGGCCCGGTAGTGGCAGGCGATGATGCCCATCCGGTGGATACGACGGAAGTCGCCGCGGCAGCCCCGGAGCGCAACCTGACTGCTGCGTCGCGGCGTCGCGGCGACCGTGAGGTTGCGCCCGCTCTCGGGAGCGCAACCCCGGCGCTCACCGGCGTGGTCCGCGACACCCACCCGAGCGCAACCCACTGCTCCCCGACGGCCACCCGACGACGGTGAGGTTGCGCGCGATCTCCCGGGCGCGCCCCCGGCGCAGCTCCTGCACTCGGGGGCCGCCCTGCAAGGATGGAGATCGTGCAGTTCGGCATCCTCGGACCGCTGCAGGTCCGGACCCCCGAGGGTGAGGAGGTCGCCGTCGGCGGCCCTCGGCCGCGGGCGCTGCTGACGATGCTGCTGCTGCGGGCCGGGCGCGTCGTCCCGGTGGAGGCGCTGGTCGACGGCCAGTACGGCGACGACCCGCCCGCGGGTGCGGCCAACGCGGTGCAGGCACAGGTGTCGCGGCTACGGCGGGCCCTGCCACCCGGGACGATCGAGTTCACCGGCGGCGGGTACCGGGTGGTGGCCGATCCCGACGACGTCGACGCCCTGCGCTTCGCCCGGCTCGCGGCCGAGGGGCGCAGGCTCCTGCGGTCGGGCCGTACCGCCGAGGCGGCCGCCGTCCTGCGGGCGGCGCTGGCGTTGTGGCGCGGGCCCGCAGTTCCGGACCTGCCGCCCGGCCCGGACCCGACCCGGCTCGACGGGCTGCACCTCGACACCCGGGAGGACCTCGCCGAGGCCGAGCTGGCGCTGCCTGGCGGCACGTCCGTCGCGACGCTGGCGGCGCTCGCCGCGGAGCACCCGATGCGGGAGCACCTGCGCGGGCTGCTGATGCGTGCCCTGCACGCCGCGGGCCGGCCGGCCGAGGCACTCGAGGAGTACGAGAAGGTCCGCAGGCTCCTGCGCACCGAGCTCGGCGCGGACCCGTCCCCGGAGCTCGCCGAGGTGAACGCGGCGATCCTGCGGGCCGAGCACCCCGCCCCGCGTCGGCGGCGCCGGGTGCCGGCGCAGCTGACGTCGTTCGTCGGGAGGCGGGTGGAGCTCGATCGGCTGGCCGCACTCGGCGACGCCCGGCTGGTGACGATCCTGGGTCCCGGCGGCATGGGCAAGACGCGGCTGGCCGCCGAGCACGCCGCCCGAACGGGCGCACCGGTGTGCTGGGTCGAGCTGGCCCCGCTCGGGCCGGCCGACGACGGCGAGGCCGTCGCCGCCGCGGTGCTCGCCGCGCTCGGCGTGCGCGACTCCCCCACCGGCTCCGACGGGCCCCTCGACCGCCTCGTGACGGCACTCGCCGGGCAGGAGGTCCTGCTGGTGCTCGACAACTGCGAGCAGGTCGTCGGCGGGGCGGGCGCCGTGGCCCGCACCGTCCTCACCGCATGTCCGCGCGTGCGGGTGCTCGCGACCAGCCGCGAGCCGCTGGGCCTGACCGGCGAGACGCTGCTGCCGCTCGGCCCGCTGCCGGATGCGGTACGCCTGTTCGCCGAGCGGGCCGCGGCGGTGCGGCCCGGATTCGTCGTCGACGACGGCAACGCCGCCACCGTCGAGGCCATCTGCGCCGACCTCGACGGTCTGCCGCTGGCCGTCGAGCTCGCGGCGGCGCGGCTGCGGACGTTCGGCGTCGACACCTTGGCGCGCAAGCTCTCCGACGACGACCGGTTCCGGGTGCTGTCGCGCGGCGATCCCACCGCCGACGCCCGGCACCGCACGCTGGCGGCGGTCGTCGCGTGGAGCTGGGACCTGCTCGGCGCCGAGGAGCAGACGCTCGCCCGCCGGTTCGCGATCTTCGCAGGCGGGGCGCCTGCCGAGGCGGTCGAGCCGGTGTGCGGGGTCGGCGAGGACGTGCTCGCCGACCTGGTCGACCGTTCGCTCGTCGAGACAGACGGCGAGCGCTACCGGATGCTCGAGACGGTCCGGCTGTTCTGCCTCGCCCGGCTCGAGGAGGCCGGCGAGCGCGATGCCGTCGCCGCCGCGCACGCCCGTCACCACCTCGCGCTGGCCCGCGAGGCCGACCCGCAGCTGCGCGGGGCCGACCAGCTGCGGTGGCTCGCCCGGCTGTCCGCGGAGGACGCGAACCTGACTGCGGCACTGCGCTGGTCCGCCACCCACGACCGGCCGACGGCGTTCGCGCTGGTCGCGGCGCTCGCCGCGTACTGGTGGCTCTCCGGGCGGCACAGCAGACCGGGTCCGGTCGCGGCCGAGCTGCTCGCCGCCGAGGTGCCGGAGGGCATGGCCGAGGAGTACGTCGCGGTCGTGGCGCACGCCGTGCCGCGCGCCGCCCCCGAGCACTGGGCGCGCGGCGAGGCGATCATGCGCACGCACGGCCGGGAGCTGCGCTACCCGTTCGGCGCGGCACTGTGGGGCATGGTCGCGGGACCGCCCGACAGCTCGGACCCCGACCCGCGGCTGCTCGGGTCCGACGCGTGGAGCCGCGCCCTCGACCGGCTCAGCCGCGCCCTGCTCGCCCTGCTCGACGGGCGACCTGCCGAGGCCGAACCGGAGCTGTCCGCGGCCCGGGAGGCGTTCGGTGCGCTCGGCGAGCGGTGGGGCGGTGCGCAGGCCCTGGACTGGTCGGCGCTGATCGCGAGCCGGCGCGGGGAGTGGACCCGGGCGCACGAGCTGTGGGCCGCCGCGCTGCGGCTGCACGAGGAGCTGGGTGCGCTCGACGAGTGCGCCGAGGTGCTGTGTCACCGGGCGGCGAGCCTGCTCCGGCACGGGGAGCTCGATGCCGCGACCGCCGACGTCGCGCACGCCCGCGAGCTGTGGGCGGCGGCGGGCCGCACCCCGCTGCCCGACGAGGCGCTGCTGTCGTCGGCGGAGATCGCGCTGGCCCGCGGGCAGGTGGCGGCGGCGCGGGAGGCGTTGGCGGGGGCCGGGTCGGGCCACGCGGTGCTGACCGCCCGCGGACGGGTCGCCGCGGCCGCGGGCGAGGCCGACGAGGCACGACGGCTGCACGCCGCCGCGCT